>DAOTXA010000146.1:0-36341 GCA_034435595.1 Anaerolineae bacterium | reverse complement strand
GGACTGCGGATCGTAGATTTCTGCACGTGTGTCAAGACTCTCGTCTGCAAGTGCCAGACCCTCAGCGATTTGTTGCGCAAGATCAGCATGTTGCTCGTTTTCGTATCGAACAATCAGGCGTGTGTTGGCTGACTGCTGTGAAGTCGCCATCCGTTTGTCCCCTCTACGTGTTATGAGCAGCCTCGCTAACACCCATAGTATGTGTTATCGGCGGACTGTTCATCCGAAGATCGTAAAATTTTGTAACAAAGTCGTTATATAAAGTGTGTGTGCCAATGATATTTGCTACACTTTTTACACAGCCTAAAATTAACCATAAACTAACTCAATTTATGTGAAATTGCTACACAAACAGCTTCATTTATTTCACAGCACATATCAATCACAGCATACACAGAATCGAAAGATGATTGGCAATGCGACAGCTTTCTGTGGGAATATTGTTCGTGCTTGTCGGTTTTTTATGGGGAACAACCGCCTACGCTTCATCATCCGCGCCGAAATGGGTGAATATCACCACCGGTTCGCCGTACTTCGGGGAGTGCCGCCCATTGGTAGGCTACGAAATCGTCTATAACGGCGAGATACCGCGACTGGAATTGGAAGTGGGTGGAAGACGCATCCAGTTGCCGACCGGGAGAAGTGACGCCCCCACGGTCTACCACTACAACCCTGCTGATGGACTTCCGGTATTGCTACCGAATAATCAATGGCATCGCTTCAGACTCCACGCCCACACGAGCGATGGGGTTCATCGTAGTTCGCCACATTACGACTATAAATGCACAATCGCCGGAGACCTGCCGCCGCGCATCATCCCTAACCAACGCGAGATACGCGTCGCCGAGGGTGCTCAGATCGTGCTTGAAGGTCGCTATGAAGAACCCAATGGCGATGCGGTGACTCTCTCAAGTTCACATGGCGAGATCGTCATCACGCATCATGCGCACTGGCGCTGGACCTGGACCGCGCCTGATGGTCCCGTTGAGGTTGGTGTGTTACTCAGGGCATCAGATGGCAGTCCGCCGGGTGATGAAATTCCCATTCGCATCATCGTCGATAATGTGCCGCCAGATGGACAACTCATCTTGCCGGATGGGTATTCTCCGGGGGCAGGCTTTGCGGTCGCCATTGCGAATGTGGTCGATCTCTCGGTGGCAGATACAAACGCGGGCTTTCTGTTCGGGTTTGACTGCGACGGCGATGGCAACTACGAAACAGGCGAACTTACTGAGGCGTCGGCGTTTTGCAATGTACCCGCCTTAACGACGGTAAATGCCTACGTCCGCGACAAGGATCAGGGACGGCGAAATTTCACTGTCGCGCAACCAACCCATCCCGGCATAAGCTGTCCGGGGGGAACCACGCGTATTGATGTGTTTGGATCGGTGGTACTTCAAGCGGGGCAAAGCGCAGACGCGCAGGTGGTAATTCCTGAAGATCATACAAGCGGGCGCTTCGTAGCGGTTTCGATGGTAGGACACCCGGACATCGGTTGCCCACTATCTGCGGACGAAATTTGCATTCAGGGCCAGCCCAATGAGGCGGCGAATCTCTTTGTAAACGGTCAGCAGATTGCCGTCATCCCGGATCACGGGGAAAATCAATGGCGGCGATTCGAGTATGCGCATGACCTGGCACCGGGGCAGCACAATGTGCGTCTCGAACATGTGGGGGCGCAGGATGGCTCTGTAGGCAGCACGACTATGGAAGTTATTTACTGCGCTGAGTGACATACTGACCATGCCTGAAGGCGACGATATAAGCCGGTGACTTGCGTCCCGGCTTTTCCCTTTTATCCTTTGGTCGCGCCGAAGGTCAGGCCGCTGACGAGGTTCCGCTGCACAGCCAGTACGAAGATAACCGCCGGGACCATCATAATCACACTCATGGCAGCCATACCGCGCCAGTCGAAAGTGAACTGTTCGGTGAAGTCGAACAAACCGGGCGGGAAGGTCCGCGCCCGCGAACTGCGTGCCAGCACACTGACAATCTGAAACTCATTCCATGCTGCGAGGAAGGCGAAGATAGCTGCCGTCGAAAGGCCGGGCAGAGTCAGCGGCAGTTCAATGCGCCAGAATGCCGACCAGTACCCGCAACCGTCGATATAGGCGGCTTCGGTCAGGTCTTTGGGGATTTGCCGGAAGAAACCGTCCATCAGCCACGTACTAAACGGGATGTTGATCGCCACATAGACGAAGGCCAACGCATAGATATTGTTGACCAGTTTGAACTCATTGAACAACATGAACAAGGGCAAGCTGAGGGCGACCCCCGGCACCGCACGCGATAGCATAATCGCCAGAAAGATGGTCGTGTGTCCGAAGAACTGGAAGCGTGCAAACGCGTATCCGGCAAGGGTGCCGACGGCGACGGCGATAATGGTGCTACCCCCGGCGGCAATCAGCGAATTGCGCATATAGTCTTCAACGGGGACGCGCTGGCGCACATCCGGGTTGAGTCCGAACATCGTCTCAAAGGCATCCAGCGTGATGCGCTGCGGAATCCATACGGGTGGCGAGGTATTGATCTCGTTGTTGGGGCGGAATGCAGTAAGCAAAATCCAGAAGGCGGGCAGCGCCAGACCAAGCAGGATGATCCACGCCAGCGCATTTAGAAGCCACTGATTGCGCTTGCTATTTTTACCCACTGTGGTTGTTAACATTTAGACCACCCTGCTTTTTACCAACTGCCGGAAGAAGAAAAGCGTAAACGCGACTGCCAGCCCGACGGTCACCCATGACATGGCGCTGCCGAGGCCGAACTTCGTATCTTCGATGGCGAGACGCGTGACGTAGGTCCAGATCATCTCGGTGCGATGGGCGGGACCGCCATCAGTCATAATGCGGACAATATCAAAAGCACGGGCGATATCCAACGACAGAATCGTCAGCGCAATATAGCTGAACGGGCGCAGCAGCGGAAACGTGATATGGCGAAACTGCTGCCACCAGCTCGCGCCATCGACTTCGGACGCCTCAAAGATGTCTTTGGGGAGGGATAGCGTCCCCGCCAGCAAAATGATTGTCAGCACCGGAATGTTCATCCAGATTGACGCCGTGATGATGGCGAACATGCCCAGCGGTTCATCGACCAGCCATGCGATTTGCCCCTGCTCCTGAATGATCCCCAGTGACAGAAGAATGTTGTTCACCAACCCGACGTTGGCATTGTAGAACCAACGAAACTGAAAGCCGACCAGCACCGGGGCGAACATCATCGGCATCATCAGGACGGTGCGCAGCAATCCCTGCGCCAGCGTGACCCGCGCCATCAACTGCGAAAGTGCCAGCGAGATGATATAGCTGAGGTTGACCGACACCGCCAGAAAAACCACCGTGTTTTCTACCGCTTTCCAGAACGTATCGTCACCCAGCAAGCGCTCGTAATTGCGCAGCGCGGTGGACCATTCAAATTGCAGACTATTGGGCCGCAGTAATTCGTAGGGTGTAAAACTGACGTATAAAGAATAGATCAGCGGAAATCCGGTGACCGCTAAAATAAAGACAACGGATGGCAGCAGCAGAAAGAACGGGAACCACCGGGCGCTGATGCGCCCATCCGTGTTGGGGGCTGCTTGCTTGTCGTTGCCCGAAGTAGAGTTTGCCATGGAGTTAATCCGGCGCGATATACGTGTGCGTGGACAAAGTGTGGGTGAGGGCAGTTGCCCTCACCCTGTGGTGTCGATATGTGGTTGGCGGTTCGCCTATTCGTCGTAGTACCCGGCGTCCGCCATTAGTTCGCGGGCTTCTTCAGCCGCCTGATTCAGACCGTCTTCGGCGGAGACATCACCCAGGATAATCGCCTGAAGGGTCGGGAAGAAGAGGTTGGAGAAGGGGATCCACTCGGCGATCAGCGGCGGCGTCTTAAAGTCTTCAGAAACCTGTAGGCGGGCCAGTTCCAGGCGTTCGATATCCAGCGCAACTTCGGAGCCGCTGGCATCATCGATGATGCGATCCCACACGTCATCACGCACCGGGAGGAAGCCAAGCTGTGCTTCTTCGTAGGCGACGCGCTCGGAGGTCAGGAACTTGATCAACTGTGCGCCCGCTTCAGGATTCGAAGCAGTCGCGGGGATAGAGAAGGCGTGCGCCCCGGCCCAACCAGACGGGCGGACGTTCTCGCCACCGATGGAAAGGCCAGTGAAGCCGCGAGTCATGCTGAAGTTTCCGGCAACGGCGCAAGATTCGGGGTCCTGGAAGTAGGAGTACCAGCCGTACCATTCCAGCTTCATGGCAACGTCGTTGTTGCAGAAGTTCTGCGCCACACCGTCCCACAGCAGCGAGGTCGTATCTGACGGGATGATGCCATCGTTGTACCAGCCGGTCAGCATTTCTGCGATGGCGATACCGATTTCGTCGTTGAATACTGGCTCAAAGTTCTCGTCAAATAGTGCGCCACCACTGGCGAACAGCATCTCGTAGAAGCGTCCGGTCAGGGCTTCTTCTTTACCGGCGATGGTATAGCCAAAGGTGCTGTGACCATTTTCCACGAAGAAGCGGGCCTGCGAATCGATCTGGTCAAGCGTGGTCGGAACAACAAGCTCTTCACCCGTTGCTTCCATATATGCCGCAGCGATATCGGGGTCTTCGTACAGGTCTGTGCGATAGTGCAGCGGGCTGATGTCGGCATGACGCGGAATCAGGTAGAGGTCGCCGTCAATGGTCGCCGCGTCGAGGATCGCGGGGCTAAACTGTGACAGTTCCTCTTCGCTGAAGAAGTCTTGCAGTGGCAGCAAGAAGTTGACATACTGCGCGACGAAGCTGGTGTGATCCCAGGCTACGTCATAGTCGGCTGCACCTGTGGCGAAATCTACCTTGAGCTTCTGATCAATAGCAAAGCCGTCGAGCAGGGCGACGATTTCAACGGTCGCGCCGGTTTCTTCTTCAAATACCGAAATCGAGTCGTACATGGCTTCATACTGACCGCCACCGATGGTCGCCATACGGATGGTGATGCCGCTGAGGTCCATATCCAGACCGGCGTAGGCGGGTTCGTCGTCCTGCGCACCAATAGCCAGCGCACCGCCGACGAGCAATAGGGCAAGCACGAAAAAAATCAAAACGGTTTTACGTTGCATATCTTTCTCTCCACAATGGTCTTATTTGACGAAAACTATATTGATAGAGTTGCGGATGTTTGATCGATAGAGCCTCCTTGTGCGATCAAAATCTGCCGTATTGTTTATAGGCGTCCAGTGGATGCACACCTTCGAGGATGGCGTTTCTCACGAGGTTCTCGGTACTGACGACCTCTTCGGCCTTCAGCAGCACCGCATCGGTGATTGCCGCCGGGATGACGACCACGCCGTCACGGTCGGCAACGATAAAGTCACCGGGATTGACGGGCGTTCCGGCAATGGTGATGGGAACGTCATATTCAACCAGTTCCCAGCGCCCGATAACATCAAGCGGGGTTTTGTACAGGGAAAATGCGGGAAAATCGATGTTCATCATGTAATCGGTGTCGCGGATGCCGCCATAGATGATCGCACCGCGACAACCGCGATACTTCGCAGTTTCCGCGCTCAATTCGCCGAGGTGGGCGCATATATCGTCGTTGGCCTGACTGACGATGACATGACCGGGCTTGATATCACCGAGCATGTTGAGCAGCGGGGGAAATACAATATCGGGATCGTTCTGGGTGGAAGGTCTGCCGAACATCGGGTAGGCGATACCCGTAATCCGCTGACCGGGGACAAGCGGCTGCAATGACGACGGCAGCGCCGTATGCGTGTGTCCCATCTCATCGAGGATGTCAGTAATCGCGCCGGTATAAATCCGCCCAAAGCGGCTGATTTTTTCGTCTAGTGAAATCGTAGTCATTGAAAAAAGTCCTATTTGACACTCGGCGGTCCGGGGAACGCGATTATTTAGGTGCGTTCGCCCACAAATCTTGTAACGCCTCGTAACTATGGTATATTTTACATGCAAAATAGTTTTTTGCAAGCAAAATACATTCTCTCATAAACTGGGGCGACTATGAAAACGATCAAACGGATTGAGACACATGATATCCGGTATGCGCTGGAAGGCGGCGCGGGTGCAGATAGCGTCCACGCGGACCCTGAATACTCGTATGCGGTGTGCAAGCTAATCACCGATGGCGATGTGGATGGAATCGGGCTGGCCTTCACTTTGGGCGGCGGCAACGATCTGGTTTGCCGGACGATTGACGCGCTGGCGGACATCCTCATCGGGCGCGAGATCGAATCACTCATGGCAGAGTTCAACACCGTCTACGCGCAACTGCTCGACCATCCGCAATATCGTTGGTTGGGTCCGCATAAGGGCGTGGTGCATCTGGCGCTGTCATCCATCGTCAATGCCTGCTTTGATCTATGGGCAAAATCGCGTGGCGTGCCACTGTGGAAACTGCTGATTGACCTATCGCCAGAGCAGATCGTCAACACGCTGCATTTGCGCTATGTCGAAGATGTGTTGAGCCGTGACGAAGCGATTGCGATGCTTACGCAGGCAAAGCAAACGCAATCTGATCGCCTCGGCGTGCTGGATACAGGCTATCCCGGCTACGATACGTCCATCGGCTGGTTCCACTACACCGACGATACGATCAAAGAGAACATCATCAAGTCAATGGATGAGGGTTTCGGCGCGGTCAAACTGAAAGTCGGTTCGGTCGAGGCGGAACGCGACATCCGGCGGGCGAACCTGGTGCGCGAGGCGGTCGGCGATGATGTCCCCGTGATGCTGGACGCCAATCAGCAGTGGACGCTTAATCAGGCGGTGCGCATCTGTCTGGATTTCGCAGCGATGAACCCGTACTGGATCGAGGAACCGACACATCCCGACGACGTGACCGCCCACGAAACGCTGGCGCGGGCCATCTCTCCATTGAAGCTGGCATTGGGCGAGCATGTGCCCAATCAAGTAATTTTCAAGAACTATCTACAAACGGCGACGGCGGGCTTTGTGCAGGCGGATTGCGTGCGGCTCGGTGGTGTGAGCGAGTTCATCACGGTGAGTCTGATGGCGCGAAAGTACGGCGTGCCCATCGTGCCGCACGTTGGGGATATGGGGCAGATTCACCAGCACCTTGTGCTGTTCAACCACATTGCGATGGACCATGAAGCGCTGTTTCTGGAGTATATTCCGCATCTGCGCAAGCACTTTGTTCACCCGGCGATTGTGGAGGACGGCGTCTATAGAACACCACAGGCTCCCGGCAGCAGCAGCGATCTAAACGGAGTGTAGTGTAAGAAACACACCGGGGCGCAATCGTCGCGCCCTCCTGTGCGTGCGCTTGATGTACGTATCTTAACCGTCAAGTTCGACCGGGCGATCCAATTCAAGTTCGATCAGTGTATCAATCGGGTGGCGGTCGGATTCCGGCACACTGACGAGGATAGAGTCGCCGGTCTGCTCAACCTTCACCGTACTGCCGACCCGGTTTTCAGCATGTACGATGGTGTAGGGAACCGGCGGTAGTTCGAGCGTATCTGAGGGCCAATTGAGTACATGCAAGAACACGCGATTACCGGAATGCGTGCAGACGATTTCGTGCGTCGGCTTGAACGGTCCGCCGCGTGTGGCGTAGATACTGTCGCCGTATTCGCGCAGCCAATCGCCCATCGCCTTGAACTGTTCCACCTGACGCGGTTCAATGCGACCGTCCGGCATCGGCCCGGTGTTGAACAGCAGGTTGCCGTCGCCCCCAACGGTGCGGATGAGCGTCTGCAAGCACGCTTTGACCGACTTCAGGTTGTCATCCGGCTTCCACGCCCATTGATCGCCCATCGTCATGCAGGTTTCCCACGCACGATGCGTCTGGTAGGGGCCGATTTTCTGCTCCGGCGTGTCAAAATCCGCACGCATTCCACAACGATTGTTGATCAAAATATCTGGCTGTAGTTCGCGGACCTTCGCAAACAGCTTTTGTGCCTCCCAGGTGGATGCACCGGGGAACACGTCGCCCACTTCCGGGGTCCATTCATCGCCGTCGAAACGCTGTTCCAGCCCATCGAACCACAACACATCCACCTGCCCATAGTTGGTCAGCAGTTCTTCGACATGACCGTGAAAATACTCGATGTATTTGGCATGATGCTCGTTGCGATAGTAGGGATGCCGCCAATCTGGTTGCGAGTAGTACAGACCGAAGCGCAGCCCCGCTGCATGGCAGGCTTCCGCCAGTTCTGCGACGATATCGCGCCCAAACGGGCAATCAGGGCCAGTGATTTTGTAGTCGGTGGAATTGGTATCGAAGTTGCAGAAGCCGTCATGATGTTTGCTGGTGAATACCAGATACTTCATGCCTGCCGCCTGCGCGATCTCGACCCATTCCTGCGCGTTGAACTGTATCGGGTTGAACTCTTTGTACAGGTTGTCGTAGGTATCGATTGCTACACGGTCATCGTCCAATGGTCGGAACCTGGTTCCAGGTCGTTCACCAGCCCGCGACCAGCCAATCTCTGTGCCCACCAGACTGACCGGCCCCCAATGGATGAACAGACCGAATCGAGCTTCGCGCCACCAGTCGATACGACTTTCGTCGCCGTTACTCATGTTTGTAGTGTCCCTTTGTGTGTTTATACCCGGCAGCCGTCGATCAGCCCCGGCGTATTCTGATGCTTGTACATAATGAAGTATTCGCGGTGACCGAGCGCCTCGGACCTGGTCATTTCGCCGCGTGCCACATCCACGACGAAATCGAGCAGGGAGCGCCCCGCCTGTTCCATTGTGATTTCACCAGTGAGGACACTGCTGGCGTTGAAATCCATATCGCCCTGCATCCGCTGGTAAGTCTTCTTGTTGCCTGTGATCTTGACCAACGGCGAAATCGGTGCGCCGATGACGCTGCCGCGCCCGGTGATAAACAGAATGATCTGCGCCCCGGCTGCAATCAGGTCCATGATGCCCTCGGTGTCGTTGGGGTTGGTGTAGCCGAACTGCATAAAGTGATCGTCCGGCACGCTGTCGAGAATCCACAGGCCGTTGCGCGGTGGTTGCTCGGCAACGCGGATCGTCCCCTGAATGGGGCGGGTTCCGCCTTTGACGAACGCGCCCATGCTCTTATCTTCGATGGTGGTCAGCCCCCCGGCGAAGTTGCCGGGAGCAATCGAATATTGCTGAACCGAACGGCAGTAGCCCTCGGCTTTGTCGTAGGCGTGGTCTAACTGGGCGCGGGCCTCAGCGTTGGCGGCGCGATCCAGCATCACCGACTTGAGGCCGATCATCTCGACCGTTTCCTCAAAAATAGCTGTTCCACCAGCATCAACGAGTTGATCATAAAACGCGCCAACGACCGGATTCCCGGCAAGGCCAGATGTCGAATCAGAGCCGCCGCATTCCGCGCCGACGGTGAGGTCGGCAAGTGTCATTTCGACGTGCTGCGCTTCGGCGTTGATCTGGCGGCGCAGACCGGCAAGGATGCGTTTTCCCTGTTCGATGCCGGGGGCTGTGCCGCCGATGTCCTGTATGTAAAACCACTCTGCCGGACGCCCGGACTCGCGGACTTTTTCGGCAAGCTGCGCCGGACGCGTGAACTCGCAGCCGAGGCCGACGACGAGAGCCGCACCTACGTTTGGATGCCGCGCCAGCGCCAGCATCAAGCGAATCGCATAAGGATTGTCGTAGCAACCGGGGAAGCCGATCACATGTGTTTGTTCCTCATTCGCTGCGATCTGGTGCGCGACGAACTTGGCGCATTCGACGGTGTACATCACCAGCACCAGATTGCGTATACCTTTGCGCCCATCAGGACGTAAATAGCCCTGCCAATTGAGTTCTTTCATGGTTTCATTCACCTATGCGTAGGGCGTGTCGGTCGCCGCGCCTGTTTTATGGTCAAAGGCTGCGGAACGTTCGTCGTATTGACTGGCGCAGTTATGCAGATGTACGGATTCTCCGGCCTGAATATCACAGGTTGCCGCGCCGATGGAAATACCATATTTCATCACCGGATCGCCTTCTCGCGTGTCGTACAACGCGACTTTATGCCCGTATTCGATGGCTTCACGCAGGGTGATTTCCCCGGCATCCGGGCCAATGATGCGCAACGCTTCGCCAGCATCCGCATCTTCCAACACGACAGCCACCGTATCGCCTTTTGCGATCTGAAAACAGGTTTTATGTGTCATGCGTGCTGCGCTTTCGCTTCTTTGAACAGAGATTTGAGCTTATCCAACACAGCTTTAGGATCGCCGCCATGCATATTGTAGTCGCGGATCGGGTTGCCGCCATGATCTTGAAAATGTAGATAGCCGGGGAAGCGCGGACGCAGATACGCCCGGTCCAGCGTGGGGAGTGTGTTGGCGAAATAATTATTGGTGCGGCGGTTGACCTCGTCATTCGTCCATGCGCTGCGGTGACCGGGCTGTCCGCCGTTCTCCATAAAAAGCGTCTGCTGGATGATGGGACTTGCTGTGAATTTGGCGTATTCGACCGCTGCATCTACGTTGGCACAACTGGACGAAATCGCCAATCCAGTGCCGCCGAGGGTCGATTGACAGCGTCCGTGTTCCCCAATAGCGACTATATCGCTAAACGTGAGCATCTTCTCTGCATAGCCACGGCGCGAATAGTTCGAGTAGCCATAGGCGAAGGGGCAGTAAACGTATTTGTCGCTGCTGGAAAGTGTATTGTAGACGGCGATAGGGTTGAAGTCGAACACCTGCGGCGGACACAGGGTAATCAATTCGCGCAACTGTTCCAACGCTTGCAGGGCCATGTCATCGCTGACGGTCCATTCGTCGTCTACGAAGGGGTCTTCTCCCTGTGTGACGCACAGCATATAGAAGTTCATCAGCGTGTCGATGGGAATCCCCGGCATAATGACGTATCCGGCGCGGGCGAGTGCCAGCAGGTCGTCCCAGGTTTGCGGCACTTCGACGCCGTAGGTTTCGAGCAAATCGGCACGATAGGAGGCGACCGGGGTCGCGGCGTCAATTGCCAGCGCACACTGGTTGCCGTCGAAGATATAGCTCGGATGTGATTTACCGACAGAGTTCGCCGCCTGATCTGCCATGAACTCATCGTCCATGTGTTCTTGCAGCGAAAGCAAAATCCCGCTGTACGCCGCGAATCCCGCCCAGGGATGGTCGATGACGAGCATGTCGTATTGTTCTGCAAGGTCTTGAATCGGCGCATCGGCAAAGGCTTGCAGCGAGCGCTTCTTCCAGTGGATTTCTACGTTCGGGTGCATCTCGCAAAAGCGCTGCGCGGTCGCTACGACGGAGACGAATCCACGGGAATGGTTCCAGGTGATGCCGTTTAAGACTGTTTGTGCGGTCATAGGGTTCGCTTTTCGGTAAATATAGTGGGCAAAATCAGCATCGCTTTTTACTTGCAAAAGTATATTTTATATGCAAAATATAATAGGCGTAGAGGCCGTTTGTCAAACGGGTAGCCGAAAATTAGTCAGGACTTTTGCCTGGAATATTCTCCACAATGGTATTGTGGTTCTTTTTCCCTGCGGGCTGCAAGAACACAGCCGCTACGACATCAAAGATCGCATGTAGGGGCGCGAAGAATCGCGCCCGTGGGATTAAGCGCGAAAGTCCAATTCGTTTCTTACGAGAGCTTTAATCACTGGACAACCGCATATGATCAAAACGACTTATTTTGAAGAGTACGAAATTGGGGCCAGCCGCCAGAGCTTCGGGCGGACCATCACCGAGGCCGATATCGTCATCCACGCAGGGCAAACGGGCGACTTCTTTCCGCATCATATGGACGCGGAGTGGGTGAAAACGCAGGAGTTTAAGCGGCGGATCGCACATGGTACGCTGATCCTGAGCATCGCCATCGGCATGACCGCCAACGAGATCAACCCGGTCGCCTTCTCCTATGGCTATGATCGCATTCGCTTTGTGCGGCCCGTGTTTATCGGCGATACGATCACGGTCAAAGCCACTATCGCGGAAAAACGCGACTACGAAAAACGGCCCGAACTCGGCTATCTGGTCGAACAGATCGAAGTCACCAACCAGAACGGCGAAGTCGTGCTGGTCTGCCAGCATCTCTATCTTGTGGAGCGCAAGCCGGGGGAGTAATCCTCACTGAATGCAGCACTGTCTGCTAAGATTGTGCAAACACACACAAACTGAATGACGCTATGATGCTATGACCGACAAAAAATCTGCACCCAATTATCGCGTCCCCGCGCTGGAAAAAGGGCTGGACGTGCTGGAGATTCTCTCTACGAACGTGGACCCGCTTTCGCTGTCGCAAATCTCCGAAATTTCTGGCAAAAGCGCCAGCGAGTTGTTCCGTACCTTGAACTGCCTGGTAGACCGGGATTTCGTCGCAAAAGAAGAGATTTCTGGCAAATACGTGCTGACGCTCAAACTGTATGAATTGAGCAAGGGGCATTCGCCGCTGGACAAGTTGCTAGACGTTGCGCAAAACCCGATGGAAGAATGCGCACGGCGGCTGGGTGAATCGTGCCATATTAGCGTGATGCGCCATAACATGATCGCCGTTATCGCCCAGGCACATCCCCCGCGCCGGGTCCGCCTGTCCATTTCGATTGGTGCGACTTTCCCGGCGATTCACACCGTATCGGGTCGCCTGTTAATGTCGGCGATGAGCGACGAAACCATTGATGGCATCCTCGCCAAGGACACGGCTTTTCAGGCAATGGACGCCGAGACGCAGCAGCAATACCTCGATCACATTTACAGGATTCGAGAAACGGGTATTTCAACGGCGGTGGACGAGTCGTACATCGGCCTGCACGATACTGCCATGCTTATCGGCAACCCGAAGATCGGCCTCGGCGCATCGCTGGCGGTGACGCAGTTAACGGCGACGCACAAACGCCGCGACCCGGAAGAAACCGTCGCAGCTATCCGTGAGACGGCGCGTGAGATCAACGAACTCGCCGGACTATCTATGCTGGAACATATGGTGTAACCCGATTATTGGCATCACAAAAAAAGGATTTTTTGCTATGACTGATTTGACTCTGAAACAAGCTGCAACTTTGCCCGAAAATCCGCGTCCGATCATCAGTATCGGACTGGGTGGCATCGTCCACGACGCGCACTACCCGGCCTATAAAATAGCCGGTTTCGAGGTCGCGGGCGGCGTTGATCTGAGCGCGGATCGTGCGGCGATGATGAAGGACAAGTTTGATATTCCGGTGATCTACGAGTCGGTGGCGGATGCGGTCGCTAGCGCACCGGATAACGCTGTGTTCGATGTCGCCGTGCCCGGTAACGCCATTGTCGACATCCTCAAGGAACTGCCAGATAACAGCGCGGTCTTGATTCAGAAGCCGATGGGCGACGATCTGGCAGAAGCACGCAAGATTCTGGCAATCTGCCGCCAGAAGACCCTGACTGCCGCCATCAACTTCCAGCTACGATTCGCGCCCTTCATCATCGCCGCCCATGACATGATCGAACGCGGGTTAATCGGTGACATCAACGACATTGAGGCGCGGATGCAGGTCAACACGCCCTGGCATCTATGGCAGTTCTTGTTCCCGCTGCCGCGTGTGGAAATCCTGTATCACAGCATCCACTACGTAGATATGATCCGCTCGTTCCTCGGCACACCGCAAAGCGTGTACGCCAAAACGATGAGTCACCCGCTTGCACCTGATCTCAAGGGCGGGTCACGCTCAATGATTATCATGGACTATGGCGACAACCCGCGTGTGAACGTGATGACCAATCACAGCCACGCCTACGGGACCGAGAAGCAGCAGTCGTATTTCAAGTTTGAGGGCAGCAAAGGTGCAATTCGCATCCGCGCCGGGTTGAATATGAACTATCCCGACGGCGTGCCAGATCACTTCGAATATTACCTGATGGACGAAGGCGACGACGCGAAATGGCATTCGGTCAATATCAACGGGTCATGGTTCCCCGAAGCGTTTATTGGCACGATGGCAAGCGTTATGCGCAAAGCCAACGGCGAAACCGACGAACTATCGACTTCGGTTGAAGATGCGTTTGAGACAATGGCTGTGGTCGAAGCCGCCTATGAGTCGAGTCAGGCAGGCGGCACACCGATCCCGGAAGCGGAAGCGTAAAATTCGCGCAATATGATCATTGCGGGCGGCATTTTTGCCGCCCACAGCAAAGCACTATCATCATAATCCGAGCTTGTAGAAGCTGTTGGCGGTGCCGCCCAGGATGGCGGCTTTGTCGTCGTCGGAAAGGTCGGCAAGGGCCTTGTTCGTCTCGTCCCAGACTTTCTTATACGTTCCGGCGAGGACGGCGACGGGCCAGTCGCTGCCGAACATTAGACGATTGACGCCAAATGTCTCGATGGCAAAATCGACGTGCGGCTTGATGTCATCGACGGTCCAGTTTGCAAAATCGGGGGTGACGGTATTGAGGCCGGATACTTTGGCGTAAACGTTGGGGTTCCGGGCGGCGGCGGTCATCTGCTCGCGCCAGATCGCCCGCTGATCGTCTTCCAACGGCGGTTTCGCCAGATGGTCGATGACCATTTTGAGATTCGGCACTTTCTCGGAAAGCGTGGGGACATGCTTGAGATGACCGGGGAATACAGCGACTACATCAAACGTGAGGTCACGATCTGCCAGCATTTGCAGACTTTCGATGACCTGCTTTTGCAGCACCCAATCGCCGTTGCTCTCCTCATGGATGAGGTGGCGCATCCCCTTGAAGTACGGATTTTGTGTATATTCGTCCAACTTGCGGGCACACTCGACCGGATCGTGCAGCGGAACCCAGCCCACAACCCCGGCGACCCAGTCGTAATTGGCGGCGGTGTTTAGCATGTAATCGGTATCTGCATAAGAATCCATAGCCTGCACGATGACGGTTTTATCAACACCGGTTTCTTTAAGTAGTGGTTCGAGGTCGTCGGCTTCAAAGTTGGCGTAGATGGGACCATAGTCCGGGATCAGCCAGGGATAGGCGACTTTATCGAGGTTCCAAAAGTGCTGGTGTGTATCAACTTTTAACATGAAAAGGCTCCAGATTCTAAAAGAATATTCGCTGTGCAGAAAGGTTTGACAGACGCATACATCTGCGCTAGTATTTTACCTGTGAAAACTGTTTTTGCAAACAAAAATGTCAGATGCTACTATTTTGACCCTTTGGAGCAACAATGAAACCCTTAGAAGGATTGCTTGTTCTTGATTTTAGTATCTTTCTTTCCGGCCCGTCTGCCGCGCTGCGCCTCGCTGATTTAGGTGCGCGGGTGATTAAGGTCGAACGCCCCGACGGTGGCGACCTATGCCGCCAGCTTTACATCTCCGAACTTGAACTCGACGGTGAAAGCACGCTCTTTCACTCCATCAATCGCAACAAGGAAAGCTATGCGGCGAACCTCAAGAATGAGGTTGATCTGGCGCAGGTGAAGCAACTCATCGCGCAGGCCGACGTGCTGATTCAGAATTTCCGCCCCGGTGTGATGGATCGTCTGGGACTCGATTACGAGTCGGTCAAGGCGATCAACCCGCGCATCGTCTATGGAGAGATCACCGGCTATGGCAACGAAGGCCCCTGGGTGAACAAGCCCGGTCAGGATTTGCTGCTACAGTCGATTTCCGGGTTGGTGTGGCTGAACGGGGACGCCGACCGCCCGCCGACGCCGTTTGGCCTTGCGGTCGTAGACCTGTTCACAGGGGCGCATCTGGTGCAGGGCTTGCTGGCGTGTCTGCTGCGGCGCGGCATCACAGGGGAGGGTGGGTCGGTGCAAGTCAGTCTGCTGGAATCCATCCTCGATTTCCAGTTTGAAGTGCTGACCACGCATCTGAATGACGGCGGGCAACTGCCACAGCGCAGTACCATCAACAACGCCCACGCCTATCTAGCTGCCCCTTATGGCATCTACGAAACCGCCGATGGCTACCTCGCGCTGGCAATGGGGTCGATCCCGGTACTGGGCGAGCTACTGGACTGCCCGCCGCTGCTGGATTATCAAGACAGCGCGACATGGTTCACGCAGCGCGACGAGATCAAGAAAACGCTGGCAGATCATCTCAAAACGCAGCCGACATCGCACTGGCTGGGCATTTTGGAACCGAAGGACATCTGGTGCGCGGATGTGTTGAGTTGGGATCGCCTGATGCAGCATGAGGGCTTTAAGATTCTCGATATGATCCAGACCGTCGCCCGCAGCGAAACCGTCCATTTAGAGACAACGCGCTGTCCTATCCGCATTGACGGCGAAGTGCTGAAAGCGGCGAAAGGTGCGCCACGCATCGGGGAAGATACCGACCACATCAAAGCCGAATTTTCGATTCAATAGGAGGCAACATGCCAGAAAATACCCCGCCGGAAACGCACAGCGACCTGCCGGTTTTTAACACAGAGACATGGATGTACGAAGAATTCGAGGTCGGCGCGAAAATTCGCTCGATTCGCCGCACGCTGTCAGAAGGCGAATGTATGCAGTTCAACGCGCTGGTGATGGATATGCACCCCTATGTCGCCGACGAGATTTTCGCCGAAGAAGAGGGCATGTTCGGCAAGCGACTGGTCGCGGGGGCGATGGTGTTCAGTGTCGGGCTGGGCCTGATGGCGCACAACAACATCCACACCTTCAGCTATGGTTATGACAAGCTGCGCTTCATCAAGCCTGTGTTCATCGGTGATACGATCTACACGGTTCGCACGCATCTAAGCAAGGAACCGAAGTATCCTGAAATGGGCTTGGTCAAGGTCAGCTATGAAGTGTATAAAAATAAAGGTGACCTCGCCCTGTACTGCGAACACTTGCAGACGGTCAAGTATCGCCAACCGGAAAATTTTCAGCAGTAAACTTTGAGGAGAAAATTTGATGAAGCGTTTTGGTCAGGTCATTGGCATCAAGCCGGAAAACATCGAAGAGTACGAGAAGCTACATGCAGAAGCGTGGCCCGGTGTGCTGAAGAAAATCGAGGAATGCAACATCAAGAACTACTCGATCTATCGCTATAACAACACGTTATTCGCCTATTTTGAGTATCACGGCGACGACTTCGATGCTGATATGGCGAAGATGGCTGCCGATGAAACCACACAAAAGTGGTGGGATATTTGTATGCCGATGCAGAATCCGGTCGAAGATCGCGCCGAGGGCGAGTGGTGGAAGACGCTCAAGGAAGTGTTCCACACCGATTAATCGTGCATCTTCACAAAGAACAATGCGGGCAGATCACTATGAACTGCCCGCCGAACATGCGTCAGGTGCATCATCATCTACTACAGCCCGTTACGGGCGATCACGTCCTTATACCAATGTGCAGAGGCTTTCAGGATGCGCTCCTGCGTGTCAAAATCGACGTAAATGAGGCCGAAGCGTTCGTTGTAGCCACGCGCCCACTCGAAGTTGTCCATAATTGACCAGTGGAAATATCCATGTACCGGAACGCCTTCGTCAATGGCGCGTTCGAGTTGCCGGAGGTGGCTGCGCACAAAGTCGATCCGCTGGTAATCGGGAACCTCGCCATCGGCTGTGACCCAATCCATGCTGGAAAGACCATTTTCTGTGATGTAAAGCGGTTTCTGGTAACGTTCGTAGATGAATTTTGGCCCCCAGTACAAAATTTCCGGGCGCACCGCCCACCCGATATACGTATGTGCCTGGTTGGTCGTGCTCGGCTGAACAGTCAGTTCATCGTCATTAACCTCGACGTATTCGCCACGATACTGGTTGACGCCGATGAAGTCCGTAGGCTGGTTGATGGTCGCCATATCTCCGTCATGGATCGGTGGCATGATGCCTGCCGCCTCCCACAGCGCCACACCATCCGCCGGATACTCACCAAAGATCACCGGGTCCAGCCAGAAGCGGATGTTGAATAAGTCATCTACCCTCTTTATCGCAAAGTAGTGTTCTCGCACACGATCGACCGTCGGGGCATCTTGCGTCAGCGGCATGAGCATATCTGTATCTGGCGCGAT
The DNA here is from genome assembly GCA_034435595.1 of Anaerolineae bacterium. Classification (GTDB taxonomy): domain Bacteria; phylum Chloroflexota; class Anaerolineae; order Aggregatilineales; family Phototrophicaceae; genus JAVJSU01. The sequence goes on along the minus strand of DAOTXA010000146.1, from coordinate 18,505 downwards.
GCCGACCTGTGCCGGTTGCGGCGAAGTTGCGCGGATGACCTGTACCGCCTTGCCATGTGCCCGCAGCACGTTATGCGAGATGCGCAGCATATGCAGATCAGACAAGCGGTCACCCGGCGCGTGATCGCCCAGTTTGTGCCCGACATTGGTAAATACTGCCGGTTCGTTGACCGTAAACCAGTGGCTTACGCGGTCGCCCAGACAGGCAACGACTGCCTTCGTATAATCGGCAAACCAATCAGCACTATCGCGGTTCAGCCATCCCCCGCGCACATACAGCTCGAACGGCAGATCCCAGTGAAACAGCGTGACGTATGGTGTGATCCCGGCTGCCAGCAGTTCATCGACCAGGCGGTCGTAAAAGTCCAAACCCGATTGGTTGACCGTCCCGATTCCATCTGGCAAGATGCGCGACCACGCCACTGAAAGCCGGTATCCTTGCAGGCCGATTTTCGCCATTAGCGCCACATCGTCGGCGTAGCGGTGATAGTGATCGCAGGCAACATCACCATTGTGCCCGCCGGTGACCTTGCCGGGTGTATGACTGAATACGTCCCAGACAGACGGGCCGCGTCCGTCCTCTGTAGCAGCACCTTCGATCTGATAGCTGGAAGCCGCTGCTCCCCAAACGAATCCCTGAGGAAATGACATTATGATCTAACCTTCTGTTGTGAACTGCTCCGTTAAACAGGTGATCTATCCGGGCGGTGTTCTCGATAATAGTCGAACCCTCGTCCAATCATCACCGAATTATGCATAAAATCAACCGGTGCTTCAATCCAACCAATCAAGTCAAGCAAGGTCTGGCGATTGGCCCGCGACTCGATTGTGCTTGTTTGCGCATACATATGTTGACGCGAATTGTGTGTACTACATTTGTCTGTCGTGATCGTGTATCCTGAACTATTCTATGTTGGGATTGTCAACGATGTCTTGTCGGCATACTCGCAGGCTGTTTGAAACGCTTCGATACCGCGATCGCAGCCTTGCCGGGTATCCGCGACATGCGCGACGCCAGACTGGATGCTCCCCCCTTTAGACGCTTAATGAATCGACGGCACAAGCCCTATGCAACGAACCGGTACACTTGCCTTGATCGCGCTATGCCTACTCTCCCTCGGCATGACGATTTGGATTATCACAGACTATTTTGAACGCCGCGATCGCGTACAAAGCGCCGCTTTCGAAGCCGCGCAGGTGCAGGCCGTCAGTATTGCGCAGGAGATTGGCGACGAATTCGGTGCATTAATGACAATTGCTGAAAATATCGCGGCTGAACTCGGTGACGGATCGCTCGGATACACACAGATTGAAGCCCGGATGCGCGAAGCGACTGATGACCGTCCCGATATTGACGGGCTGGCGATCACGTTCGAGCCATTCGTCTTTAGCCCGGATATGCGACTATTTCAGACCTACGTCTACCAGTCTACGACCGGCGGTTTTGATACGCTGATGGGCGCGACCTACGATTACACGCGTCCGCCAGTTCGCCCCAATGATGTTGATACAGCCTGGTATCTCAATACAATCAACGAGGGCGCACAATGGCACGAGCCGTTTTTTGCGGCAGGGGCAGAGAAAATCCTCGTCGAGTATGGCGTGCCTTTTTACCCTGTAGATGCGGACCCGGCGACGGCAGACCCCGCCGGTATCGTCTCAATTGACTACACATTGGCGGATATTCGCGCTTTGATGGAAGAACTCGATCTTGGCGCGACGGGCTACGGATACGTCCTGACCGATGAAGGCACGTTCCTGTCGCACCCGGTGGGGGAGTTTGTCGTAAACCGTACCATCTTCGACGTAGCTGGCGAAGGTTCACGGTTGGCAGAGGCTGTGCGCGAGGCAATTAATGAAAACACGCGTGTGTTTGTCGAGGTCGATGATCCGGTAACGGGGCAGGCAACGTGGAACTTCTTCGAACCGATTGGCGCGACCGGATGGACGATTGGCATTGTTATCAACCGGCAGGAGTTTGAGGCGGACCCGGTGACGACGATACGCGATCAAATGACGGCGGCGATTGCGATTGCTCTGACGGTGTTCCTGGCGACGACAACAGCTTTTCATGTAGACCGCTACCGCTTCACTAACTTCTGGACAGTGTCGAGCGTGTTTTCGCTTCTGTGTGTGGTCCTGATCATATTGGTCTGGGTGCAAACGAACCGGCTGCGTGGCGAAAACGGTATCAGCATTACCGACCAATCTCAGTTGAACCAATTTGTTCGTAACCTGGATGGCCCCCTCGGATCGCGCAGCCGACCGCAGCAAATTCCAACCGGCGTGTTGATTCAGGCGATGGCGTTCCCGGAGCCTACCTCGGTGACGATTAACGGCTATATCTGGCAGCGCTACCCGGAAGATTCGGAGTTAGTGCGCGGGTTCGCGTTGCCGCAGCGCATCGGGGAAGAAGCCACGATTGAAGAAATTCAGCGCGAGATTGTTGATGGGGAGGAATTGATCGTCTGGTATATCGGCGTCACCCTGCGGCAAATTTATGACACGCAACGTTTTCCATTCGATCACCGCGACATTCAACTCAGGGTCACCCCGGCCTTACCAGATACGGATGTCGTATTGATCCCGGACCTGAGCGGCTATGCGCTGATGACCGCAGAACTGCTACCAGGGGTTGATCCCGGTGTAGACATCAACAACTGGACGCTGCAAAGCAGCTATTTCAGTTACTCCAACACCATATTCAACCCGACGATCAAACAACCCGATGCTGAAAATGACTTCAAGGTGCCAGAATTGCGCTTCATCGTGCAGGTGCAACGCATCTATCTGGGGGCGTTCATCGCCTATCTGCTGCCGGGTTTGATCGCTGCGGCAATGACATTTGCTTATCTTATCAGCGGGCGCAGGGTCGGCGACAATGACGAAATTGTTGGTGCGTTGAACTATGCCGCCGCACTATTTTTCGTCGTCGCGGTCATCCATACCGCGCTGCGCGACCAGATCGCGGCGGTTGGCATCACCTACATGGAGTACATCTACATTTTGCTGTATCTGGCGATTGTGGCAGTCGCGGTGAATGTGTTTGTCGCGTCTCGCTTTCCCGATTGGGCGATTGTGCGGTACCGTGACAATTTAGCACCCAAAGTGCTGTATTGGCCCTTCTTCGCCGGGATCATGCTGGTTTCAACACTGGCGACCTTTGTGTATTAAAGATTCAGGCAATATGCTTCATCCTGATACAATATAAGTACTTATACCGCAAATTATACGCAGTTATTGCGGGGAAAAATGAGCGCTTCTTACATCCACATTGCCCCCCAAATTTTCGATCCCCCTACCCCTGTACGACATGCAGCGGCAAAAACCTGTTCCCACGATTTGACGCAACCCGGACCGTTCAACCAAGCTATGATACTTTGTCACCGGTCCCACGAACGCCACAAGCGCAAAAATCGCCCGATTTCGTAATCGCGTTACCCCCCTACCCCGGTGAAAAATCGGAAGCGCGTCTCTTGATGCATCTGCATCACCAATCGCCCCAGACCCGGTGTTGTGCGTGTAGATGAAGTGCTGTTCAGACACATCTTGACCAGCGCTCTCAAGCGTTCCCCGGTCGATAGCAAATGTCCCGAACAGCCCGCGATCCACGAAGTTGTTGGAAATTCCAACAACTTCACCCATTGATGTCGTGTCTATACTCTCTGGACTGTTTCGACTGCGCGACTGCCGGCGACAATCAGATAAACGAATGTAACTGGAGGCAAAGCAGGTCATATGCATGTTTACAAACACCCTCTACAAGCGAACAGCTACGAGCTATGTGAGACACAGACGCTTAAACATGATTGACGTAGTGCAGGAAGATTGACCACGCCAATTATCGCGCAACCGCACTGGCGCAGCGTGTACCGTAAGGTCCTACGCTTCTTGATGCCCCCCTCCTGGAAGCCTGCCCAATCGACAAGCCAGACCGCATCACGAAACCCGTGTATCGCCCTCCTGTGCCGATCTGCGTTGATTCACCGCGATTCACACTCCATGCAACCATAATTCAAGCTACGGCGCTTAAATCAGCTTTTTAAGCGTTGCTTGCATCTACTCATCGCAAATAGGCACATTGATCAACTCAATTGAATTTATACAACAGAACGTTTTCAGGTATTTGGGGCACGCGCTGGCAGGCGTTCGGTGGTCATCTTCACACGCCAAAATCGCCCCAATTTGGGATATATTGCCCTGCCCCACAGCCGATTTTGCGCAGGTTTTCCCATAAATTTGCGCTGAGAAGGGGTCAGGTCCAACGGTGGGGGAGGGGGCTACAGAACGTGCAGGTTTGGGATACGTGTAGGCCCGGTCATCACCGGGTTGATAGAACCGGGGATAGATCGCTTATCCCCGGCTGTTGGAATCGCGGTGTTCTCGTTTTTAGCGCATTACTGATCGCGCTCGTCAAGCTGCTGGCGTAATTCGGCGGCAGCCTGTTCGAAGGCGACAATGGCATCCTCAATTTCGCTGGAAGGTGCCTTGCGTGCTTTCTTCAACGCCTTACCAGAAATGCGTGTGATGTCATCACGGACGGCATCGACCCAGGAGCGGCTTGCCCTCGCTTTGGATTTGGACTTGTTGGAATTTCCAACAACTTGCAAGATACGGTCCTGCGTCCAGTTCTCGTCGTCGGCGATCTGCCACAGGTCGTCGGGCATGTCCAGCATCCGGCGACAGTAGGTGACGATGGAGCGATCCTTGACGCCAAGTGCATTGACCAGCAGCGGCCCCTTGCCCTGTGGCGCACGATCATAGCGCAAAGCCTGAGCGTAGTACGCCCGGTCGCTGTCGAAGGCAGCATAAGGCGACCAATCGGTATCAGGATACAGGGCCATCATCAGCAACGCATACTGGCGAGCACGCCCGATGGCATTGAGGTCACTCCGCTGGTTGTTTTCCGCAGCCTGCCGGAACGGGTTAAAACTCTCGCGGATGCGTGCCGGGATGTTGCGCCAGAGGGTGTCCTCTTCGCCTTCTTCTGTTTTCGGAAGCAGTTCATGGAGTAAGTGATAGGCCAACCAGCGCCGCTCGCCGGTTTCGATACGATAGTGGTTGTCATCCAGCATAACCACGCTAATCGGGTTGACGAGTCCCTGCGAGCGAATGGAACGCGCCAGTTCAACCAGCCGCATCAGCGAGGCCAACACCGCAGACGCATCTTCAGAAACCTCGATTTCGGTATCTGAATCGAGCCATGTATGCAGGTCAAACCCGGTATCTGCCGCCCAGCGGACCAGCAACGCGCCGACGCCATCAGCATTGAGTTCGCCGGTCCCGCGTACCACTGCCGGGATCGCCCTGCGCGGCTGTGTGCGGTCGGGCTGAATCTCGAAAATATCGACGTTTTCCAGACGTTCGCGGCGGGTGCGGGCGATACGATCAAGCGCGTTCTCACCTTCGCTACCGCTCCACAATTCGCGGGTGGCCCGTTCCAGTGAAGAACCTTTGCCGCCGCCGAAGACGTTGCCGCGACCTTCATCCAGCATTTTGCGTTTAGACATGCGGCACCTCGACCAACGACGCCTCAAGCCGCTTGCAGAACTGAATCGCCTCGTGGCGGGCCTTGCTCATCTGGGCGTTGATGGCCCACATCTGGCGGCGCAGCGCAGATGCTTCTTTCCACTCGACTCGCAGCTTGATCCGATCCCAGATGGGCCAGCCAAATTGCGCCCCGGCAGCCATCAGGTCGTTCAAATAGCCTTCGTGCAGCGCCGTATCCTGATACATATTTGGCACAATGCCCAGCAGCTTCACGTTCGATTTCTGGGCACGCTCGATGGTCCCGGCAACCCCGTCCATGCTCAGAAATTCCAACTGCGACGGGATAAGCACAAAGTCAGACGCCTTCCACGACAGCGTCAGCAACATACCCGCACTGGGCGCGGTGTCGATGATGGCGATGTCAAACGCCTCGTCAATGTCTTCCAGCATCTCCAGCAAGGCAAATTCATCTTTGGCACGCAGCGGAATCGCCTGTGTGTCCTCATCACCGGGCAAAATAACAAGCTCGCCACGCATACCGCCAGGTGGCGCGACGAATTCAGGGGTGGGCTGGCGCAACCATTGTGTGATCGGCTTGCCGCGTCCGAGGACCTCGAACATACCCGGTTCTTTGGGCAGGTTGAGCGAAATCGTGGCGTGCGCCTGCGGATCAAAGTCAATCACAATGACCCGGCTTCCGCGAACCGCCAGATACGCAGCGCTCAGGGTGGCAAGTGTCGTTTTTCCGGTGCCGCCTTTTTCACTGTTAAACATCACTGTCTTCATGGGATTGTCTCCTCGTGGTAGTCGTCTTACAGCACTGCGCCTTCAAAGCACAAACTGCGAGCGCGGATCATGCAACAAGTGCGGAATGGCTGAATCGCACACTGCTTATTCCGGGCGCTGAATCAGGACCGGCTCGCCAAAATAGGCCGCCCATCGGCTGGCGACATCACCGTCAAAATAGGTAACGCGACCCTTAAACCAGTTATAGGCGACGCTGTAATCGATCCCGGCTTCTTCCGCGATGCGCTTCATGGACGGTTTGCGCTCGCCACGCGATTCAGCATCAAGCTGCATGGCGGCGAATAGTTCCGGTACCCGGTTGATTGTGATCCAGGACATGGCTTCCTCGATGGTGATGGTCAAGGTGCGATGCAACGGATGCAATAAATGCGCCCGTTTGCGTGGATTATCCAATATAGCGATAATGCCATATAAAGTATAGCGAGGCAGTGATGTGTGTCAAGCAGCATGTCCGCAAATGATGACGCAAACACGGCTCAAAAAAATGAGCGAAAATGTGGTAAGTTTCGACACCTAAAGCGGTGCAGAGTGGTGTAGGATCGTACCAGTTTCACCTCTGGTAGCCCCCCTTGCATGATGAGGGAATGCGCCACCCAGGGCGATCCCGGCGGTGGAGTGGTCGACCTCCGCCGCCCGGAACCCTGTGGTATTGTCCCCGGCAGCAAACGGGTACATAGGGAAACCATAGCCTGCGTCTAACAAGAATCAAGCAAATGCTTGCGCAGTTGCTACAAGCACGTTATACTGGCGTTGGTTCTGCGTAAAGGGTTGGCGCTCGTTATTGGTACGGTTAATGAGTCAGATGGCCCGACGGATGAGACGCGCTGAATAAGAATCAAAAAGAGCGAGTTGCTGCTCGCTCTAGTTGTGAGGGGATGATAGTCTCACCCACCCGATACCTCCCGCAACAAAGAAGGAGGATACTGATGTCATAATCAACACCATCATAACACGAACTCTAGCATTGTCCAACAGCGACAATGATAAATAAGCAAGAACCCTATAAGAATTAGGGCAGAGGCGAACGTAGATAAATCGAAGGATAAGTACAGAAAGGAGCAAGTCACCGCAGGCAAAACATCGACATGGACGAGACGAGGATTGCACCGGCTGAGGCAACCGGTACGCAAGGCAAACTGAGTTTCACAAAGTCCCTATAAAAGAGAAACGCCCGCGTGATCAAGGCCGCCAAACCAAACACGTGGGCAAAAGGCACAAGCTATCTGAGATACTACAATAACTCAGATAACAAATTTCTCTAAGCTTATGGTAGCGAACTTTTCGCAAAGAAGCAAGCGTTTTTGCCATGAAGATAGGTAGTATCTTGCTTAAAACCGTGCGACTATAATCCGGTAATAGCACATACTATTTCATGAAGTGAATTGTTGGCAGGCGTAATGCAATCTGTAAGATTAATTTTAGCGTCGATTATTGGCATTGCAGGCGGTGACGGCACAGTAAATCACTATGACCGAAACCGGAAAACACACGAATTCACATCAAGAACAACTCAAGGCGCGTGGCGTCTGTGTAGCAGCAGACCGCATGAACTGGCGTGCAACCACCTATTACGATGGCAGCGCGGGCTTTGCCATCCCGGTGCGCGACGCAGGCGGATCGCGTGAGCGGTTTCGCGCCTTAACCGTCACTTCTGACGGGCACAAGACCAAGTGGTTGGGCAAATCGGGCAGCTACACGCCCCGCCTCTATCACCCCGCGAATATCGACGATGCAATTAAGACGGCTGGCGGCCTCGTCCTGATCGCATCTGGCGAATTTGACCTGTTGACCTATGTCGAGTCGGGTCATGATAACGTGATTGCCTTTACCAGCGAGAACAGCATCCCGCGTGATCTGGCGCGAACGCTCAAGTCGTGGAACGTCTCGACCGTTCGCTACTGGCCCGACCATGACGAGGCCGGACGCAAATCCGCCGCGACCCTGCGCGACCGTCTGGCGGGAACGGGCATCCACTATGAGGCATATTCGCTGGCGGACCTCGTCCCCGAAAAGGGCGACACCAATGACCTGTGGCAAAGCCTGCGCTTCGATAACGAATTATTCTGGTTTGCACTCAAAACATGCCCGCTGCTCGATCTGCCGGAACCGGATCGCAGTGGTGGCGCACCGGTCATTCGCTTTCCGAGCCATAAGACAGGCAACGAATTCCCGCCCGATTTTGTGCGCGACATCATCGCCGTTCTGATGCAGCAGCCCCATGCGAAACAACGCGGACCGTATATTCAGTGTTCGTCGCCCCTGCGCGAGGACAACAAGCCGTCGTTCAGCTTCAATACAGAAAAACTGGTGTGGAAGGACTTCGGCACCGGGGACGCAGGCGGCATTGTCGAGCTAGGGCGTCGGCTGGGGGTGGAAATTCGGGACTATGGCTCAAGCCCGCTGCCCACAGGCAAAGAAACTGCTGTCCATGTGAATGACTCAGCAAATAACACCGCTTCTCCTGCGCCCTCATCTACGGGCATCGCGCAGGCACAAATGCCGCAGGAAGCCGCCGGGATGGGGTCTGCACTGCCCTTTCACCCCGACCTCAACGCCTGGTTCCGCTATGTCAGCGCCGACCTGTTCAGCGATCACGATACGATTTTGCTGCGTTCACCGCTGAACACGGGCAAGACGCACGCCATTATCCAGCACATCAAGGCGACAAAGCCGCGCCGCGTGCTGGTGCTGACACATCTGCAATCGCTAACGCGGGACATCAAACGCCGTTTTAGCGCAGAACTACCGGGCGAACCCTTTTCCCTGTACAGCGATTTGCCCGCCGGACAAATTCGCACCGGGCGTGTGGTGTGTTCGCTGGATAGCATCTATCGTCTGAAGTACGCCGAACCCTTCGACCTGGTGGTGTGGGATGAGATCGAACAGGGCGTGCCGCATCTGTGGGCGGGGACCATGAGCGGGGCCGCCGCGTCTGTCGCCTATGAAACACTGGCGAACGTCCTCAAACAGGCGGGGCAGGTCATCGGGCTAGACGCCCACGCCTCGCACAACACCGCCGAGTTCCTGACCGAACTACGCGGCGATGTCTGGACCATCCGCAACCGCTACACGCATTCATGGGGCGACCTGACCATGCACGCCAGCGAATCGGCCTTGATTGAGGCGGCGGCAAGGTGTGCGACCAACAACCCGGACCAGCCAACCGTCATTACCACGGGCAGCCGCAAACGTGCCCGCGTGTATGCACGCATGTTTCGCAATATCTACGGCGACGAGGCGGTCAAGGTCATTCATGGCTGGAACAGTGGCAGCAAATCGGCGCGGGCCTTTTTGACCGACATCAACGAACAGCTTCCGCGATTTCGCATATTCATTTGTTCCCCCAGTGTTGGAACCGGGATCGATGTACAGTGCGAAGTGGCCGGTGTGTTCGCGTACTTCCCCGGCGATCACCTATCACCGCAGAAGATGCTCCAACAGATGGCCCGCTACCGCAACGCGAACCAGCGTGCTACCTGCGTCCCCCATGCCGAGCGCGAGGGAATGATCACGAGCGCAGAGGCACTGCTGCGCCTGGAACGCGACAAGGTCCGCCGTACCGCCGATCTCGCTGATTTCACCCAACACGGAACGCGCACCGTCACCGCAACACAACACGCCATCACGCGGCTGTGGGCATCCTATACGGCTACGTCCAATCTGCTGAAGGTCGATCTGCGTGAGTCGTTCGTGTCGCTGGCGGAATGCGAGGGCTTTGTCGTGTACTTCAGCGAAAAAGGCGCAGAAGCGATGCGACAGGCGTTGAAAGCCACCCGCGAAGAACAGGACGACGAAGACGAGCAACGAATTGGTGGCGGCGAAATCGAGGCCGTATCGCCAGAGGACATAGACGCCAAACGCCTGCAAGGGACACTGAATGAGGCGGACTTTCTGGGTCTGCTGCGCTGGCAAATCGAGGAGGCCACCGGGCGTATCATCTCCCCGGAACTCTACGCGCAGTATCACAAGCAACAGGCGCGGCAGGGATTGAGGCTGTTCACCGCGTATCTGTCGGATACCGAAAGCGTCAAACAGCTAGATCGCAGTGATGCCGAATCGCTGCCCGCAAAACGCCATCACACGACTGCACAGCGCCAACTGTTCACCGCTGCGCTGGCGAACGCCTTCCCCAACAAGGGGCTGCTCACAGGCGAGGAGGACGCCATTCCTGCCGCTGTGCTGCTAAAGCGAATCACCGCCTTCGCCGTCGATCATCTGCCCGACATCCGGCGTTATCTGGACGGTCGCGGTGACCTGTCGGAGAAGCCGGTCGCGGTGCTGCGCCGCCTGTTGGGACGTTTCAACGTCAAACTGGTGTCCAAACAGGTGCGCATCAACCCGCAGGATCATCCCGATGGATTGCTTGATGCACGCACGATGATCTACTGGATCGATCAGGATGCGCTGGCTGTCCTGCGCGAACACGCCGAGTTCCGGCTGAAGAAGCTGAAAGAAAAATACGGCAATCGTCCGTCTACAAACGCGGAAACTATATACCCTATCCGTGAACGTAGACAGAATACACCGGCTAACCCACTGACTACGGGAAGTGAGGGCGATCCCGACGATGATCCGGGTGGATTTTCGCCCGGTGTACCCGTTTCCTGACGGGTTTAGCGCCAACATCGTCACACGGCACACATACGGCTCTCGCAGACTGCACTGCGAGGGCCGCCGCTGCCTGGGTGTCTATTCGTGCTGACCGAGCAACTTGTCAATCACGTCTAGCAATTCATCGACGGTGAACGGTTTTTTGACATAGGCACTGGCTCCCTCGTCCAAACCGATCTTCACTTCATCTGGCGAGGTATGCGCACTTAAAAACACAAAGGGGATACTCGCCGTATCAGAATTTTGCCGCAATGCGTACAACAGTTTGTGACCGTCCATTTCTGGCATCACAATGTCGCAGAAGATCAAATCCGGGCGATCTACCTGAATATGCGCCAGTGCGTCTGCACCGTTTTCTGCTCCCGCCGCGATATATCCCTCAAAGCACAGCGCCACACGGATATTCTCGCGGATTTCAAACTCGTCATCAACGATCAGAATCTTCATTATTTTGACCCCGCAGATTGACCGGGATTGCAAGGGTAAAGGTACTGCCTACACCGAGTTCGCTGTGAAAATCGACCCAGCCTTGATGGTACTCGGCAACCTCTTTGACAATCGACAGGCCGATGCCCGTTCCACGGATTGTTCCAACGTTGCTGGCACGGGCGAAGGGTTGGAATAGATTTGATTGGTCTTCTTCGGGGATGCCAATCCCGTGATCGGACACGCTGAACTGCCAGAATTCATCGACGCGTTTGACCGACAGATGAATAGCGCTCTTCACATCCGAGTATTTGATCGCGTTTGCCAGCAGATTTGTTAATGCATGATGCAGCAATTTACGATCCAGTACGGCCTGTGCCCCCGGCTTCACCGGAGCATAGGTCAGCCGGTGATTGGACCCGATTGACTCGCTCAGTTCATCCAGAATGCTCTGGCATAACTCGCTGATGTCGGTGTGTTCCGGTTGATAGTCCAGAAATCCCCGGTTGGCCCGCGACAGGCGGTCAATTTCGTCCAGCATCTCGCTTAACTGGTCGATCTGCTCGCCAATGCGATCGACCTTTTCCTTGAGCATGTCCCGCGTCATACGGTCATGATATTTCGTCATCAACTCGCTGGAACTCTTCATGATCGTCATCGGCGTGCGGAACTCGTGCGAGATCACGGAAATCAGCCGCGCATTCTGTTGGGCGATGAACTGCTCGCGCTCCAAATCGCGTTGTAAGCGTTGGCGTTCTTCTTCGCGCTGGTCGGCTTCCTTACGTTCGGTAATATCGTAAGAGACGATCTGCGCACCCTTCACGCCCTGATAGATCACCGGTTGCACCACCGACCAGAACCAGCGTGTGCCCCCTTCGGGTAAATCGACCTGATCCTCGACGATGAACGAGGCGTTCGTTTGCCGGGCCTGTGCGATGCGTTCGACGGTTATCTGTTGGTTTTGGGGGAAGTAATCGCTGAGTTTGGTGCCGATGGCTGCCTGTGGTGTGACGCCAAGGTTTTTCGCCGCTATCGGGTTCAACATCAGGATGCGGGCCTCTTCATCGTAGATGACAATGGGGTTGATGAAGCCGTTAAACAGCGCCCGGTAGCGGGCTTCGCTGGCTTCTAATGCCTGCTTGGAGCGCTTAAAGTCGGTAATATCCTGGTTGATGCCGATTACTTTAACTATATTGCCGTCTTCATCGCAGAGCGCACGTCCAGACGCCACCACATGGCGCAGTTCACCATCCCGGCGCACCACGCGAAAGCGCACAGTAGTAACCTGTTCGTCCGCGCCGATTTCCGCTATTCCGGCTAAGGTTTCTTCACGATCATCAGGGTGGATGAGTTCGCGCCACAGGTCGGGATTCTGTGCAAGTTCTTCCGGCGTGATGCCAAAAATCTCGTGCAACTGCGCGTTCCATGTACTTCGTTCTGCACCCGGATCAAGCAACCATACGCCGAGTTTGGCGGTACTCAGGGCCAGTTCCAGTTGGTCGATGGTTTCGCGCAGTCGATTTTCCGCTTCCTTAAGTGGCGTAATGTTTTGCGACATGACCATGCCGCCCATAATCGTGCCCTGTTGGTCGACAACCGGCACAGTCATCACGCGGTAACAGCCATCAGCAAAAGGAATCACTGCCTCGGTCGATTCGCCGCGCAGCGCTGCCAGCAGCGCCGGTTCGTCACGCTGGTAGATTTCTGGCGGGAACACATCACGCAGCCGTTTGCCTTCCAAATCAGCCGGAGTCAGTCCAATCGCCGCCAATCCCTTCCCGTTGATGACGGTGTAGCGAAGGTCATGGTCGTACATCGCCAGCATACCGTTGGGGAAGTTTTCGGCAATGGTGCGATAGAGTGCCTCACTTTGGCGCAGCGCGATTTCAGCCTGTTTGCGTTCGGTAATGTCAATGTTGACGCCGATCATACGCAGTGGCTCGCCTGTTTGCTGGTCATGGATCACCACCGCTTGAGAGAGAAGGATTCGCTCTGTGCCATCCACCCGACGAGTACGCACCTCAACGTTAAAGGGCGCGTCGCCGCGAATTGCCGCGTTTATCGCTTGCTGCGCTGCGGCCTGACTTTCAGGATGTAGAAGGCGATCCCACGCTGCCGAATTACCACCAAATGTGCCCGGTTTCAGGCCGTAAATTGCCTCCATCTTCGTATCCCAGGTCACGCGGTCCCCGGCAATCTCCCAGGTCCAGACCCCGGCATTCGCTGCCTGGAGCGAAACCGCCAGCGTCTCTCGCTGTTCTCTCTCTCGCTGTTCGCGTTCTTTGCGTTCAGAGACGGATTCATCTACAGGTTGCTCTATTTGTGCTGCCAGCCACGTCTCAACCGAAACACCATGTTCCGCTGCTTGTTGGTGTATGCGGCGATGAAGTTCTTCGGAAATGTTTAAGGTAGCCATGCATGTCTGCTGCGTTTAGGTAGATAGATTTAAATACAATATGTCACAATACGAATATGATACCATCATAGCCGCAAAAAGATCGCCCACATGGGCGATCTTTGCATACTGCGTCTGGCCTAGGGCACGTAGAACTGGGGCGGTCCGATCTGCTCAAGGCAGGTTGTATCGGGTCCGGTGGACGGATTGTTCATGAAATCTGCCCCGATTTCCCTCGCGCAGGGTGTGGCGTCGATAATGCCGTGTCCCGCGCCGGGGAATTCCAGCAAAAAGACGGTACTCAAGCCCTCGGCGGCGAGTGCGGCCCAGGCTGGCGGTGTCGCTACGTCATATTGACCGACCAGAATCAGGGTCGGAATGTCACTAACGACAATCTCGTCCTCTAGGGGGCCAGACAGGGGCACGCCCCAAACCGCGCATACTTCCTGCGAGATTTCAAAGCTTTCGCGGAAGTGATCGCGCAGCACCGGCGGGATGTTCGCCATCAGCGCGGCCTGCTGCTGCAAGCTGCTGAAGGGAATTTCTTCCGCACATGTCACCGAGTTAAACATGCCCGCTGCATCGGTGCGGTCGAAGTCGTCCTCGCCGCCACCTTCGATCTCGTCCAGCAGTGCGTTGTATTCGTCGTCGGTCAGGCCATCCAGGTAGTCATACAGTTCATCGACAGTATCAAAGTCCAACTCGTCCATCATGAAGGCGTTGAATTCGTCATCCGTCATCGCCGCCAGATCAACCGCTGTGCTGTCCTCAATGTCGCCCGACTCATCAAAATCGGCCTCGCTTTCGCCGGATTCGATGTCAGTCAGCAGTGCGTTGTATTCGTCGTCAGTGAGGCCATCCAGGTAGTCATACAGTTCATCAACGGTGTCGAAGTCAAGTTCGTCCATCATGAAGGCGTCGAACTCGGCATCCGTCATCGCCGCCAGATCAACCGCTGCGCTGTCCTCAACGCCATCTGACCCGTTTTCGTCACCGAAAAGCTCGCTGTCCAGCGACTCCTCGAAGGCGATATAGGCGTCTTCGCTTCCGGCGGCGGTATCGTAGATGATGGCAGGTAAGAAGGGGATGATCTTCGTATCATAGAAGTTCTGGTACAACTGCTCGACCAGATCGGTCCCGAAGACCTCCTCATCACCAATGATGAGCGGGTTCTCGTTGGCACGATTCACCAGATCGACAAAGAAACGTTCGAGATCGGGGAAGGCGGCGTTACATGCGGCATTGGCGGCACAATCGGCGGCGAGTTCGGTCAGCCCGTAGTAGAAGTTGACGCCGTCCTCGTTAAACACGTCGGCAGCAGGCGGGAATGGTGAATCGAGCACCACACTGCGGATGCCGTCAGGGAAGTCACGCATGACCGTCATCGCCAGTCGTGTGCCATAAGAGACGCCGTACAGGTTGATCTGATCGTAGCCGAGGGCGATGCGCAAATCCTCGACATCGGCGGCATTGGCGGCGCTGGTGTACGCGGCGAGATCAATACCCTGTGCTTCGAGTTCATTCCGGCAGGCGCGAGTCTCGTCTACTTCGGAATCGCCGCCCTCGCCACAGAACAGACCGGGTTCGCTGTAGCCGGTTCCACGTTGATCAATGAGGATGATGTCGCGGTTTTCGCCATAGACTGTGTTATACCATGCGTCAAGCGCGGTCAGCGCACTACCACCCGGTCCGCCTTCCAGATAGACAATTGGATCGGGCAGGGTCGCGCCCTCACTGCGGACAATCGCGACTGCCAGCCAGATATCGGGGCTGTTGGGGTTGCTGCGATCTTCGGGGACAATGAGATAGCCGCATTCGACGTTATCCGCCACGTCTAACGGGCAGTCCGCCGGGGAATACTGCGGCGTCTGCGCGATTGTCACGGGAACTATCATCAGCAGTGCCAGCAGTACAAGTGCTGGAACAAAGAGACGTATCCGTCTGGTTTGTCGGGGTATCATTGCATTCTCCATGATGTATAGATCAAAAATGAGGCTATACAAGAGTATAGCCCCGTGTACGCAATTTAACCCTTCGATTAGACTGAAGATGTCAATATCGGCGATAGGTCTGCTCTTTTTTGCTACAATGATCAGTGGTGAGTATAAAATCACCGCCACCAGTTTATGTAACCATTGTCAGGAAAAAACACATGATTGTCACCTGTAACCGGATTCCTGTAAATTCTGCTCATGCGCAGGCTTTTGAGGAGCGTTTCGCTGATCGTTCTACGCTGGTTGATGGAATGCCGGGGTTTATCTCGTTCCAGTTGTTGCGCCCCACACAAGAAGGCGATCCATACGTTGTGATGACGTTCTGGGAATCGGAAGCGCATTTTAACGCCTGGACGCAATCCGACGCCTTCAAAGAAGGTCATGCGCGATCCGGTTCACTACCGCCGGAAACATTCTCCGGGCATCCCACGCTGGAGAAGTTCGAGGTCATCCAGAGTACGACCGACATTAAGCGCGTCAACGAATCCTAGATGTACTCAAGGCACGCCGCTATCCGGGTGTAGCCATCTATCAGATCAACGATCCGCTGTGACCCCGCGAGATGAAACAGGCCGCCCGATTGTTCTGGGCGGCCTGTTGTTTTGCGCTTGATGGTCGTTGGCACCTGCCCTTATGCGCCACTGACCCCGCGAGATACGCGCATGGCAAAATGGAAATCGACCGGGGTGCGGAAGGTCAGCAGCACCCGCGTGTGATCGTGCGGGACAGGTTCGGTATCTCGCATGATGAAGGTGCGGTGACCGTATGCGCCCGGTTCGATGGTCAGCACATCATCGCCGAACTGCATCCGCGCCACGCCAGATTTGAACAGGATCGTCTGCCCCGGCGCGGTGACAAACGCCGATTCGTCTGTCTCCCAGATGCCACCCGCCGGGAAGTCGAGGGCGATTTGCACAGTAGCCCGGTCGAGTCCGTCCAGTGTGCGAAAGTGGAAGTCCAGCCCGCCGGGGGCCGCTGTTACGGTCAGTTCACTTTCTGCCGGGGCGATGTAGCGAAAGTCACGTTCTGCAAGCGAAGATTCCCAGTCATCGGGCGCGACCGGGCGACCAAGCGGCAGTTCATAACCGGGTTTGTGGAGCCGCTGCGCCCCGGACGAATGCAGCGTCACCGAGTCGTCAGTCGCGGTCATCGTCTCTGCGATAAAGCTACCCACGCCAAAGTAGGCCTGCGAGATTTTCATGCTGCTAAGGGTGATGTCGCCACAGGTGAGCGTCATCAGGCGCGTGACGCCGCCGAACACGCTGGCACTCAGGTTCCCGGCACGGTTCCGCCACACCTGATTTTTGGCGTAGAACGTCACGTACTCGTCGGGGATGTGCGGTGCGACTTCCGGCAGTTCGCCGTATTTCATCAGTGCATAGGCGTGCCAGTGTGCGCCTGCTGGCAAGGTTGGGCCTGATTGTACAGTTTCACCAGCGCGGTCCCACAGAAAATGGGCTGCTGCGATACAGTCGGTATTCCCGGTGATTTGCCCGTACATCACGAGTGGAATAATCATGCGTGCGGGGACGCTGCGTGTGCCGTAATCCTGCCGCCGGGAAAGGCCCGTTTCTGCGCTGCCGTCAGCATGGAGCAGGTGCAGGTCCATTGCCAGATTGCGCCCGACTGCTTCTATCGCGGACGCCCGGATTACTTCATCAGGCCAGTTTTCCGCGATGAACAGCAGAGCGCGGTTGGTCACCGTGTCATAAATGCCGACGCTGCGCTCGATATATGCGCCGTCCTCATCAATGTCAAAACCTTCCGCCAGATAACCGTTGATGATCTCCGTCGCTTCAAGGTCATCAAACAGCTTGACCGTCTGCGTCATGGCGCTGGTCATCACCCAGCGATGATTGGGGGTATGAAAACCGCCCGTCACCAATCCATCGAACGAACTGCGGATATACGCCTCGACCTTTTGCAAGTTTGCCGCCAGCAGCGATGATTCTCGCGTGAGCGCATATACCGACGCCAGCGCCTCAACGTTGAATCCGGCGTCGGGGCTGGAATCAAAATTCGCCGTATACAGGTCCACCAGACCGCTGGGCCGCTGTTGCCGTGCCAGAAAGTCGAGTGCAATATCCATACGTTCCAGCAGTAGATCAACGGGCGGCATGTTGGCGGGCAGCGCGTCGGGATGCTTTTCATGGGCATGGACGAGCAAGGCACAGGCCATAATCAGGCGCGGCGCACCGCCGAAGGCTGCTTCTGGCAATTTGTGCGTCGGGTTGACCGGGCCGCCGTAATCGGAGTGGTCGCGGTCGGTGATCTGCCAGTCGAACTGGCGCAGCGTGCTTTCTACAAGATCGGCAAGAACAGTGGAAAGAGTCAATGGCATGGCGTGTCTCTCAGTCAGATAGGCGAACGTTCGCCACCTTACCGGGGGCGCGTCCCCACCGCAAGTGACCGGACCGGGCCACACGAGGCCAACGACGCTTAGTCATGTTCGGCGTTGGCGAAGTCGCGTCTGAATTCGGGGTTTATGTCAACCCGCGCTGACATCCCACCGCCATAAACCCAGCGCGGGTCAGGGGTCCACATTGACCTTGCAGCGGAATGCGGTCGGCAGCGTGCCCCCTGTGATGAAGGGGTTGTCGCGCAGCGCATTCAACTCTTGCCCGCTTTCGGGTTGGATAAGCACCTGCCGCTCGATATTCTGCGCGAACACAGAACTGGTCCATTCTTGCACACCGGCGTTGCGGATCATCTGCATACTGCGGCGAAAGTCCTCCACGGTGGGCAGCGAAGCCCCCGCATAATCTTGATACCGCCAGCGACA
>DAOTXA010000145.1:0-12511 GCA_034435595.1 Anaerolineae bacterium | reverse complement strand
GCGAAGTTGTCGGCGGTATGAGTTTCGCCGGGGATGATCCAGTCAACGGTCACGTTGTATTCAGCCAGTAAAGCAGCGGCGGCTTCCGTGCCTTGTTTGACGGGAATCCAGAAGGGGTTGTTCTCAAGGCCGAGTACGGCGATGCGGAGAGGTTCTTCCGGCATCACGTTTAGCGGCATGACTACGCCTTCATCCAGCGGCTGACATTGTGAGTCAAACGCGGGACCGGGGCGCATCATGTCGTCATTCTGGGCAACCAGTTGACCGCCCAGAGCAATCATTGTGACAATTATGAGTAAGGTCAAATACCTTGCAAATTTCATTTGCTATGTGCTCCTAACATGCTGAAAAATACGAATAGTTGCTACAACCTTCCTATACATGTGTTCTTATTCTCACACCCCCTTTACCCTCCAACCAGACGCAAATACGAATGCGATACGCTATCGATTGCGCCGTCGCCATTGATCAATCGCTACTGCCAAAATGATCACAACACCAATTGTGATTTGCTGGGCGTAGCTGGGTACCTGTAATAGCACGAAAGCATTGCGAACAACGGCGATGATGGCTGCGCCGATGATTGCACCAAAGATTGTCCCTTCACCACCCATGAGGCTTGCACCACCAATGACAACAGCGGCGATGACAGATAGCTCAATGCCTACGCCCGCGTTAGTAGCAGAAGTCCTCAATAGTCCGGCTGTCATGATCCCGGAAAGCGCACACAGTACGCCAGTAATGGCATAAACAAAAAGTTTGACGCGATCAACGGGCACACCGGAAAGCCGTGCTGCCGCTTCATTGCTGCCGACTGCGTAAATCTGCCGGCCTAACACCGTGTAACGCAAAAACAGAGAGAATACGATGACTAACACAAACATGATGACTACCGGGAAAGGAATGCCACGTTCCAATTTAATGAATAGGAATTCAAAGTTTTGTAGCACATAGCCATTGCCTAGAAAGCTAACGCCTTCATGTCGTAGTGGGATGTTGCTTGCGACCGTACCTTGCAAGCCTGACGCCAGCAGATAGGTCAAACCACGAGCGACACTCAACATGCCAAGTGTTGTGATGAACGGGTTGACCTTAAGCCGGGTGATAACCAGGCCATTCGCAAGACCTAACATCCCGCCCATGCTGAGGCCAGCAAAAAACGCGATCCAGGGATCGATGCCACCGGTGAAGATCAAGCGTGCCGTCACCATCGCGGATGCCGCCAGCATTGAACCGACTGACAAGTCAATGCCTGCCGTCACGATCACCATAGTCATACCAATGGACATAATTCCAATGGTGGACATCCCACGTAGAACGTTGAAGATGTTAAGTTCGGTGAGGAAGGCTTCACTCTGGGTAGACATCCCGATGACGAGCAAGATAAGCGCGATCAACACACCAATCTCTCGAATCTGGAGAATACGTTTTAAAAACTGTAGTACAGACCCAGAGACGCGATTGTCAATCGATGTTTCCGAAACTTGTTCTACTTGAGTTGCCATAAATACTCCTAGATTAAGATTGTTGTTTATGGTTGATTCGTGCTGTCATCTTGACGTGCCGACATATAGTTTATTTCAACAACTAATTGTCAAGGACATTGTAACTTACTTCTCGAATCTATATCCATAACACTCTTCAGGTTAAAATATGACATTTGTAATGTCTGCCGATCTCTACGATTGGTGCGGATTAACGATGGAAATAAATATTAGATGAGTCGCATATATCCGATTCTGTTGTTGTGTTGGGTCGATCACAACGCACAGGTTGAGCTTCGCAATTTACGCATAACTAACAAGCTTTGAGAACCTCTTTAAGGAAAATTTGGGAAGATTGATGACGTGAAACACACATATACGTGACCAACACAGGACAATATGCTTGCAAGCATGACCAAAGACTGCATTGAATGGCGTGCTGATTGCGTAGTTTGCTTGACGAGATAGCGACCATACGTTAACATCGGATAAATTATCAATAATCAATGATTAATTTTAATTGAATTGATCATTTTGTCAAGAAGACGTGCGCACATATAGATTATTCAATAGGCGGGTAAACTTGACGATGTCCAGCGTCATCGACTACACTTTGATTAGTTTTTGTTATCGTCAAAATGGTAGCGATAATATGTCTGGACTGGTTGATCATGCAACTATGCGCGGGATGAATTTGTCTTTGATCCTACGCACCTTATTTCAGCACGCTCCAATCTCTCGTGCGCAACTGGCAACACTCACCGGCCTGCATAAAGCATCAATTTCGGGAATGGTCCGTGAACTGGTTGCCGATGGGTTCGTTAAAGAATTACCTATAAGCACGGAATCTAGCGGTGTTGGTCGTCCCGCGATCTCGCTTGAGCTAAACCCGCAAGCCGGTGTAATTCTCAGCGTTGAAATTGGCGTTGGTTACGTTCTATTGATTGCCGCCGATTTTTCTATGGATGTAGTGCTGCGCGATTATCGTACCAACCCTCTATCAGATGAATCGGATAAGACCCTGGCTTTGGTCGTGACGATGCTGCAACGAGCCTATGCCCATTTCGATCATAAAAAACAGCGTGTGCTTGGCATTGCTGTTGGCGTCGCAGGACTGGTGCATAGTGATAGTGGAACGCTTCTGTTCGCGCCGAACATGAACTGGCAAGACGTAGCCATCAAAGCCATTCTTTCCGAACACTTCGTTAGTCCGATCTATGTTTTAAATGAGGCGAATTTAGCGGCTATCGGCGAAGCCTATCGTTATGAAGGCACCGATAACATCTTGCTTTACGTGAGTTCCGGCGTTGGGGTGGGAGGGGGTATTGTACTCAAGGGCGAACTGCTTGAGGGCATATCCGGTCATGCCGGTGAGATCGGACATATGACGATTCAACCGGACGGACAACCCTGTCATTGTGGCAACCGGGGCTGCTGGGAAACTGTCGCCAGTCAACAGGCACTATTCTCTTATATTCGTGATTGCATTGATTCCGGCAATTCTTCCCTGCTAAAATCACACAGCCTCGATCAACTGACGGTTTCGGACGTGGTCAATGCTGCCGACCTGAAAGACCGCGTGGCATTGGATGCGCTGGTACAGGTTGGGCAGTGGCTAGGGGTTGGCATCGCCAATCTGATCAATATCATCAACCCACATCAGGTCGTATTGGGTGGCCCACTGGCAGAGGCGCATCGCTATCTTCTGCCGATTATCCGCGAGACTGTGGCATCACGTGCGTTTCCACGTATTCGGGATGCTGTCGAGATTGATGTATCAGCTTATTTACACGATGCTGCCGCAGTGGGCGGGGCCGCTATGATTCACAAGCGTATTCTTGACCACCCAGTAGAATGGTTAAACACTGATGACCCGGCATGACATTTTGCTGCAACCACTTGGGCAACATATCAAATGCGCTGATGACGAATCGTTGTTTGACGCCGCACAACACGCGGGTGTTGGATTGATATCGCTATGTGGCGGAATTGGTTCGTGTGATAGCTGCCGTGTTCGTCTAATTTCCGGCACGTTAAGTGAGCCAACGCTGGCGGAGATGGGGGAATTTCTCCCGGATGAACTAGTTGACGGTTGGCGGTTGGCGTGTCAGACGATGGTGTTGTCTGACGTTGTGGTCGAGGTGCCGCCTGAGTCGCTCACGGCATCGCAGCGGCTTCAGCTTGAAGGACGTATTGAGACGACGAAGGTAAACCCGGCATTACGTATCTATGATATTGTGCTGGAACCGCCGACGTTGGATGATTTGCGCTCGGATGTGCGGCGCGTGGTCGATGCTCTGCCGGTACAGGTAAAGCTTCCACTGGCAATGTTGCAACAGATGCCGACGATTTTACGCAAAAATGAATGGCAGGTTCGCTTTATCATTCATGATGATGGTCAAGTCGTGGGTGTGCTACCCATATCTTCCCAGGTTTACGGGCTGGCAGTTGACATCGGGACGACCAGCATCGCGGCCTATCTGATCGATCTGGAGACGGGGCAAAGCGTCGGCAAAGCGGGCATGATGAACCCTCAGATTGCCTATGGCGAAGATGTTATCAGCCGCATAATGAAAATAAACGACTCATCACACAACGCGGTGACCCTGCAACAGGTGCTTGCGGACGGCATCAATGATCTGGCAAACAATCTTTGTGAACAGACGGGGTGTGATTTTTCGCAAATCGTTGATGTCGTCGTCGTGGGCAATACGGCGATCCATCACATGTTCACGCGGCTGCCAGTTCATCAGCTTGGTGAAGCCCCCTACATCGCCGCCACTGACGAACCGGTGCAGTTCCCCTCTCATGAGATCGGCGTGAAGGCAGCCACAAATGCACAGGTATACATGCCGCCCAATATCGCCAGCTATGTCGGCGCAGACCATACAGCGATGATTCTTGCGGCAGGATTGCTCGATACAGATCAGACCGTACTGGGCATCGACATCGGCACCAATACTGAGATTACGCTGGCACATCAAAAACAATTGTGGACCTGCTCAACCGCGTCTGGCCCTGCTTTTGAGGGTGCCCATATCCGCAATGGAATGCGGGCAGCACCCGGAGCGATTGAGCGTGTTTCCTTTATGGATGGCGCATTGCAAATACAGACAATCGACAATCAGCCAGCGACGGGTATTTGTGGTTCCGGCATTCTTGACGCGATTGCCGTCATGCGCCAGCAAAATATAATTGACGCAATGGGACGGCTAAACAATGCACATCCTTATGTAGATACTTATCACGGCACCAGTGGATTTATGCTGTCATCCGGCATCAGCCAGCCCATCATGGTAACGCGCAAAGACGTGGCGACCATCCAACTGGCGAAGGGAGCGATCCGCGCTGGCATCGATATTCTGCTGAAAGCTGCCGGGTTGTCTGCTGATGATCTGGATCATTTCTTAATCGCGGGCGCGTTTGGCACGTATATCAATGTCGCCAGTGCAATTGAGATCGGTATGTTCCCGCAGATTCCACTTGACCGGTTTGATCAAATTGGTAATGCCGCCGGGATGGGCGCGTGGATGTTGTTGATCGACAAAGCGTACCGCGCTAGGGTGGCATCGCTAAAAGTGAACTATATCGAATTAACCGCCTATTCGGATTTCCAGAACAAGTTTATAGAGCAAATGCAATTGGGATCAAACATCATATAAGCTCAAAGAATGTGATGTGAATAGTTTTATGGAGGACAACATGCAGCGTTTAGCCGGTAAGGTCGCCCTGGTGACGGGGGCAGGAGACGGTATTGGTCGTGGTATCGCCATTAAGTTTGCCGAGGAAGGCGCAAAGGTCGGCGTGCTTGATATCAACGGCGAAGCAGCCCAGGCCGTCGCAGGGACGATTAAAGATGCGGGCGGTGAAGCAATGGGATTGGCGGCTAATGTCGGCGATGAAAACGACGTGCAGCAGGCCATTGATAAGCTGACATCCACTTTTGGAACCATCACGGTGCTGGTCAACAACGCGGCTGTGATGCCACCCGGACGCTTGCATGAGGTCGAGCCAGCAGATTTCGCTCGCTGCATGAACGTCAATTTGTACGGCACGTATCTCGTCTGTCGTGCGGTGATCCCTGGCATGATGGACGCCGGTATCGGCAGCATCATTCACATGTCAAGCGTAACGGGGATTCTTGGCCTACCAGGGCTGGCGGCATACTCCGCGACAAAAGGCGGGCTAATCGCGCTGGCACGGGCCATGTCTACTGATTATGCCCGGTTCGGTATTCGGGTAAACTCGGTGGCACCGGGCACGATTGATTCGCCTATGTTGCACAACTTCGTCGCCGAGCAATCCAACCCGGAGATGATCCGCAAAGCCTTTGATGATATGCACCCCATCGGACGTGTTGGCACTATTGAAGAAGTCGCCAACGTCTTTTTGTTTCTGGCGTCGGATGAATCGAGCTTCGTGACGGGCGCGAATTACGAGGTTGATGGTGGCCTGGGTGTTAAGGGTACACAGCCACAAGATACACCCGACGACGATGTGAAAAAATCTGTGCTGGATATTTAAGGAACCTGACATGGAAATTGCCCCCGGTATTCACAGAATTATCTGTCGCTTCGGCGGCACGCGCATGGTCTATGTGCATCTTCTGATCGGCGATGATGCTGCAATGCTGGTTGATACTGGCGCAGCAATGAACCCGGAACAGGAGATTTTGCCGTATATGCAGTCGATTGGTTTTGATCCGGCGGATCTGACGTACATCCTGATTACACACTCTGATCTAGATCATCAGGGCGGCAACCAGCCAATGAAGGCCGCCGCACCACAGGCGCTGGTGATTTGCCATGAGTTGGATCGACCCTGGGTAGAAGATACAGAGGCTATTATTAAAGGCCGTTATTCACAGTTTGAGGCTGATCATGGCATCGGCTACGGTGATGAGGGCAAGGCAGGCATTCGTGCCGATACACTCAGCACTCCGGTTGATCTAACCCTAACCGGCGGTGAGCATTTTCGGCTGAGTGCAGATTGGACAGTCGAAGCGATTCATACACCCGGTCATACCTGGGGGCACACCGCCATCTATGATCCACTCAGCAAGACTCTGATTTCTGGTGAAGCAACCATGTGGACAAACATCCCGAATGAAGATTGGTCACCTGCCATGCCCCCGACGTACTGTTATGTAGATACGTATGAATCGACGCAAAATCGCCTGCTGGCGATGGATATCGAACTTCTGGCGACAGCCCACTGGCCTTTGCAAAAAGGTGCGGATGTAAAAGCATTCATCGAAGAAAGTAAACAATACTGCCTGCATGTAGAAGCCCGGTTGCTGGAACATGCGCGTGCTGGCAATACATTCACATTACGAGAAGCCATCGACACGATTGGGATTATGTTGGGTGACTGGCCTGAAGGAGCCAACCAGGATTTTAGCTATGGCATGTCAGGCAATCTGGATCGGTTAACACGGCGCGGATTGCTGAAAACATCTCGTAATGACGATGGTTTTGTTGTGTGGGAGAGTGTGCGATGACTCTGCTGGTTCGGTTCTTTAACCCGGATACTGGAAATCGTATTGGGTTACTAAATGACAATAGAGTTACAGACATTACGGACACTGTTGGTTCACTGACAGCGTTTCTTCAGTCCAGCGTTGGACGTGTACAAGCGGCGATTGATGGCCTTCTTGAACAAGGGGAAAGCTATGATCGCACACACTTTGACCAATTGCCAGAAGAAGGCAAGCCGCATTGGTTACCCCCTGTTGAGGATCAGGATGTGTGGGCGTCTGGTGTGACGTATGAGCGCAGCCGTAGCGCCCGTCAGGAAGAAGCCGTTGACGGCGGCGATGTTTACGCTCGTGTTTACAGTGCAGAACGCCCCGAACTGTTTTTCAAAGCACGGGGGACACGAGTTGTCGGGCCATATGACTATGTAGGCATCCGCACAGACTCAACCTGGAACGTGCCAGAACCAGAACTGGCATTGGTGATGAATCCTGCGATGGAGGTGATCGGTATCACCATTGGCAATGACATGAGCAGCCGAGACATCGAGGGCGAGAATCCGCTCTATCTACCCCAGGCCAAAGTCTACACAAAATCATGTGCGCTGGGGCCGGGTATCTTGCTGGGTGGTTACAGCGAATGGCCTCAGGTCGAGATTGCGCTCAAGATCACACGGGATGGACAAACCATTGTCGATACCAGAATCCATACGGATAGCATTCACCGTAAACTACATGAATTAGTCGAGTACCTGGGTCGAAGCAATCATTTTCCTGACGGTGTTTTTTTGCTGACGGGAACGGGAATCGTTCCTGATGCCGATTTCACCCTGACAGTGGGCGATCAGATATCTATAAACATTGACGGCGTTGGCACGTTGACCAACACTGTGACCCTGGTTTAAGGCTAAAGTTATGAAGATTACTGCAATAGAAAGCTTGCAATGGCGAGCATACCCTCGTTTGATGGTCGTCCGTGTCCATACAGACAGCGGTATCATCGGTCTGGGTGAAACAGTGGATAAAATTCCGGGTGCAAAGGGGGCGTTGCACGGGACGCTTGCGCCACTCTTATTAGGCCAGGACCCATTGGATATTGAGGGCCTGTGGCGCTTTGTGATGGATAACATCATGTATCACGGTTATGCTGGCGCAGAGACACGGGCGTTGTCTGCTGTTGAAATCGCACTGTGGGACATCATGGGCAAGCATTACAATGCACCACTGTACCATCTCTTGGGTGGGCGCACACGGCATACGGTTCCCACGTACAATACCTGCATCGGAACAGAAAGCGTACAGGATTACAATGCGTGGCACAACGACGCCGGGAAACTAGCTCAGTCCTTGTTGGGCGATGGCATCCAAGCGATGAAGATATGGCCATTTGACCG
Organism: Anaerolineae bacterium; assembly: GCA_034435595.1. GTDB lineage: Bacteria > Chloroflexota > Anaerolineae > Aggregatilineales > Phototrophicaceae > JAVJSU01. The sequence continues at coordinate 4,160 of DAOTXA010000145.1, read as the reverse complement.
CTTCAGCGAAGCCAGTTTCGGTCAGATGATTTCAACAAGACAAATCGACGAAGGTTTAAAGCCCATACGCCAGATTCGTGATACAGTCGGCGATCAAATGGCGATTGGTATTGAGTTCCATTTTCGCTGGAACCGTACTTGTGTCGAGCGCATCGCACAAGCACTAGAACCCTACGACATCCTGTTCCTCGAAGACGTGATGCCTGCTATCTATGCTGATGAGATCAAGCTCGTATCCTCACGCACAACCATTCCAATTGTCGGTTCAGAATTATTGATGACACGCTGGCAACTCCGCGAATGGATGGAGAAACACGTTGCACAGATTTTGATGACAGACCCGGTATGGAACGGCGGCATTGGCGAAACGCGCAAGATCGCGAACATGGCTGAGGCTTATGGTTTGCCGCTCGTCTTGCACAATGTCGCTGGGCCAATCTGTCACGCCGCCTGTATGCATCTGGGTGCGCACATTCCGAACTTATTTTATGTCGAGTCTGTTCGCGCGTTCTACAAAACATATTTCCCGATATTGAGTGATTTTACGCCAGCTATCAATAACGGTCATCTCAATATCCCAGACGGACCTGGCCTGGGTGTTCGACTGAATCCAGACATACTTGAACGAGATGATCTGGTACGAGAACTTTCTGAGGGAGAAGGTCTTGCAGCCGGTCGCCGTGCAATGGGCGACCATTGGGCCGCAGAGGAAATACGATAAAATTTGTTCCCGCACCGTGAATATGAAACAGGAATCAAACTAGATGAGCCAATTTGTCGCACTCACATGTTCTGCCTTATCACGGACGATTTACGCGTTAGCCGCACACAGTCCACACACGATTACGGTCCAACTTCTCAGGCAAGGCTTACACAATCGCCCTAAGAACTTACGCAGCATCTTGCAATCGCATATTGACGATGTCGCATCTGCGGATTGCGACGGTATTTTGCTGGCCTATGGCATGTGTGGTGCCTCTACAATCGGTCTGACTGCACGTGATGTGCCACTCGTGATGCCACGCGCACATGATTGCATCACCTTGTATCTGGGATCGCAGGAACGCTACCAAGAGGAATTTACCAACCACCCCGGTACGTTTTGGTATTCGGTTGACTATATGGAGCATCTACAGAAAGGCAGCACTGAAACACTGGGTGCAGCAAATATTGAAACCGAAGGTGAGGTATACGAACAGTACATCGAGAAATTTGGCAAGGAAACTGCCGATATGCTCATGGAAGAGATGCGCAAATGGTCGAGTCATTACACGCGGGCTGCCTTCATTGATATGGGTTTGGGCGATCAATCCAAAGTCGAATCGATGGCCCGTAAGAAGGCGGAGCGCGAGGGCTGGGCATTTGAGCGCATTCAGGGGGACAACCGCCTCTTGAAGATGCTCATCAATGGTGATTGGAACGATGACGAATTTCTGATCGTCCCACCCGGTTACACGATTAACCAGAACTACAAACCAGGATTAATCGAGGCTGTCACTACACAATAGCCCGTTTCACAACACCAGTACCCAACCCGGACTGTTCTACTCGCGATTGATCGCAATTTGGGTGAGGCTGCCTTGTGTCACCCGCGAGCGCTATCTTATTCGACCGCACCAAAGCGTTCTGTCTTCAGCGGCTGCATTCGGGTATCAGCTACGCCACTTGAGTTGTTGTTACTCTAACGCGAATATCGGATAAGCAAACCTGCTGAAAGCTAAAAGCGTATATGTGAATTCATTTATGATGCTGATTTGTCACCGGATGCTGAAGCAATCCGGCTACCAAAAAGCTAAGCCCACTGGAAGGGGCTTGTAAACTCCTGGCGACGCGCCGGTCAGAGCGCCCTCTGGTGCGCTTCCGGCGCAATTTGGAGCCGTCAGCTTTAGCCGATGGCGGCAAAACAGGTGATTTACATGTTTACAAACACCTTCTAAAAGCTAACGGCTACGAGCTATATGAGACATAGGCGCTACTCTAAATAACTGGGGGTAGACCACCAATTGGCAATACCCTGATTTTTTGGGTGAAGATCAATCCACCACACGGCGCTATCTTGTACACGTACCACATATGATTCTTAGCCAGACCATCCGTGAGATAGTCGCAGCGAGAAACGATGATCGACTGGCGTCAGAAACGCCAGTAACACGCGCACATGATCATGCGGGACCGGCTCTGAATGTCGCTGCTCAAAATAGCGATTTTCGGCTTTACCGCCGTTGATGTGAATCACGTCACTACCAAAGCGCAGCGTGCCCGTGCCCGATTTTAGAAATATCGTTAGCCCCGGTGCGGTAACGAGTGCGGTATCGTCCGTCTCCCATACACCACCCGCCGGGAAGTCCAGCGCGATCTGTACCGGCACGCCGTCTAGCGCTTTGAGCGATTGGAAGTGAAAGTCGAAGCCGCCGTCAACCACTGTGACGGTCAGTGTGCTTTCCGCAGGTGGAAGCGGGCGATAGTCGCGCTCGGCAAAGGTGTCATCCCATTGATCGGGGTCCACCGGGCGACCAAGCGGCAGTTCATAGCCCGGTTTGTGCGGATGTTGCACGCCCGATGAATGTAAGGTCACTGATGAGTCATCCGCCGCCATCGTCTCTGCGATGAATTTGCCAACGCCGAAATAGGCATGGTTAATTTTGACGCTACTAAGCGTGACCTGACCATAGACGAGCGTCATCAGCCGGGTGACGCTGCCGAACACGCTTGCGCTGATGTCGCTATCGCGCACGCGCCAGATTTGATTCCTGGGATAGTAACGCACATAGTTGGCGGGGATTTCGGCCTGTGTTTGCGGCAGTGTGCCGTATTTCAACAGCGCATAGGTATGCCAGTGCGCGTCTACGACTCGTTCGCCGCCGTGTGCTGTACTCGATAATGCGTTGCTGGCATGGGCACGCGCCCACAACCATTGCGCCGCCTTGATGAAACGATCGTTACCCGTGATCTTTCCGCAGACCATGAGCGGCATGATTAGCGCTAACGGGACGGCCCGTGTGCCGTAGTCCTGCCGCCGGGAAAGGCCGGTTTCTGCACTGCCGTCGGGGTGCAGCAGGTGCAGGTCAAATTCGAGGTTGCGTGTCACGGCATCAAGGGCAGATTGGCGCGTCTCGTCGTCGGGCCAGTTTTCAGCAATAAACAGCAGCGCACGATTGCTCACCGTGTCGTAAATGCCGACACTGCGCTCGATATATGCGCCTTCCTCATCGGCGTCGAAGCCCTCGCGTAGATAGGCGTTCACCGTTTCCGATACGTCCAGATCGGGAAAGAGCCGCGCTGCCTGCGTCAATGCGCTGGTGATGACCCAGCGGTGATTTGGTGTGTGGAAGCCTCCTGTTTTCATGCCTTCGACTGCACGCCGGATGAATGTCTCCACTTTTGCCAGATTCGCGGCGAGGGACGGCGTCCCGCGTGCAACATCGGTCAACGCGCACATCAACTCGACGTTAAAACCCGTATCTGGGCTGGAGTCGAAGTTGGTCGAGAGCAAATCAGTTAATCCACTTGGACGCTGTGCCTTAAGCGCGAAATCACAGGCGATGTCCATACGTTGCAGCAGTGTATCAGCGTCGGGCGCATTGTCGGGTAGTACGCCTGGTTGTGTTACATGCAGATGCGCCAGCAATCCACAGACCATGATGAAGCGCAGCGTGCCCCCATGTGAGGCGCTTGCGAGTCCGCTGTCGGGGGCAAACAGGCCGCCATAATCGGGATGATCGACCTGAGTAATTTGCCAATCAAAGTCACGATATACGGCGCGAACCAACTGCACGACGACGTTTTCCAGAGTCAATGTGGTATCCATGAAAGTCTCTATGCCTCAATAGGGGGTAAATCCAGTTCAATGCGGCGCAGCAGCGCCAGCAGGTCGCCCGGTTCCTTGATCTCGAAATCGGGCGTTTCGGCGTCTTCGGCGGGCGAATGCGAGCGGCGCGGTGACCACGACAGCCAGACGCTAATCATGCCGAGTTCGTTCGCACCTTTGATGTCTCGCGCCAGATTGTTACCGACCATCACCACGCGCCCGGTTTGGCTACATTCAATATCAAGTTCAGCAAGCGCGGTTGTAAACATGATAGGTGCAGGCTTCAACTGACCAATATCCTCCGAGATCGTATGCACGTCGAACAGGTCCCATAAGTCACATGCCCGCAGCA
>DAOTXA010000144.1:0-5455 GCA_034435595.1 Anaerolineae bacterium | reverse complement strand
TCCCAGGCTGTGTAGGTCGGCACCAGCGTGTAATTCTGGAAGATGAATCCCAGCCGTGTGCGCCGCAGTTTCGCCCGCTTACCATCTCGCATGGTGACGATGCTCTCATTGTCGATGTGGATGCTGCCAGATGTCGGACGATCCAACGCGCCGATGAGATTGAGCAGAGTCGTTTTGCCGCTGCCGGATGGTCCGTATAGCCCGACCAGTGTTCCCGCTTCCACATGCAGATCAACGCCGCGCAGCACATGAATTGCCGTGTCGCCCGATCCGAACGAGCGCGTCACATTGTCTATGCGGACGATGGCATCGTCGTTGGGTTCTTGCTGACGCTTACGTTGGAACATCATTCACTTCCTTGCGCCTTTGCGTTACGGCTTTTTCGGTTGAACAATCGCCAGCGCCGTTTCGTGGGTTCGTCCGGCGGCGCATCGTCGAACCCGGTAGCGATATCATCGTCGTCTGCGTTTTCGCGGCGGAGCAGCACGCCTTCCGGTCGAATCTCCACCGCGATGCGTGATCCGCCGTTAAGATGCGGTTTCACGGCATCCGGCAGGCGGATGCGTCCCTCACCGTCCAGCATAGACGCGGATTCGTCGGTATGGGATTCGCTCATCTCCTGACCGAGTGCGCCGTCACGTAGTGTCAGCACGCGGTCGGCGTATTGCGCCATCTCCATGTCATGTGTGACCATCAGAATCGTCAGGCCCATTTCTGCCCGCAGGCGGTTAATCAGGTCCATCACCTGAATCGCCGTCTTGCGGTCGAGTGCGCCGGTCGGTTCGTCGGCGAGCAACAGTTCCGGTTGATTCGCCAGTGCGACGGCAATCGCCACACGCTGCTGCTGTCCGCCGGAAAGCTGACCCGGTTTTGCCCGCAAGCGGTCGCCCAGATCAACCGCTTCCAGCAGGTCGCGGGCGCGTTTGCGACGTTGCAAGGGCGAGGCACCCGCCAGCATCATTGGTAAGGCGACATTACGGATCGCCGAACGGTGGGCCAGCAAATTACGCTCGACCTGCTGCCACACAAAACCGACGCGTTTCAGGCGATAGTCGGCGAGAGTGCGTCCGCGCAGGTCGAGCAGGTTGTCACCATCGACCGTTAACTGTCCGGCGGTGGGGGAGTCGAGTCCGCCCAGCAGGTTCAACAGCGACGATTTCCCCGCGCCGCTGGGTCCGATAATGGCGACCATCTCGCCGCGCTCCATCGTGAAGTCGATACCGCGCAGCGCGACGATCTCGTGATCGCTGACTTTATATGCTTTGACGATTTGCTTGCAGGTGATGAAGGCCATAGGTGTTGAGTCCTTAGTTTTTAGTGATTGGTGGTTAGTTCCCCCCGTCTCTTATTAGAGAGTGGGACGGGGGTGTAGTGGCATGACCTACTGAGCTACCACCACATCACCTTCTTCCACGCCACTGATGATTTCCAAGCGGTCATCGGTTTGCAAGCCAAGCACTACATCCGCTACACGCTCGCCGCTTTCTTCAACCACGACGACGAAAGTACGGTTCTGGAAGGTGCGGATCGCCTGCGGTGGCAGCCAGAGCGTATCCTCACTGACGTTGAGCGGCATCACGACCTCGACCAGTTGTCCCAATGATGTGTCAAGCCCAGTAAAATCGGCGGCGACACGGGTGCTTTGATCGGCATCCCGGCTGCTTAATGGAATCTGCCGCACGATACAGGCGACCAGCGTCTCGTCGCGGTTGGCGATCTGGCATGTCCCGACTTTGCCAGTGGATAGCTGCTGCGTGTCATTGAAGGCGAGCGTCGTGTTGACCTCGCTCGGTGCGGGGACCGCCAGCGTCAGCACCGCGTTGAAGGCCTGCACGCTGTCGCCGGGAGTGACCGTGATTTCCAGCACGACGCCATCAAAAGGGGCGATCAGTGACGCTCGTGCAATATCGGCGGATATACGGTCGATGTTCAACTGTGCGCGTTGCACTGACTGCACCAGATCGGCGTCGATCCCCGCACCGTCAAGCACCCGTTCCAGTTCGAGTTCGCGCTGCGTGACGTTGTTTTGCTGCGTCTGCACGTTGTATTCCCACTGGGCGAAGCTCTGCGCAGCGGAGTAGTAGCTGTTTTGTGCCGATGCGACACTGTCTTGCGCACGTAAAACGGCATCACGGGCGTTATCCACCGCCGAAGCCGGACTGCTCGGATTGCTGATGGCCTCGTTATAGTCACGCTGGGCGTTCTCAAGATCGCGGCGGGCGGCGGCGAGTTGGCGCTGCGCATTATCCAATTGCACCCAGGGCGAATTGGCCTGCGTGCTTTCCAGCGAGATATTCGCGCTCGCCAGACTAAATTGCGCGTTGAGGATGCCCTGTGCGCTGCCGTCGTCATCTTCGGAGAGTCGCCGTTCCGCCGTTTCGAGGTCTAACTGCGCGTTGACGAGTTGTTCCTCTAAGTCGGTGGTGTCGAAATCGACCAGCAAATCCCCGGTGCGAACCGTGTCGCCACGCTGCACATAGACGCCGCGCACGCTGCCGTTGATCTCGAATGAGAGTGCTTGCTGATCACGCGGTAGCCAGCGCCCGGTAAATTCGAGCGTTTCCTTTACGGTGCCGCGCTCGACAGTATATGTAGGACGCGCCGCCGCCTCGGTAGTGGGGGCAGGTGTTTCGGTCGGTGCCGCCTGCTGGTTGGCGCTCTTGCTCTGCTGTCCGGCCCCATCCGGTGCGCAGGCTGCAAGAGTGATGGTCAGCAGGCAGAGTGCCAGCAGGGTTTTTGTGCTTCGGATCATGAATTTGTCTCCCATGTTTTAGGCGCAAACTGTTGCGCCCCTACGCTTTTCTTTGCGAATCTTTGCGTTATGCTTTTATCCTTCGCCAAGACGAACGACCGTCGCCAGTTGTTCGCGGCTGAGAATTAGCGTAGTCAGCAGCGTGACACCGAACAGCACCGCCGCGAATGCCGCATACACAACAGCGATTTCATCCCACGCCACGCGCACCAGATAGGGGGGTAAGCCGCCGGAAAAGTCGAGTAGTGGCAGAAATAACAGCGTCGTCGCCACGCCGATGAGCGTCCCTGACCCGATGCCACTAATTGCCGATAAACTCTGTAGTGAGATCACGTAACGGCTGACTGCGCCGCTGCCGAGTCCCATAGCCCGGAGTGCGCCCAACTGTGCCGACTGTGCGCGGAACGAAGCGGTACTCTGAATAATGGCAGCGATGAGGGTCAGCGTAATCGAGGCGACGAAGCCCACCGACAGAAAGCCGAGCACACCGCGCCGGGCGGGTTCTGCGCGAGCGGCTTCCAGTTCAATGTTTGGATCAAGCCAGCGCAACACGGGGAAACCGGCCTCACGAATACCGGGCTGCACGTCTGCCAGCGAATAGCCTTCATCTAATGTCAGCCAGACATCGTGCGGCAGAGCAGTGCCGACCAACTCGAAAATCGGATCAATATTACCGATGGCGAAAAAGCCGTCTGCCGGGTCAAGTGTCGGGAAATAATCAACGAAGTCGATCACGGTCACTCTGGTTTCAAACCATGTATCGAGGGCCTGTACACCAAGCGTCACTCGCTGACCGGGGATAAGGTTGTAGAGTTCGGCAGTTTGGCGGTTGATTAGTATTCCGGTACGGTCATTCGCTAACTTATTAAGCAGTGCGGCGAGGTTTTCATCCGCGAAATCCTCACGGAAGCGGGCGACAGCGGCGAGTTGAGTACGATCTACGCCAAGAATCGAGCCGGTAAGCCGTTGGTTTCCTATAGTCATTTGACCGTTGTATTCACCCATGCGCGAGGCGAAGGCTACGCCTTCAACATCAAACAGTGACTCAACGGGTGGGACGTTATACCCGGTTACTTCCTGTTCGCCAGTTTCAGCATCCGGGTCTGTCGTCTCGGCATCGACCGCCGTTACCAGCACAACATCTGCGCCCACACGATAGTCAATCGTATCAGCGAGGCTGGCGTCTAACGTGTTCGCCATCGACGCCGTGAATCCGGTTAGACTCAGCGTGAAAGCCATCATCAGCAAGGCCCCACGATAGCGCCCGATGGATCGAGTCAGTTCGCGCATGGTCATCAGGAAAGCGATGTTCGACGTATAGCTGATGAGCTTCCCGGCGATGTTCAGAAAGAAGGGCCAAATCCGTAAAAAGAGCAGGGCGCATCCCAATGCGAACAGGGTAGGGCCAACAAACGCCAACGGATCGCTAAACGGGGTATCGACACTCGTCTGCAAACCGCCTTGCTTGACCAGCGTATACAATACGTATCCAGCCGGGAACAGTAGCATCACATCGAAGTAGGCCCGTTGCCACCACGCCTGACGGCTTCTGGCTGTTTCTCGTCGATAGCTGTTGATGTTCTGTGTGGTTGTCCGCCATGCAAGGAAGATTCCACTATTGGCGGCGATCAGCCCGGTCATCGCTCCCAATAGAACCGCCTGCCGCGTGATGACAATCGTCTCTACCGAACTCGCGCCATCGAAACGCAAGAAAGACGAGGTTTGACCGACGAGTCGCACCAGTAGGGGACCGATGCCCAGGCTGATCGCCAGCGCCGCGCCGACCATCGACAGCCACATGAGGAGATGCACGCCCAGCAGGGCGCGGCGGCTCATCCCGCGACTGCGTAGCTTGACATCCTCGGCAGTCTGGCGGTTGACCAGCAACCCGGCAACGAGGGCGACGAAGTACAGCACGAGTCCGCCGACGGGGGCGATGATGATGAACAACTGCTGGGTAAGCTGGTTGACTTCGGCGTTGAAGGCTTCGAGGCCCTCACGCGGGGAAATCGTATGCCGGATGTCGGGCAGTACGCGGTCGAGATCACGTGTTGCGCTGACCATGTTCGCCAGTAGGCCGTTGACATCCGAGGTTCGCACGTCAGACCCGTCAAAAATCGTGTGCCATGCCGCTTCATCTACAGGCGATTCGATGCCGTCGAGCAGTGTCCAGAAATCACCGGAACCCAGCAGCAGGACGGTATTGAAGAAGGTGGGCGGAAAAATCCATGCCGGGTCATCGGCGTCCACAGGTTGCCACACGGCGGCGACTTCAAATGTAGTGCTTCCACCCCCGGCGCGGGTAGATGTCAGCGTATCGCCAATGGAGATACCCATATCGTAGAACATCGTTTGCGGGATGAGGACCGGGATCGTGTTGGGGAAGTCGGCGGGGTCGGCGGGCCATGCGCCGTTGATGACCTCAACCATATCGTCCGCGCCGACCAGCACACCCGGACTCAGCACACCGAGATTTGCTCCCGTGCCAGAATCGGTTTGTACCTGTGTATTCCACGATCCGCCGCGTGTGAAGGTGACAAAGCGTTCCACAGGCAGGCCGATACCCGTGCTGAAGCCGTGGCGGATGGCGGTGTCGGTCGTCTGCACATCGTCGGCGCTGATGTTGCCGTTCCACGCGCCGAGGTAACGCGACTGGTATGCATATGGCGGGTCGTCTAACTGCGAGGCCAGCAGTTCCGTGTA
>DAOTXA010000143.1:0-2612 GCA_034435595.1 Anaerolineae bacterium | reverse complement strand
TTTTCCCGCCAAATTGGATTACAGTTAACGGGTTCTTAAAGACCAGCAAATTTCATATCAGGAGTACAAACACAGTGAGCGACAAGAAAATTAGAGTCGCCGTGATTGGCGTCGGCAACTGCGCGTCATCGCTGATTCAGGGCGTATATTACTACCAGAACGCCCGCGACGACGAGTTCATCCCCGGCATCATGCACAATAATCTGGGCGGTTACCGTATGCGCGACATTGAGTTCGTAGCCGCCATCGACATTGATGAGGAGAAGGTCGGTAAGGATTTGGGCGAGGCCATCTGGTCCGGGCAAAACAACACCGTGAAATTTGCCGAAGTCCCCGCACGCACCGGGGTCACCGTCGCACGCGGCATGACCCATGACGGACTTGGCCCCTATCTCTCGCAGAAGATCACCAAAGCGCCCGGTCAAACCGACAACATCACGCAGCTACTACAGGATCAAAAAGTGGATGTGGTCGTCAACTATCTGCCCGTCGGCAGCGAGCAAGCAACAAAGTGGTACGTAGAGCAGGTTCTTAACGCCGGATGCGCCTTCATCAACGCGATCCCGGTGTTCATCGCCCGCGAACCGTACTGGCAAAAGCGTTTTGAAGAGCGCGGGCTGCCCGTCATCGGCGACGACATCAAAAGTCAGGTCGGCGCGACGATCACCCATCGCGTGCTGGCGAATCTGTTCAAAGATCGCGGCGTCAAGCTAGAGCGCACCAGCCAGCTAAACGTCGGCGGCAACATGGACTTTTACAACATGCTCGACCGCTCGCGCCTGGAATCGAAGAAGGTCAGCAAGACGAACAGTGTCACCAGTCAGCTTCCGTATGACATGGGCGATGGCAACGTCTACATCGGGCCAAGCGACTACGTGCCGTGGCTGGAAGATCGCAAATGGGCCTACATTCGCCTCGAAGGGCGCACCTTCGGCGATGTGCCGCTCAACATCGAACTGAAGCTGGAAGTGGTCGATAGCCCCAATAGCGCGGGTGTGATTATCGACGCTGTGCGCTGCGCACAACTGGCGCTTGATCGTGGCATCAGCGGGGCCATTGAAGCGCCCAGCAGTTATTTCTTCAAGTCACCGCCGATTCAGCCGGATGACGGTGTCGCCCGCGATATGACCGAAGCCTTCATCCGTGGCGATACCTACACGTGGGAAGGTCTTGACCGCACAAAGGGCACAAACAACCATCCCAAGCCGCCGACAGCAACCGAAGATAAGCAAAAGTCTACGGACGAAGACGACGAATAGCAGCAAAATCTTTCGCCCCTATACGCCCAGGGCAATTGCATCAAAACAACACGGGGGCAGATTTCAGAGTCTGGCCCCCCTCTAAATCTCCCCCGTATACGGGGGAGATTTAACTTCTGCATGACTCAGAGGGGTACATTCTCCGTCTACGGCTATGCATTACCCATATTTGCCGTCTACGGGGAGGGGTCAGGTATCGCTACAGATATTTGATGCGATAGCTCTGCTGGTTTCCCACCCTCTTTACACGCTCTTTACGCACATGCGCTACAATAGATCGTCTATTGGGAGGCAAGGGTAAAGAGAGCGCTTATGACGGATGAATTCACCAACGAACCCCCGGCAATCGAACTGACGCCGGATAATTTCACCAACCGCGAATTAAGCCTGATCGAATTTCAGAAACGTGTGCTGGCCCTGGCGGAAGACCCCAAAGTTCCGCTGCTAGAGCGCATCAAGTTCACCGCCATCGTCGGCACCAATCTGGACGAGTTTTACATGGTGCGCGTCGGATCGTACATCGAGAAGCGCAAACTCGGCATCACACGCACCCGCCCGGACGGATACACGCCATCTCAACTCCTGGCAGAAATCCGGGCGCGGGCGTCGCAGTTGGTTAAGCGTCACCGCAAGGTCATTCACGAACTGTTGGCGGAACTCGAATCACAGGGCATCCACATCAAATCGGTCAACGAGATCAAGTTGTCGCTGCGCGAAGCGGTGCGTGCCTACTTCTATGAGGAAGTGTTCCCCGTATTGACACCACTCGCCGCCGACCACGCCCGCCCCTTCCCGTTCATCAGCAACCTGAGCCTGAACATCGGCGTCTATCTGGCACGTGAGGCGCGGGTCGGCGCGGATAATCACACCGCGACTTCCGAAATCGACGGCGACATGGAATTTGTGCGCATCAAAGTACCCGATTCGCTGCCGCGACTGGTCGATCTATCGCGTATCACCGACAAATACGCCGGGGCCGACAGCGACAGCGAAGACACCTTCGTCTGGATCGAAGATATTATCGCCGATAACCTCGACCTGCTCTTCCATGGTATGCGAATCGTGGAACAGCACCCCTTCCGGGTGACGCGCAACGCTGACATCGACTATGACGCGGAAAAGGAGGACGAACTAATCGACATTAGCGCCGTCATCGAGGCCGGTGTGCGCGAGCGCCGCTTCGGGCATGTGGTGCGGCTGACCGTCCCACAGACCATCAGTCAGACCATGCTCAACCGCCTGATTCACGAACTCGACGTGGACGGCGAGCGCGACGTATATATGATTGAAGGTGCGCTTGGCTCTGCCAATTTATTCGGGCTGATGTCAATCGACCGACCCGACTTGAAATAC
>DAOTXA010000142.1:0-5502 GCA_034435595.1 Anaerolineae bacterium | reverse complement strand
CGGTTCCGGCGGTGGCAGTGGCCCGCCATACTGCGGATCAGGGATGTTCTGTGCGACCGGGGGCGCACCGGGTATGCCCGGTACAATGAGATCATCCGCACTTGCCGCACCGGGCACGAATCCGCGACTGCTGTTATAGGCGTGAAGTGCGCCTGCCAGCAGACTCAATTCATCGGCGAAGAGGCCCATTTCCAACGCGAGTGATGGGGCGCGTGCGGGCAGCGCCCCGCGTGAGATCAAGTCCTGCACGTTCTCCTGCGCGTGGTTGCGCAAATCATGTGATTTGTATAACAGGCCAAGCGCCGGGGATTTGCCGCGTGTGACCGTCTCTGGCGCGGGAAAGCCGGCCCGCACAGCGTCGTCGAGGCGCTCCCGAAATCCCCGCTGGCTCAATTGATCGAGAGCGTTCGCCAGCCCGTGTACATCCGTATAATCGAAGACGAGTTCCCCCAGCGCCCTGCCAAAGCTCTGTTCGACACGCTGGATTGCACGCTGCCGCAAGACCTGTTCCAGCGAAGGTTCATGATAAAGCGGTAGTTCCGCCAGTTCGTTCAGTCTAACGAGCTTGGGGTAAAAGGCTACGCTGAGGTGCAAATCGGCCTGATACTGATAGTAGCCGCCGCGCACGGGAATGCGGAAGTTCTTCACATGGGCGGTCACCGTCGCGGGCAGGGGCAGCGCGTTATGGTCTACGCTGTAGTAAAACAGCAGCAGCGACACGCCACCGCGTCGCTCTCCGATGAGGCCAACGAACTTGCCAAACGCCGATTCGATGATGTAGTAGTTCCCGGCGTGGGTGCGAACCATTTTAAACAGTGATAGCGGCAGACTCACCAGCACAACGCCAGCGAACAGCGCCCCGGCGGCGGTTTCTCCGATGCTGCCGGATGTCGAAATCCCCCACAGCATACCACCGCCAATGGCAGCCAGCAGCATAAACGTAAGGCTATAGGGCAGCAGATATGTCACGCGGGGGCGTGCGAGGCGGTGCGATACGCCGCCTGTGTACGGTTGTCTCGCCATAAACGGTCACACCCTGAGTCATGTGTATTCATCGTCTATCCTATTCTAACCGAAAGCAGGACGTGACACAGGATGAGTTAAGGATCAAAGTCATGGGATCACGGCGAAGGGGCCGCTGCGTTCGGCGACGGCGGCGCGAATCTGCGCGACGGCGTCCCACGCGGCAGCACGATCAATGTCGGGAATGTCGATTGCGGCGAATTCGTCCTCGTCCAGCAGCACGATTGCGCCATCGGGATGCACAAACACGTCCAGCGCCAGATCGTCGTGTACCAGATAATCGGCGTAAAACAGCGCCGGACGTGTGATGTTACAGTACCAACCTTTGATGCGCCCGTCGTCTACATCTTCGATCTGAAAGACGTTGTACCAGCGGTCACTGTAAAACCACTCGGTCATCAGGTCGCCCATGCGGAAGGTAATGATGCTTTCAACATCACCGCCGAACAGGGCCGCAAAATAGGCATGAATGCAAACCGTCGTCTCCGTCTGGTAGTCGAGGGTCGCCGGATAGTGCCATACCGGGTTGCCGTCGTGGTCGCGCTTGTAGATGGTGTAGAAGCTCATGGTGATTTTCCCGTTAAGTCGTTTCCCTGCGCAAGCGGTCGCGCAGGGCCAGCAGTGCCTCGCGGGAGGTGATGCCGCGCAGCCGCACCACAAACTCGTGAACATCGCCGCTGTTTTGCAGGATTTCCGCGATTGCCGGACCAATCGGGTCTTCACCCGCAATGCCGGGAATATCCCCCGCCTGATACCCGCCATAGAACGCGAAATACGCCTGATTGAGTTTGCGGATACGCCAGCCATTGTCGAAGAACAGGGCGCGGCGTGCTTCCATATAGCGCTCCGTTTCCACGACGAGATGGGCGGCAAGGGTATCGAAGCCCTGTGCCGCACCGGTGAAGGCAGGCAGCGTATCGCCTGTAGACAGGGTATCGCCCAGGCGTTGCAAAATCTGCGTGATGGCAAGATAGCGATCGACCGTAACGCGGGTTTCGTTCATCTCTGCCCCAAAGTCGAAGGCGGGCGGGTCATCTGCAATGAGTGCGATCTGCTGCTGGCCCCTTCCCCTGGCCCCTTCCCCGTAGACGGGGAGATGGAGAGCGACACGCCGCCGCTGGGTTTCCACAGCATCATGTAGACGCGGGTGTGATAGATCGTAGGCTCGTCGCGATGAGGGGTAGGCCGCCGCCACCAATTCCGGGTAGTAGCGGGCCAGCACACGCGGCGCGATGACTTTGCCGAAGGTATCGGCGACGGTTTCATTGATGACACGCGTTTCCCCGGCGAAGCTGTCGGTGTCGAAATAGCTGAGTCCGAGCGGGAAGAAAAACAGATAGTGATGCAGCCACTCATGCGCGAAGGTTTCGACCGCCCAGGCGATGCTGGTCGTTTCCAGAATCATCGCCGGATACAGAGCGATACCGCCCAATGGCACAATCAACGCGGAAACATCGTGACGTTGGGCGATGCGGTCTTCCAGCGCGGCGATTTCGTCTACCGTGAGCGGTTCGATGTTGATCGAAATATCAAAGCGGATTTGATCTCGCGGGGAGACAATCAGCAGATTGGGAACCTGCGTAAAGTGCATGGAGATCGGCGGCAGCAGTTGGCCCAGTGTGCCAAATCCCTCGTCAACCAGTATGGCAGCGACCTGCCCCTCAAGAATCGCCTCGGCGGTGGTTTGACGGCGGCGCAGGTCGTCACGCAGGGCATCGCGTTGGGCGCGGAGGTCGGCACTGGTCGCGTCGGGGTCGCTGATGTCAGGGTCGGTGTACACGGCGGCGACCTCGCCCTCTAGCTGGCGGGCGCGGCCTAAATCTGCCATGTAGTCGCGGACGAACTGGCTGCGCTCGCTTTCGCTCATGTAGGCGTGATTGCCGCGCAGGGTTTGTCCGGCCTTTGCCAGCAGCGCATCGACTTCCCACGAGATGTAATCGAACTGGTAGTCGCTGACCATATCGGCGACGGCGTTAAACTGTAGATAGGTCGGGTAGGTGGAGCGTTGCAGCAAGATCGTCATCAGCAGCAGACCGGCAGCGATGACGCCTGCACGCCACAGCCAGCGTAATCCGCGCCAGAACAGGGTAAGCGTTTGTCTCAAAGTCATGCGCATATTGTACTGATGAACGCGATTTCGAAAAGGACCACCGGGGATCAACCTCAAGGACTTATGATAGACTTGAGCGGTAGACAGGTGAAAAATCTCCCGCATATCGCAACAAACCTCACTAGAATGTTGAACACGACTGGTTTTTGTGTGTTGGATGCGGTATATATGTGCAAAAACGTTACAGAAGTATCTTAACTACGCCCAGTCTTAAGGACCTGCATGAGAGGGCAATCATGAAGGTATACTCTGCGTGGGACAATAGCGCCCGTACAATCTTACATATCGTCCATGAGAGGGACTGGACGTGGTCGGAACTTCATCGTCACGATGAAACCGTATTGCCGCAGATGATGGCAGACATCACACATCCTATTGGTGTGATTGTCGATATGCTCCAAAGTCCCTACTTCCCGGCGGAATCGTTCGCCCAGCATATCCAGCGGAGCAGTGCAGTCTATACACGCTATGACATTGACGGCGTCGTGTTCGTCATCCGCGAGTCTGATATTGGCGAACTCCTGCTATCCGCACATCGTCGCTTTGGCACGCCGGGACGCCTGTACTGCGTCGCGGGTAGTCTTGAAGAAGCACGCGCCATCCTCGCGCAAAGAGACGGCGTGTAGGCGCGGGTCATGTCATCTTTTCACCATACCGAAATCGGCAACGGGACTGTCACGGCCTCAGCAGATGGTTCGTATCACTTGCACGTTTCCCCGGCGGATACCGGCTATCACGATGCGCAAATCACCACATACATGCATCGCAGCGAATTCACCCACCATCCACTGACGCACCTGCACGTCCGCGCCCACACAAGTGGGGCGATTCGCGGGACAGCGGGCTTTGGTTTCTGGAATCACCCCTTTGCACCCAATGAACGCGGATTTCGTTTGCCGCGTGCAGCGTGGTTCTTCTGCGGATCGCCGCCGAACAACATGGCGCTGGCGAAAGGCGTGCCCGGTCATGGCTGGAAGTGCGCGACCATCGACGCCACACGTAAATCGTTTCTGGCCTTGCTGCCTTTAGCGATTCCTGGCTTTGCGCTGATGCACGTGCCGCCGCTGTATCGTCTGCTGTGGCCCGTAGGACAGCGGGCGCTGGGCGTCAGCGAACACCCGCTTGATGAGTCGCTGTTAGACGCGCCGCACGACTACGATCTGGCCTGGGAACGAAATGCGGTTACCTTTCGCGTGGACGGCACAATTGTGCATCGCGCCCCGGTGCGCCTGCGCGGGCCGCTCGGTTTCATCGCCTGGGTTGACAACCAGTACGCCATCGTCACCCCGCGTGGCAAAGTCGGCTTCGGTCTGCTGGATTTGCCTGCGGAGCAATCGCTGACGCTGGAAAATCTGCGGATTGAGTGATGGACATCATCCCATTGCGTTTTTTTGAACCCGCACCAGGATCACTTCCGCCCATTCCACCAACATGATATTGATAATCTTGTGCTACCGTTGTCTGTAGATTGATTCGCAGAGGGGGACTACATGTCGCGTTTGCTCAAAGAGATGGTGATCGTCTTTCTCGGATTTTTTGCCGTGGTGTATTTAATGTTCCCGACACTGGGCGTGTTCGAGTTGATCCCCGACGCGATTCCGCTGGTGGGCAGCGTTGACGAAGCCGGGGCGACACTCATCCTCGCCAATGTATTGTCATACTATGGCATTGACCTCACGCGCCTGTTCGCCCGACGAGAAGAAGACGAAGAAGGTCAGGCAATCACCTCGAAGAAGCCGAAAACGCGCCGTGTGGTACGACGCATTCGCAAAGTTCCCAAACAATCACAACAACCGCAACAGCCGCCCATCGAAGACGCGGAATACCGCGAACTGAACGAGTGAGCGATCAGCCGTCCAGCAGGGTACGGACCCTATCAGCGGCTTCGGCGCGGGGGGCGGTCACTTCCTGACCATCGCGCAGCCGCCGCAGCTTGACGACGCCGTTGGCGATTTCTTCGCTGCCCACAATCGCCACAATCGGAATCCCCTTCTTATCCGCATAGTTGAACTGCTTCCCTAGCTTTTTGCTGCCTTCCATCACCAATTCTGTGCGCACCCCGGCGGCGCGTAAGCCGGCGGTGAGTCTGGCAGATTCGGGACGTGTATCTTCTCCGAACACCGTGACCAACACCTGCACGACCGTCCCCGCGACGTGCGGGGGATACAGGTCTAAGATATCGAGCACATCGATAATGCGCTCAATCCCCAGCGAAACACCCGTCGTCGCCAGCGCTTGCTTGCGGAACAGCCCGATCAGTTCGTCGTAGCGCCCGCCGCCCTGAATGCTGCCTAAATTCGGCTCGGAAATCACCGTTTCCGTGATCGGCCCGGTGTAGTAGCCGAGTCCGCGCACCATCGTGAAGTCAA
>DAOTXA010000141.1:0-13109 GCA_034435595.1 Anaerolineae bacterium | reverse complement strand
TTGCGCCTGGTGTCGCGGCGACCGTATCCAGAATTGCGGTATCGTCATTTTCGATGATAGCCTCTCCGCGTAGACCGAAGCCATCCACAAAGCGATCCACCAGTGTGTAGGTGGCGGTTGTCGCCGGGGGTAGTACGACGGTCATCGGGGTAGAAGCCGGGTCTTCGGTGTCTACGATGTCGAGGTCTAGCCAATCATTGACGGTGTCGGCGGCGCTGGGGACCATCATCGCCTCAATTGCTGTCAGGTCCAGGCAGACGGCGAATTCAAGATCAGGGTGAACGACTGCGGCGACGATATTGTGCCCGATCAGATATTCGTTGAATGTGACTCCGTTTTCGATACATGCGGCTTCTTCTTCAGAAGAGATGGCGCGGGTTGTACCGGTTGCGCCTACACTATTATCGCAAAACGCCGCGAAACCGTTATCCGTACCGTTGACTTCGATGGTAATGGCGTCGGCAGAGTTGGTCGCGTTGGCGACGCCTTCTACAATTGGAGCCACGATGCCTGAACCGGCAATTGTGACCGTATCTTCCTGTGCAAGCAGACTTGCTGAACCCATGACAAGCGCCAGCACGAACAGCATCGCCGCGCCGCGCACTAAATTTCTCATACTTATTGCTCCCTTGTCGCAAAGAGTGTCGCTATAATAAGCTATCGAAAAGATTGTACCGTTGTGCTTTTGATTGTCCAGCCGAATTTTTCAGAGGGAGTTTATGCCGGGTGAACAAATGACGGTTTTTGAACTGGTTGGCGGTGAAGATACCTTCCGTCAACTGGTAGACGTATTCTATGCACGGGTGGAACAAGACGAACGTCTGCGTAACCTGTTTCCCGACGATTTGGAACCAGGCAAGCGCTGGCAGTTTTTGTTTCTGATGCAATACTTCGGCGGACCATCCAGCTATGGAGAAGAGCGCGGGCATCCCCGCTTGCGGATGCGTCACGCGCCCTTTGCCATTGACGAACAGGCACGTGAGGCCTGGCTGAGTCATATGCTGGCGGCGATTGATGAGATTGGCATTGACGAACCGGCGCGTGGCGTGATGCGTAATTACTTCGAACGCGCCGCGGCGCACATGGTCAACACCTTTCGCCCGTCGAAGGATGGCGAGAATCATCCGTGACCAAACAGAGAAAGAGAAAGCGGAAATCTGCACCGCAGATGAAGAAGAAGGAATCGTCCGGGCGGACGCTGCCCTTATGGGAGCGTGTCGCGGTCGATTTGCTGGAAATGCCGCGTCTGGCACGGATGTTTGTCGCTACGTTCTTCGCGCTGGCGGTGACGTTGGCGGTTAGCCCGGTAATCGACATAATCTATCTGAACAACTTCTTCGACGAGAGCACCGTGATTGTGCCCGCTTTGGTCGCTGGGGCCTTCGGTCTGTTGATGTATATCGCCGGATATCTGCTGATTGTCGGCTGGCAGGGCGAGGATCTATCGCCACGCCGGGCTGTTATCTGGTATGTGATTGTCGGGCTGATCGCTATGCTGGTGGTCGCCGTGTGGTTTGTCTTTGTGCTTATTCGCTAGCCAAATGAAGGGTTTTTCAACATGCGTATACGTGCCATAGCGTTTTTCTGTCTAGGGTTGATGCTGATGCTGGTCGCGTGCGATCAAGCGGAAGATAATCCGCCGACGGCGACTTCTGCGCCGCCCACGCCAACGCAAGAGCAACTCGTCGATACGCCGGTCCCGGCCCCTACACGGACGCCGTTCGTTCGCTCTACGTTGCCGCCAACATGGACCCCGACACCTTCACCAGAGCCAACTCCCGAAGGGGAAGAACCGGCTGGCGTAGACGCTGAACCTGAAGACGGTGGTGCGGCTCCGCCTCCAGTTGTGCCGGCGACGATTAACCCGGCTTGTGGCACACTCGGGCCGGATCGCGAGATTTTTACGGATGCCAATTTCGATCTGGGTGAAAGCCCGCGTATCGCATGGACGCCAGTCGAAGACGCGGCATTGTATCGTGTGATTATCACGAGCGAAGCCGGGTTTGAAGTTCACAATGTATTGATCGAAGAGACAGTTTATGACGTGAATCCTGATGTGTTCGAACGCGAAGGCCCCTACGGTTGGGACGTGATTCCGCTGGATGCGTTCGGCGTGCAGATGTGTATCGGGCGTGGAGACATGTTACTGGCGCAATAGCGGCTGTATTGTCATTGCCGGAACATTTTTTGGCGGCGGCAACAGCCAGGCCATGTTTAGCTAGAAAAATATTGCAATGCGAGGCGCACCCGTTCCTCGACATTCTCCGGGGCATCTGGGGGGATTGACTGCACGGCGGATTGCGCCTCAACGATACTATAGCCGAGTGCGACCAGCGTGTCGATCACATCGGTTGTGGTGTCGTCATCAAGGCCGCCCACGGGTATCGTATCCAACCCGGTTGGCAGCTTGTCCTTGAGTTCGAACAGAATCTTCTGTGCGGTTTTCTTGCCAATACCAGGGACGCGAGTCAGCAGTTCGGGGCGGTCGCTGGCGACAGCGTTGCGCAGATTATCGATGCTCATAGTGCTGAGGATCGACAACGCCACACGCGGCCCCACGCCGGAGATTGTCAGCAACGTAGCGAATAGGTCACGCTCACCCGTGGATACAAAGCCGTATAGCGTCAATGAGTCTTCGCGCACAATCAATTGTGTATGCAAGAACACTTCACCATCCAACAGCGACTTTTCCAGTGTCGAGTGTGGTGCGAAGACCTTATAGCCGATGCCATTGACCGCGATAACGAGGGCGTCGGCTGATTTTTCGGCGACAGTGCCTTGAATGCTGGCGATCATAGTTCGTCCGTTATTTAGTAGAGGCTGTTGAAGCGCGTCGAGTGAATATCGGTGATGGCAACCGCCAGCGCGTCGGCGGCGTCATCCGGGCGTGGGATGTCGTCCAGACCCAGCAGCATACGCGTCATCTCCTGCATTTGTGGCTTTTTCGCCGCGCCATAGCCAGAAATCGCCTGTTTGACCTCATTTGGCTTGTATTCGGCGATAGGCAGGTTCGCCTGTGCGAGCGCCAGCAGAATTACACCACGACCCTGCGCAACTGTAATCGCGGTGGTGACGTTTTTGGCGAAGAACAGTTCTTCGACGCCAGCGCGGTCTGGTTCGTATTGGGCGACCAATTGCGTAAGCTCGTCATGAATCTGTTTCAGGCGCTCCCACATGGGGGTTTTGGATGGTGTGGTGATGACCCCGAAATGTACAGCCTGAAGCGCACCATCGTTGAGTTCGCGGACGAGGCCATACCCAATTGTCGCGGTTCCGGGGTCAATGCCAAGAGTGAGCATTAGTCGCTTTCGTAAGCCTCGGCGACTTCATCCGTAATCATCAGATTCGAGGCGACATTATCCACATCGTCCAGTTCTTCGAGCTTGTCCAGAATCTTCATGTTGGCGATGGCCTTATCGACAGGCAGCTCGGTCTCGTTTTGCGGCTCCCAGCGCAATTCTGACTCTTCGATCTCGTACTCGGCATCGCTGATTGCTTCCTCGACTGCCGCAAAGAGTTCACGCGGGGTATAGACGATAATCATGTCGTCTTCCTGCGTGACATCGTCGGCTCCGGCTTCAGCAGCGACCATAAAGACTTCTTCGAAATCCACATCCTCGCCGTCCTTGACCGCGATATAGCCCTTCTTGTCGAACTGCCACGACACGGCGCCGTTCTGCGCCAGATTGCCACCAGACTTATTGAAGACGTGCTTGATCTCTGCCAGGGATCGATTGCGATTGTCGGTTACAACATCCACGATAAAGGCAACGCCTTCAATGCCATAGCCTTCATAGGTGATTTCCTCAATCGTGCCACCTTCGATTTCGCCCGTTCCGCGTTTTACAGCACGCTCAATGTTATCTTTGGGCATGTTGGCGGATTTGGCTTTAGCGACCGCCAACTTCAGCTTGGGGTTCATTTCTTCATCACCGCCGCCTTCACGTGCAGCTTTCATGATGTCACGTGCCAGCCGGGTGAAGATTTTGCTTCGCTTGGCGTCTTCTGCACCTTTTTTACGTTTAATTGTGGACCATTTACTGTGCCCGGACATGCGATCCTCCGTTGACGACTTTCTTGAACTTTTGCGCACATTATACTCGACCCCCGAAGTCAAGTCGAGATGCACGACCAGTGGACCCATGTGCTATAATGCTCGCTCGAATTCGTCGATTTTATGAAGTGAGGCGTCCCGGTGACAGAGGCGGCGTTGGAAGATGGAGAACAAACACCCGTTGCGGCATACCACCCGCAGCGTCTGGCATGGGGCGTGCTGTTCTCGGCATTTGCGATCTTCTGCGTGTTGTGCGCAACCACTACGATTGTCCTTCAATTCTTTCTGTTTCAATCGACAGTCGGCTTGAAGGTGACTCTTCAACCGGGGCGGGGTACAGCGATTGTACGCAGCGGGAGCAATGTTCTGCCTCCAGTGATTGACGCTCGTGCGTTCTCTCGCGGGATGTCGGTACAGACAGATTCGACCGACGAGCGGGCACAGGCATCGCTGATTTTCCATGATGATCGTTATGAAGAGCGTGTGCTAGCGACGGTGACGTTGCACAGTGATTCGAGTGTGCGATTGCGCAGTTCTTCGCGTCCGCGCTTTGATTGGACGGTCGATGATCGATATCGCGTCGATCTAGCGAATCTTTCTGGTGAGATGGAAGTGTATGTTGAGGACGATTTACCCTTACCGATTGAAATCAACGTGTGGACGGGTGACGGCACACGCATCATCTTGATTCAGGGCGGTCATTATGTGATCAACACGACGGACACTACGCCTCAGATCACTAACTGGCATGGGCAGGCGGTAATGGTTCCGCCGGATTCGAATATCGGTCAATCGGTTGGGACCGGGCAGCAGGCGGCACTTGCTGCCGACGGGACATATGTGCTGTTGGATAACGCGCCAGCCAACTTGCTGGAGAACGGCGGTCTGAGTCGTTTTCAGCCAACATCAGCGTCGGATGATGTGCCAGATCAGCCAGTGGCGTGGCAATGCACATTGACGCCGAATCGCCTGCCGCAGGGACGTTACGAATATGCGTTGTCGCCGGATGGACGCGAGGCGTTTCGTCTGGTGCGTGGCGACGACGCCGCAGAGAACAGTGAGACATCCTGCGAGCAGCCAGTAGATATTGATCCTACACATCTGAGTCACCTGGAGTTTCGGGCCACGCTGTATATTGCCATGCAGTCGATTAGTGCATGTGGCATTTTGGCGAGTGAATGCCCGTTGATGCTACAAATTGATTATATTGGCGGCGATGGTGGTGCGCGTTCGTTGCGCCACGGCATTTATGCGCGGCTTGATCCAGCAGCAGATTGGCCGCTATTATGCGACACCTGTGCGGGGCGTGATCATGTGCGCGTTTACGAGGATGCGTGGTATACGTATGAAAGTGGAAACTTGCTGCCTTTGATGCGCGTTCCTGACCCCGGCAATGCCGATGAATTGCTGCCACCCCGATCTATAGAACGAATACGCATCTACGCTTCCGGGCATCAATATGATGTGTTTATCAAGGAAGTCGCACTGATTGCGCAATTCAAACCGGAGCAAATCCTCAGTGCGCCCATCACAGACCAATAGTTCTTCAAAATCGGATGCAGTCCGTGTGACTTGGCTCGAAATCGCGGGTCTGTTACTGATTTTGCTGGTCGCCACGGTGTTGCGGATCGGCGAGCCGGGCATTACCGAATTCAAGGCAGACGAGGCGAATTTGTCGCTCCTCGCGCTCGATTTTGCCAACGGTGGCGATTTTCCTCTGTTGGGCATTGGCTCCTCGGTGGGATTTCCAAATGCACCGGTCAATGTCTATCTGCTTGCGTTGCCCTATTTTCTGGACTCAAGTCCAATATCCGCGACGGTATTTGTTGGGCTATTAAACGTGATGGCGGTGTTATTGGTCTACGTTATTGCGCGTCCCTATGCTGGTCCGGTGCCTGCACTACTGGCGACACTTCTGTATGCGGTCAGTCCGTGGGCGATTGTATTTTCGCGCAAAATCTGGGCGCAAAATATGCTGCCGCCGTTTGTGCTGCTGACGTTGTGGGTCGGTTTGCGGGGTTTTGTGCAAGGTGATCGTCGCGTGCAGGCGGCATATCTACCCTTGATCGCCCTTACCGGGCAGATTCACTATGGTGCGTTCGTAGTTATCCCGGCAGTGTTGGCATTGCCCGTGCTGGGATGGCGTCATGTGTCACGTTGGTTCTGGGGCGGGTTGGTCCTGGCGGTGATTTGCGTACTGCCCTTTATCGTCGGTTTGGCGCGAGCGGATTTGCTGTCTGCCGATCAACTGGGTGAGTCGCTGTCAGGTACATCAGAGGCTGAATCTACTGCCTTAACGATAACTAACGAGGGACTTCGCGGTGCGGCAGTTATCATTGCAGGGACAGAAACGCACTCTCTTGCAGGGCCAGAGCGCTTTCGTGACTTTCTGGACACTGTGCCCAACGCATATCCGATTTTCAATCTGCTGGCGGGACTGGTAACGGCGTCGGCATTGTGGCTGCTTGTTCGTGTATTGGCGCGGCGCGACCAGCGGACTCCGGTGGATATTGCGCTGCTGCTGCTGCTTGTCTTTCCGGTGCTGGCGTTTTCGGTGACGTGGACGCCATTCTTCATCCATTACCTGATTCCAATAATTCCGGTGGCGCTCATTGTCGTGGTGTTCGGCCTACATGACGCTTGGCAGTGGCTTCGTTCGCAACAGCGAGTTCGACAGGGTATCGTCATTGTTCTTGGATTATGGTTGCTGGTAATGATCGGGCTACAAGGGTTGTTTACGATTGCACTACTGGATTTTGTAGACGAAACCACAACGCCTGGTGGGTTTGGCACACCGCTTCATTATCTGTTGGACGTGCGCGATTCCCTGCTGCGTGATGAGCCTGAGCAGGTCATTGGACGATTGGGTGGTCCATCTGTGAACTTCGGCGGTGAGGATCGCGTGTGGGAGGCGCTCTTGTTCGATGTGCCGACGTTGCGCTTTGAGCACGCCGACTTGACGGTATTTCCGTTGCAATCTGGCAAGAGATTGCTGACCGGGTGTGCGTCGTCAGCAGACGCAGAGTCGTTTGGTCTGCGTGACGGCGAAGGGTGTTATCGCATCACTGAGATCGACCGGGATGAGACGGCATTGTCGGATTTCGAACCGGTGATGGTTCCGTCGCGGTTTGAGAATGGCGTCGTCGTGGCGGGATTCGATACCGAAGTGGGCGAGTCAGAATTTTGTGTGCGGTTGCTTTGGGAGATTAACGCGCCGACGTGGGAAGACTACATTTTTGCGGTACATTTTTTTGCCGCGAATGATGAGCGCATCGCAATCGGTGACGGATTGTCGTGGCGTGGTCGCTACTGGCAACCGGGTGATCAGGTCGTGCGGCGTTACTGTGTGCCGTTGCCAGAGCGCGTGGTCGAACGTGTGGAAATCGGAATGTATACACTGGACGGGGATGCGTTCAACGATATTGACATTGTGGATGAGAACGGTGCGGCAATCGGGAGGAAGTTCTCTATTACAATCGACTAAAATCCGAGTCGCATCTCTCTGAGAGAGCGCCACTGATGTCCGGCGACGATCAGGTGATCGATGATGTTGATATCGAGCAAGCGTCCGGCTTCGACCATCGTGCTTGTAATCTCCACGTCTTCGGGCGAGGGGGATGGATCACCGGACGGGTGATTGTGTACGAGGATTAGCGAGGTCGCATTGCGTGTGATGGCATCACGAAAGAGTTCGGCGGTGCGCAACATCGCAGCGCTAACGGTTCCGATATACACTGTTGGCATGGCAATGAGCCGCTGCGCTGTATCGAGTAAGATCACGCGGATGTGCTCTTGCTGCAAAAAGCCCATATCCATCACCAACTGAGAAGCATCATGGGCGTTCTGGATGATAGGCCGTTCTTCACGAGGGATGGTAAACACACGTGCGCCGAGTTCGAGAGCCGCTGCAATTTGTGCGGTCTTCGCCGGCCCCAGGCCGTGAATGGATGCCAATTGTGCCGGGTTTGTTTGAGCGAGTCCATGTATGCCCCCGCAATGAACAAGTACGCGCTCTGCGAGTTGAGTAACGTTTTCATGTTGTGAACCGGTGACCAGCAAAATCGCGAGCAATTCGCTCGTAGTTAGCGCGGATGGGCCAAGATGGAGCAGTCGCTCGCGGGGGCGTTCCTCACGAGGTATTTCGGCAAGTCGCGTAGATGCTGCCGGGATGCGTTGTGCCATGGGTCACCATGCTAGCGTTCTGATACTATGAGTATATCACCCATTAGATTTAAAACAGCAAGATCAATAACTTCATTTTATGCATAGGTTACACTACTATTTCTGATAGTGAAACGATGAACTGGGCTTTGTCGGCGTGCTAATCGAGCGCTGTTTAGGCGGCGAGTGCGTTGCATGGCTATACGTCGACTGCTATACTGCCAAGCAACCTTGACGGGATAGGCGAACGAAGCGGGAATCCGATGTTGAATCTCGAAGAAGCGGGCAATCTATTCACGATTACGCTGGTGTATGGCGGGATGGTCGTCGCGGCATTGTGGCTGGCGATGATTATTTGGACCTACCGTGATATGCGAGCGCGGTCTCGTGACGGATTGGCACAGCTTCTGGTCGCGGCGATGGTTGCCATTCTGACACTGCCGGGCCTATTTATCTACTTGATGTTACGCCCGCGTGAGACGCTGAGCGAGGCATACGAGCGTTCGCTCGAAGAAGAGGCATTGCTTCAGGAGATTGAGGAAAAACCCGCGTGTCCCGGTTGTGGGCAGCGTGTAGAAGGTAACTGGCAGGTTTGCCCACATTGCCACACTCGCTTGAAGAAATCTTGCGTTCACTGCGGACAAAAGCTTGAGTTGGCGTGGACGTTATGTCCGCATTGCGCTACGGTTCAGAATCCGCAGCAGGAAACCCTCGACTTGGCGGATTATGCAGTTCCGGCAGGCAATACGACAACTGCACCGCCCCCGGCACAGGAGCCACGAATTTCTGTTCAACGACGCGGCCCGGTTGAACGTGGAAACGCGCAAGCCGGGCCGGTTGAATTCGTGGACAGCGACGAGTATTGATCACATGTTGTAAGTTTCACCGATGTGATGGACTTTGCACATGTTGGTCTGTCCACCTACTCCGAAGGGCACGCCTGCAATGATGACGACTGTATCGCCCTGATTGAGAATGCCTTTTTCGATGGTATGGTTGGAAATCGTGCGCAGCATCTCCTCAATGGAACGAAACTCAGGAATTAGCAGGGGGACTACACCCCAGACCAACGCCATACGCTGATAGGTTACCGGGTTTGGTGTAACACACAGGATCGGCGAACGCGGGCGCTCTCGTGCGACGCGACGCGCTGTGTAACCGGATAGCGTAGTGGTGACGATAGCCCGTGGTTTTAGCGTTTCGGCGATGGCATATGTCGCGGCACTGACGGCATCCGAGATCGCCTCGGTTTCTCCTGAACGAACATCAATCTCCCATTTGCGATTGGCTTGCGGGCGATTCAGCCAGATGTTTTGCTCGGCGATGGCTGCGATGGTCGCCATGGTTTCGACTGACTCGACCGGGAAGTTGCCGCTGGCAGATTCGTTACTGAGCATGACGGCATCGGTACCGTCGACAATGGCGTTATAGACATCGCTGGCTTCTGCGCGTGTGGGCCGGGGTGATTCAACCATCGAACTCAGCATCTGCGTGGCGGTGATGACGGGTTTGCTGGCTTTGTTGCACAGTTGAATGATACGCTTCTGGTGAAAGGGGACTTCTTCCGCCGGGGTTTCGAGGCCGAGATCACCACGCGCAACCATAATGCCGTCACAGACATTAATGATGGCTTCGATGTTATCGAGCGCTTCGTGCTTTTCGATTTTGGCGATGACGCCTGCCTCTCCGCCCATATGCCGCATCAGCCAGCGTAATTCGCGAATGTCGTCTGGAGAACGCACGAACGACATTGCAAGGTAATCGGCGTTCTGGGACAGCGCAAACTCGATGTCTGCACGGTCTTTTTCGGTGATGGCGGATAGCGAAAGGAAGGCGTTGGGTGCCATGACACCTTTACGCGAACTGAGTGTGCCACCGATGATGACTTCGGTCACGAGTTTACGTGGGAATACTTCTTTGACGATGAATTCAAGATTGCCGTCGTCCAACAGCAGGTGCATACCGTTGGAAATGTCGGTGATAAATTCCGGGTGTGGCAATGAAACGACATTGTTAGAGCCATCGGCTTCATCGAGTGTCAATGTGACTGTGTCGCCTCTTTGTAGTTTCAGGGGTTCGGCGACTTTACCGATGCGGATTTTGGGGCCTTGAATGTCGCACATAATGGCGATGACTGCCCCTTCTTCTTTTGCGACACGGCGCACAGTGTCGATGGTCCGGCTATGTCCTTCATGATCGCCATGTGAAAAATTAATGCGAGCGACGTTCATCCCTGCCCGGATGACGCGGCGGACAATATCTTCATCCCATGACGAGGGACCGATGGTCGCCACGATCTTTGTTTTTTTGCTGTCGATCTGGTATCCCAGCACAGGCCATCCTTTCTGCTGTGTAGTGCTATCTTGCAAATCGCATAGACTTTACCGCTACCTTGCCATGACGCAAAGTTGTTTTGATGAGTAAGTCTGTAAAAAGTATGGGGGCGATTGATCGCCCCCATGTGATGTTTGTGCGTTTATACGTCTTTGTTCAGGTTAGTGAAGGCCTTCAGACCCGGATAAACGGCTGCATCGCCCAGCATTTCCTCAATGCGGAGAAGCTGGTTGTATTTGGCGATGCGGTCGCTGCGGGCAGGCGCGCCGGTTTTGATCTGCCCCGCGTTCATGGCGACGGCGATGTCGGCAATGGTGTTATCTTCGCTTTCGCCGCTGCGGTGGCTGGTGACGACAGTCATGCCGTGACGCTGGCTCATCTGTGCGGCGGCGAAGGCTTCGGTCAGGCTGCCGATCTGGTTGACCTTGAACAGCAGCGAGTTGGCTGCCTTCTCACGAATGGCGCGTTCGACGCGCTCGGTGTTGGTTACGAGCAGGTCGTCGCCGACGATCTGTACACGGTCACCGATTTTGGCGACAAGCCTGGTCCAGTTTTCCCAGTCGTTTTCTTCAAGGCCATCTTCAATCGAGATGATTGGATAGCGGTCGCACCAGTCGGCCCAGAAATCGACCATTTCTTCGCCGGTTAACTTCTTGCCTTCGATTTCGAGGTTGTAGACTCCGTCCTCATAGATTTCGGAAGTCGCCGGGTCAAGGGCGATCATGATCTGTTCGCCCGCTTTGTAGCCCGCTTTGTCGATCGCTTCCATGATGACATCGAGTGCGGCCTGATTGCTGCCGAGGCTGGGCGCGAAACCGCCTTCGTCACCGACGCTGGTGCTGTGCCCCTTATCGTGGATGACTTTCTTGAGGTTGTGGTAGATTTCTGCCCCCCAGCGCACTGCCTCCGAAAAGGTAGGTGCGCCCACCGGCATGACCATGAATTCCTGGAAGTCGGTGCTGCCTGCGGCGTGCTTACCCCCGTTCATGATGTTCATCATAGGAACGGGCAGGACATGACCGTGAATGCCGCCGAGGTAGGCATATAGTGGTAGTTCGACGCTGTCGGCAGCAGCGTGGGCGACGGCCATCGATACGCCGAGAATCGCGTTTGCACCGAGCTTGCTCTTGGTGGGTGTGCCGTCCAGTTCGATCATTGTTTCGTCGATAAGCTTTTGCTCAGTTGCATCCATCCCGCTGATTTCTGGCGCGATTGTTTCGTTGACGGATGCTACGGCATTGAGGACGCCCTTGCCGAGATAGCGTTTCTTGTCACCGTCGCGCATTTCGAGTGCTTCGTGCTCGCCAGTGGATGCTCCACTGGGCACAATGGCGCGTCCGAATGCGCCGTCAGTCAATGTGACATCGACCTCAACGGTTGGGTTACCACGAGAGTCAAGGATTTCACGTGCATGTACTGCCTCGATAATCGACATATTCTGCCTCCGAGAGTAGATTCGATAACATTGCTGTTGAGAACATTTTAGGCTCTCATTCGCCGTTCATTATAATGGATATTGTGGGGAGTTCCATCACTGGAATTTAACAATACTCTATACAAGATCAACTGTAGAAATTTTGCTGGCAAAAACTATACTTAATCGACAAAGTGGTGACATTGAGAAGGCATTTCCTATGACGAACCGCCGAGAAGTTTATCTCGATCATTCTGCATCTACGCCTGTTGATCCACGTGTGGTAGAGGCGATGCTGCCCTATTTCACGGATGTGTATGGCAATAGCTCGTCTTCGCATCGTTGGGGCAGGGCATCAGAGAAGGCAATTGAAGACGCACGTGAGGTCATGGCGGGGATTTTTAACTGCCAGCCAAGTGAAATCATATTTACCAGCGGCGGCTCGGAAAGCGACAATCTGGCGATTCGGGGTGCGGCGTGGCTGCGGCGCAGTCGTGGCGAGGGTAAACATGTGATTACGACACCAGTTGAACATAGTGCGGTAACGCAGACTTGCATCCAATTAGAACATATGATGGAGTTTGAGCAAGTGGTTTTACCCGTTGACCAATATGGTGCTGTTGATGCCAGGACGTTTGCCGAAGCGATTCTGCCGGGGAACACGACTGTAGCCAGCATTATCTATGCGAATAACGAGGTTGGGACGATTAATCCGCTGCCGGAACTGGCGGAAATCGCACATGGACATGGCGTTCTGCTTCATACAGACGCGGTGCAGGCGGCGGGACAGTTGACGGTGGACGTACAGGCGCTTGGCGTGGACATGCTGAGTGTTTCGGCGCATAAGTTTTACGGGCCGAAGGGTGTTGGCGCGTTATATGTGCGTGAAAAGATTGACCTGGCACCGAATCAAACGGGCGGTAGTCATGAATCGGCACGGCGGGCAGGGACGCATAACACGGCGTTTATCGTCGGCATGGCGAAAGCGCTAGAATTGGCCTATGCCGAACTCGACATGCATCTATCACACTATCGCTCCATGCGAGATCGCTTAATCCAGATGATCACGGCGCGGATTCCGTCAGCGGTTGTGACGGGCGATCCGGTAAATCGGCTGCCGTCGCACGCTAGTTTCGTGCTCCCCGG
>DAOTXA010000140.1:0-6029 GCA_034435595.1 Anaerolineae bacterium | reverse complement strand
TGGTTGACCGGTCCACCACTCCACACGCTAAATAGATAGACGGCAGCCATGCCGCTGAGGTAAAAACAAGGCATGAACGTAAACGGGGCCAGATGTCCGGGGTGCGCACGATAGAGTGGCATAACCATCAACACGGCATACGCCAGCCATACACCGGGGGCCTGCCACGGTTCGCCGAGCACACGCACGATAGCAAGTGCGATTTCTGGCAGGAGTGCAATGTCAAAAGCATTGAGCGAAAAATCCGACGGGTTGCCGGGGTAAGAGAACGCAAGCGGATACCAGCTTGCAAAGCCGATCACACCGCCCATAAGCACGCTGACGACCGCGAATCTCACACGCGGGCGGACCGTCGAGTCGCGCAGGGCGACGTAGATCAGTGCAACGAAGACGCAACCGACAAGGATGACGCCTTCCTGCTTTACGACAGTCAGCAATCCTGCGAAGATACCCGCCATCCATAGCTGTTCATGGTCCCCATGTTCGAGATACGACCACAGCCACCAGACCACACCGATTAGAAAGGCCGCAGTTGTGATGTCGGCGGCTCCGTAAGGTGCGTCGCTCCAATAGATGGGTAGGGTGGCGAATAGTGTTGTCCAGCGCAGAGGACGGGTTAAGCTGGCGCGTTTGAGGAATGCGTAGACGAAACCAAGCATTGCCGGAAAATACAATAAGACCGGCAGCTTCATCCCCAATGTATTGTCGCGGTCTGTAAAGACTTGCTGCCACTGGTAAAGGTGAATTATCAACGGTGGGTAGACGTTGTGTTCAATGGTCGGCAGGTCGCCCCGATCAAGGTGAAACGTATAGTCCGGCGTTGCAGTATAGACGAAGCCCCGTCCCATCCATAGACGCATTGGATCATTGTTAAAGCCGGAAAATGCCGCGATCCCCAGCATGATTGTGAGCATGAGGACGAGTAATCCCCCGGCGAGGCGCTCAGTTGAGAGTGTTTCGCGCAAATCAACAAGCAGAGACAGCCGCTTGCGGTCGATTGCCATCAGCGCCGCGCCTGCGATTGCTGTGACCGCAAATATCAGCGGCGACGGGTTGGCTTGCAGGAACATCATGTGCACGTAATACACAGCAAAGACGATGCCCCCGCCCAGCAGCCATGCAGAGCAGAAGCCCGCTACATCTAACTGCGCGTTTGTACCACGCAGCAGCCGGTAAACTGCCCACCCGGAAAACCATATTAAGAAGATCGGAATCAACGGCATCTATAAAACCTCTCGCCAACGAGATCACAGGTCCGGTCCGGCAGATTTTCCACATTCCAGGTGATGATGAGAGCATTACCGAAGGGTTCGCACGCGGGCTGATTCTCGCTCGCCGGGAGAAAGCAAATCTCGCGCATGTGCGGGTATGCGAACAACGGAGCCAGCCGGATAATTCGCTCACGTGATTGGCGCAGATCGGTCGCTGTGTCGTGGGGGCGATTGTCCACCACGATGACGGCGACCTGCTCGTTTTCGATCGCTGGCGTCAATGCGGTTTCGAGAGCGTCACGCTCCGGGGCATAGAAGTGAGGATGATAGCGGAGGTTGTGGGGAGTAGGGGGAGCAATTGAGAGCAGGATGCGTTCATACACCGTGTCAGCATCTTGGAGGTTGAGGATGTAACGTACTGGCGGTATTGCCCAATAGACTAGCTGCCCCAGCACGAACAGTGTCGCAAATCCCCACAATAACAGACGCCGTCGCTGTCCAACAACAGCACCCTGTCTGGGAGTAAATTCAAACATCTGGTTTCTCTGCGACGATGCTGAACATCAAGGGTAGACGTGGCAGATCGTCGGGCATGTACATGCGGCGTCCCGGTTCCTCGCGCATGTTTTTCAGTGGGCGGTAGCCGTTGGAATACATATACTCCTGTACACGGGTAAGGCGAAGTCCGGCATTCGTCAATGCCATCGTCACGTCACCGATGCCCCACATGAATTCGACTGATGGATTCGAGTTGATCCATGCTTGCCGGGTGCTGGCGTCGCTGCCGTCTTGCGTCAACCCGCTGCCGGACATGGCGACATAATCGCCGACGCCATCGTCGAATTCCTCACGTTTGCCGCCACCATAATCGTAGATGATGCGTGTCGGATCGTCATAATCTACCATGCCCAGTGCCGGGTGAAACTCCACCAGCACAAAGCGCCCGCCTGGTTTGAGCGCGGCGGCAACGCCCGCACCCCATGAGACGAGGTCGCTTAACCAGCCGATGGCCCCGTATGACGAGAACAAAATATCATACTGCGTGCTGTTCTGCGCGAACCAGTCAAATACATCGGCACGCACAAATTGACCGGGTATTTCACTATCCGCAGATAGCTGTTGAGCGAACGTGACGGCCTCATCGCTGATGTCTACGCCCGTTACATCCGCGCCGAGGTGATTGGCAATGCTGAGTGTATCCTGCCCGCTGTTGCATTGCAGATGCACGAGCGTTTTGCCGCGAATATCGCCCAGTAATTCTATTTCTTCGGGGAACAGGGTCGTACCGCCATCGCGCAGAAAGGCGGCTTGGTCGCCCTTATGCGAGTTGTGCTGGCGTGTCGCCGCGTTCCAGGAGACACGATTTTTCGCGTGTGAGTCAAGGTCTGGCATAATGAATCCTCACAATAATTGGCAATTTCGTTGTAACACAATCGCAACTCTCGCGCCAATTGTCGGGTAGGTCCATGCGAATGAACCAGATTAATTTAACTTTCCACTCATACAATTTGGATGTATCATGCTTACGCGGCGTCAACAATGTTGGTGCCGATTTCGGTTCTCTTGAGTCTACTTATCAAAGCGGAAACCACCGATGTTCATTTTAAAAGGGTATATCAACGCGGAAGAACGCCGGACCGCTGACCGCAAGCTGCCTCGCCTGATGGCGGAAGGGCTGCTGTTGGGCGGGAGCGGGCTGGGCGTGTTCGCCTTGATCTTCGAAATTGCGTCAGATGCGTTTAGTGTTGCGGCTTATCAGACTTTATTGGCGATTGAAGGCGCACACGGTTATCACGACATCGCCATCGCCGCGTTTGCGGTGCTGTCGATCATGCTGTTTTTCGGCATCGTCCCGGCGTATAAAGCGGGTGCTTATCTCAAGCCGAACGCGGGGGGCAGTGGTCCACTCGTTGAAGCGATTGGTCCGGCTAGAATGCGGTCACTGTCATGGGTGGGGACGAGTATGTTCTTCATCGATGCGATCCTGACGATTGTCATCAGCAGTATTGCGGCGACTGACGCGACTCTCTTGTTTTTGCCCGAACTTGCGCCTGTTCGCCTGTATGTCGCAGAAATCTACGCGTTCTTCATTATGGCGGTGCTGGTCATAGCTGGCCCGCAGAGGGCGGTTCCGCTGTTCATGCTTGGCGGCGGCGCGTTTACAGTGTTTACGCTGTTCGCACTGAACTATGTCGCCATCACCGCGTTAACACAGCCAGACCTCGCTTCCCTGGTTCCTGGCATTGTAGCGGGACTTGAAGAAAGTGGCGTTGTGGGGCATGTGACACAGGTCGCAGAAAATGCCGAGCCGCTGACGGTCGCGCTGTTCTTCCAATTCTTCTTGCGCTCAATGAGTTCGGCGATGCTCGGTTTTTCCGGCTATGAAGTGATCCCAGCCAGCGGTAAGCACGCGGCACGCCCCAAGTGGAAGGTTATCAATACCGCGCTGCTGATCGCCGCTGTGTTCCTGATTGGTACGGGTGTGTTGCAGTTGTTCGCAGCGCAGGCGTGGAGCATCCCGGCAACCGAAGGCTATAGTACGCTGCTCATCCTGTATGAAATTGTGTTCGGCAGTGGATCGTCGATGCTGGCGATTTCCGGTGTGTTGCTGGCGGTAATTCTGCTGCTGGCGCAGGGCGGCGGATATGTAGGCGGTGCGGCAGTTGCGGCGAATGCGGCGCGTCTGGGGCGTCTGCCACGGGCCTTTGAAGATGATCGTGTCGGCATTGTCGTTATCTGGCTGGCAGCGGCGATTGTGGTGCCGCTGGTTCCCTCGGTCACGCTGGTAGAATCGTTTTATGCCTTTGGATTCGTCAGCGCATTTATGATTACCAGCACGACCGTGTTTTACGTCCGCAACGACGTGCTGCTCAGTCGTGGGATTCAGCCCGGTTCTAATGAGGCGAAAACCCTGCGCTTCGCCGGTTTCCGGGGCATGGTTGCCAGCTACATTATGGGTATCGTCCTCGTCACGCAGAAGACAGAAGCGCTGCCGCCAATTATCATTATTGCCACCATTTTGACGCTGTTTCAGTTGTTCGTGTCGCGGGGGGGCTTGCGGGCAATTTTCGCGGTCACTGAAGAGGAACGGATCGCCTCGCAATTACCTGGACGCGCACGCCTGTATGCAAGTGGTGACGATCGCGCTATTGACGAAGCCCGCCAGCATGGAATTGCTGAACTGGTCGATCACCTCATTGAGAATGGGGCGATGGTTAAGTTCAACGTGGAACCGGAAAGCCTTCGCCAGTTGATTTCGTATACGCATGACATATTGCCCATTACGTGGGAAGAAACCCGCGAGGCGCACTATCACGGCGAACGCTTTGAAGAGCCAAGCCTGCGCCTCGAAGAAGCGTATTGGGAGGCGTGCGGCAAGGAAAATGAGATCATGGCGACCGTCGAGCACTTCTCTCACTATGGCATCTTCACTTTTGTGAACAAATACTGCCACAATTGGGTAAGCGATAATCGTGATATTGAAGCAGTGCAACGCGAAATGCTTAAGGTATTGTTCCCACGGACACGGCTGGATACCGTTTGGATCGAGTTCCAGAGCTACCAGTGGACGCACCAGCCAGAAGAAGTCTGGCAGTTCGTGCGCAAGCGTTACCAGTGGGCGAAAGACCAGTGGCCCAACTTGAGCGGGCGCGTGACGACCATCTGGACATTGCAGGACCTTGGCATCATCGATATTAGCGGTGAATTGGTTGAGAAGTTGCTGACGGTGCGCCCGGTTCCAGTAGCTATCGACAAGCAGGCAGAACTTCACGAGCGGCTGCGCATTCAAGAGACGCAGGGCGGTGAACACGGCAACGGTAACGACAATCCGGTCACCAGCGCGGATACGGCGCTGGATACGCTGGAAGAGGACCCGCAAGGGCATCCAGACGTACAACCGGAAGAACCCGACGCCGACGATACGGTTTAGGCGCAAAAACGCACACTGTAAGCAAGACGGGCGTACCGGATAGGTGCGCCCGTTTTGTTTCATTTCAATTCAGTTCAGTATAGTTCAGTCCGAAGTGGGATACAGGATGCAGTCTAACCCTCTTCGGTATGGTCGGGGCTGGTTTCGCCCGCAGGTAACGACTCTGCGTTGGATTGTTCTACGGGTAGTGTGACGTAGAAGGTCGTTCCCTTGCCAAGTTCGCTTTCTAGCCGGATAGTCCCACGATGCGCTTCAACCAGCGATTTTACGATGGCAAGGCCCAACCCGGTCCCGTCTACCCCTTCGTTTTCCGGGCGGCGAACGCGATAAAAGCGCTCGAAGATATGTGCTTGATCTTCTGCACCGATGCCCGGTCCGTTATCACTGATGGCGACACGCACCGATTGTCCGCGCAGTTCGACATTGACCTGTACTTCGCCTTCAGGTTGCGTGTATTTGATGGCGTTGCCGATCAGGTTGTTGAAGATTTGCAGCAGGCGTGCCCGCTCTCCGGGGACGGGACCCATGTGATCGGGGATGTTGTCGAGGACGGTCATCTGTTTGGCGATTGCCGATGGTCGATTGTTCTCGATAGTATCCAGCAGCAATGACTTGAGTGGAATCAATTCGAGCTTCAGGTCAATGCCCGATTCAATGCGGGCCAGGTCGAGCAAATCGTCGATCAAATCGCGCATGTTATGAATCGAGCGGTCAATGCGCACCATGAAGTCATGTGACGGGTCGTCAAACTGGTTGCGCATATCCAGCAGTTCCAGATAGCCTTGCATGACGCTGAGTGGTTGCTTGAGGTCGTGGGAGACGGTGGCGATTAACTCGCTTTTTAGCTGGTCCATCTCTTTGTACGGTGTTACGTCTTGCATGACAAT
>DAOTXA010000139.1:0-8329 GCA_034435595.1 Anaerolineae bacterium | reverse complement strand
AACACGGCGGGCTGGCGAATTACACGATTGGGCAGCGCAAGGGATTGGGCGTCACCTATGCGGAACCGCTGTACGTGCTGGCGACGAATCCGTATCATAATGCACTGGTCGTAGGTACGCGTGAACAGTTGGGGACGGATAGATTGACGGCGAAGCGTGTCAACTGGGTGAGTGGTCACGCGCCGAAAGAGGCGTTTGATGCCGAGGTGAAAATTCGTTATAAGGCGAGTCCGGTTCCGGCGACGATTACGCCCATTGACGAGGACTGCGTGCAGATCGAATTTGAGGATCCGCTGCGCGACATCACGCCGGGACAGGGCGCAGTCATCTACGACGGCGATGTGTGTCTCGGTGGCGGCATCATCGAGCGCGAGTCGAAAGATATCTAGAACGCTCCGGCGACTTCCGCGCTAAATAAGAGCATGATCGTGGTCCCGGCGATAATGTAGGGACCATAGGGTAAGGCAGTATAGGCGCTATATTTTCCGCCGCCGATGCTGCGCGTTGCCAGATACAGAAATGCCCCAAATGCCCCCAGAAACACTGTGATGAACATGGCAAAAATGAGCGCTCGCCATCCGAGGATTAACCCGCTGACGGTGGCGAGCATCACATCCCCGTAGCCGAATGCGACTTCATTAATTGGCGATCCACGCAGGATGCCCATGATGTATGTGAAAAGGTATCCCCCGTTGTACATGAGGAAGAACACGGAAAAGCCGAATGCCCCGCCAATGAGGGCATCGCGTAGTACCGGATCATAGTTGAGGAAGGCGGCGTCAAAGAGGGCGATCAGCACAGAGGGGATAATTACCACGAATAGAATCAGCTTGTGTTCGATGTCAATGACAGTAATGAGAGAAAAAATCGCCATGTAAATCAGGTAGAACACCAACTGTGCAGCGGGTAAATCCTCAATGTTCCATGTGGCAGCGACGGCGAGAACCATCATAAATGCGGTGAAGATTTCTGTGATAGGGTAACGCCAGTTGAGTGTGACACCGTTGGGCGATGTGCGTTTGCCGAACAAAAACGCGGTGATGCCCAACCACGCGATAGGCGGTCGGGGTTCGTCGTCGCTCTGGATGTAATCGACCATTTCCTGTGCGCCCATACCTGCGAGGATGGGGAACGGGTGCGGTGGTTTTTCTGGTTGGGGTTCTACCTGTGCTTCGTCTGGTTGCTCGTTGTCGTTGGTCGCCGTTTGTATTTCTGCGTCCTCGTCTGCTTTTTCATCCTCCTCATAGGGGATGAAGTGAATGGCGGCCTTTTTCGCCTCTGGTACATAGCGCGGCAGGCGCAGATCACGGCGGAGTGGGAGATCGTCGGCGAGGGCGTTCACAATCCCCCCGACCAGAATTCCGAGAACGGCGACAGCGAACAATGTAAGCAGCATAAACGAGTCTCCAGACAGATATAGGCCGCTATGGAACCGGCGGCGCGGGCGGTAACAGGCTCAAGGCGATGGTGATCAGGGCGAAAAACGCGATCACAGCGCTGATGCCGATGGCGATGTGCTGTGCTTTTGACAGCGGTTCATCCACATGTGGCGGTGGATTGTCACCAATATGCAGTTCAACGTGCTGCACGCGTGGGCCGTTGAAGGTCCACGCGGCGAGTTCCGGCTGTTGCCCCTTCAACCCGACGATGACATAGGGCGTTCGCTGATAAGTCGCTTTGCGGATGTCGGTCTGCGAGGGGATCGGATCGCCTGCCGGGTGACTATGATACAGGCCGATGAGTGTCAGGCCATAGCGGTCGATTTGTGGCAGATGATATGCCAGTGCCACCGGGTCCATGACGTAGGTCGTCTGCGGATTGGCGGCGACGTTGTCTACCGGAATTACCTTTGCAGCGCGATTGTCGCGTCCGGCGATGATCCCGCACGCCTCATGTGGTGCGTCTTGCCGTGCATGGGCGATGATCGCTCCGACCTGCTTCCGACTGAGCCACAGCGGTTTCACCGGGCTTACTCCTCGTTTTGTGAGTCGGCTTGCGGCACAGTGAATGCAGCGATTACTGAATCCTGCGCCGGGTCACGAGTATCATAGAACAATTCGGCAGTGACAGAATACGCGCCTGCCGGGTCTTCTTTGCCGCGAATATGCAGCGTGAATTCCATGTTGGCGTGCATGGTTTCGATGATGTTCAGTTCGCCAACGAGCTTATCGTCCTCATCGTGGACGGTGACGAGTAGATTCGGGCGCTCTTGAAAGGGCGTGACCTTGATTTCGAGAAAGACGCGAAAACGATCCGGGTAGGGGGTCGCGTTGAGGGATTCGATCTTGATCTCGTCACGTGGCTTGGGGACGAGGTCGCCATTGTCGAAAAATTGAATATCCATGAATTGATTATACTCCGATTCTGATTTTGTGTGTCTTGATTTCAGCTTTTTAACGCTTCGAGGGTGGTCATGGCGGTGTCGAATTGATCCACCGGGACGAAGAGATGGTCGCGGCTGTAAGCGGCATAGGTCATGATGCTGACTCCGGCGTCTTTTAAGGCGGCGCTAATGGCTGCCATGAAACCGACCATTTGCGGGTCGAGTTGTACGTCAATGGTGATGAGGCGAAAGCGCGTCTCGTAAACGATGCTGTCGCGCAGGCGATTTTCAAAATCTGCGACGGCATCCACGATGACAATGAGTGTGATTTCGTCTTTATCGAGAATGAGCGTGCTGAATGGAGTGTTCATCTGGGCAATAATTCCGGCAGCAGGGATGATGGCATTGACAGGCAATTTGATGAGTGCGTATGCTTCGCCGTCGCTGATGAATTGAGCGGCGGCGATGGCTTCTTCGACAGTCTGGGGCATGGTTGTGTCTCACGGTGAATGGTGGGTTCGATTGCGCGTTAGACTAGCATGAAGGCCCTTGCTCATCAATGCCGGGGGCGGTAAAGTTTGATGATGAACTAATGAAAGGTGAATTCCTTGGGCGCTAATCAACAGGGCGCGGACGCGACGAAAGGCCGCTGGCTGACGATCCCGCGCACGCTATGTTTTGTATTAAACGGTGACGACGTGCTGTTGATGAAACGCGCACCGACGCGCCGCGTGTTCCCGAATCAGTATAACGGCGTCGGCGGACACATCGAACGCAACGAGGAACCGCTAACGGGCGCGATCCGCGAAATCCGCGAGGAAACCGGGCTGGATGTGCGTGATGTGCGGCTGCGTGCTGTCTACAACATCGACGCGGGGCAGGAAACGGGTATTGTGCTGTTCGTGTTTACGGCGTGGAGCGATTCCCGCGAGGCAGTCGCTGACGAGCGCGAGGGCACGCTGCATTGGATTCCGCGTGAAGCGGTGCTGGACTACGATCTGGTCGAAGATATTCCGCATATTCTGCCGCGTGTGCTGGCAATGGGCGATGCAGATGCGCCGCTATTCGTGCATGTGAGCTACGATGAAAACGACGCAATTCAAATGAGATTTAACCAGAACGGGTCAACATTGTGAGCGATGAAACGCCGTCCAACGAGACGGAACGTTATCAGCAAATTGACTATGTGGTGAAAGAAGTCGAACCGCGCAAGCGCTCACCTTTGCGGCGATTAGGATGTGGGGTGCTGGTCGCGGGTTGGTTCCTGATTTTGCTGCTGCCGATTTTTATGTTTGTGCTGGCAGTGCAGGGCGATATCACGATTCAGCGCTTTGACGATGTACCGGACCCGCAAGAGCATCCATTGTTGCAGGTGCGTTTGGTGATGGAAACAGACTATCGCGGATTTGGTATCACAAATACGTCGGTGCCTACCTCGACGGATACCAATCTTTGCGTGCAGACGAACGTCCGATTTGTTTTGTGGCAGGGTGAAGGCGAACCGGCGACTTTTTGTGACTGTTACACACGCGGGGATACAGAATCTGTGTGGGAGTTGTCTTCCACAATAATGGGGGCCTGCGAATAGCCATGTCGCCCGATGCGCTGACTGAACTGCTTGGTGGGGCCTCACCGCTGTTGGTTATATGCGGGTGTGGACTGTTATGCGTCATCGGTATCATATTGTTATTCGTGTTGCAATTGGTCGATCTTGTTTTCGACACACTGAGTATCTTTGTTGATTTGTTCGGGGGCATATTTGGTGGCGGATTCGAGGGGTGTTGCGGCTGCATCGTGCTGATCTTCGCTATGTTTGGGTGTGGTGGTGCGATACTGCTGGTGCTGAATTTGCTGCAAACCTGCGGGACAGAGAACGCGGTCAATCTATGCCGGTTGTTTTAGGTTGCATGGATTGCCTTATTTGTCACATACTGGCCTGAGAAATTGACGTTACCAATCAAGACCGGAGACATATGAGTTTGCGCCAGCAAAACAGAGAGCAAATCCAGCAAGAAGCAAGGCCGATTCGCGCTGTTGCAGAGGCGGTCGGAAAGGTCGTTGTCGGTCAGCAGCAGATGGTGAATCGTTTGTTGGTGGCGCTGCTATCCGATGGGCATGTGTTGATTGAAGGGTTACCTGGTCTGGCGAAAACGCTGGCGGTTCGCACACTGGCGGCGACGATTAACGCCGAGTTTCAGCGCGTGCAGTTTACGCCCGATTTGCTCCCGGCGGATTTGATCGGCACGCAGATTTATAATCCGCGCACCGGGGAATTCGCGCCGCGTAAGGGACCGATTTTCACCAATTTCGTGTTGGCAGATGAAATCAACCGCGCCCCGGCAAAAGTGCAATCCGCGCTGCTGGAAGCGATGGAAGAACGACAGGTCACGCTGGGTGAGGAAACGCACCCGCTGGCGAATCCGTTCATGGTGCTGGCAACTCAGAATCCGATTGAGCAAGAGGGGACGTATCCCCTGCCGGAGGCGCAACTCGACCGCTTCATGCTCAAGGTGGTGGTTGATTATCCGTCACGTGATGAGGAGCGGGCCATTATCGACCGTATGGTGATTGATGAAACTCCGTCAATGCCACAACCCGTCATCGGTGCGGAACACCTGCATCGTGCGCGGCAAGTGGTCGAGTCGGTTTATGTAGACGAAAAAATCAAGGATTATGTGCTTGATCTGGTGATGGCGACCCGTGATCCGCTAGCTGCCGGGTTGAATGCGCTGGTACCACTCATTGAGGTAGGGGCTTCTCCGCGTGCGACCCTGTTTTTGATTAAGGCGGGACGTTCCCATGCGTTTTTAAATGGTCGCGGGTTCGTGACGCCGGATGATATCAAGCAGATAGCGCCCGATGTACTGCGACATCGTATTGCGGTGACGTTTGAGGCGGAAGCTGAGGATGTTACATCGGCGCAGATTGTTGGTCAACTGTTAAACAAGGTGGCGGTTCCGTGAGTATTGACCCGGAGACGCTGGCACGCATCCGGCGCATTGACCTGCGAACCCGGCGACTGGTCAATGAGTCGTTTGCAGGGGCGTATCACTCGGTTTTCAAGGGGCGAGGGATGGCGTTCGATGCGGTGCGACCGTACCAACCGGGCGACGATGTGCGCGATATTGACTGGAATGTAACTGCGCGTGCGGATGAAGCCTTCGTCAAACAGTATACCGAAGAACGCGAACTCACACTGATGATTGTGCTGGATGGCAGTGCCTCGCTTGAATTCGGGACAGTCAATCGTCAGAAGCGCGAGTTAGCCGCCGAATTGGGCGCGGTCATGGCGTATGCGGCGATTGCCAATAATGACCGGGTAGGTCTGCTGGTGTTTACTGATGGGCCGGAACACTTTATCGCGCCACGCAAAGGACGCAACCATGTGTTGCATGTAATTCGTGATGTGCTGGCGGCGAATCCACAGGGCAAGCAAACTGATATCGGTGCTGGGCTAAAGGCGGTGAATCGCCTGCTCAAGCAGCGGGCAATTGTGTTCTTCCTGTCAGACTTTCTGGCATTGAGCAAGTCATATATGTCCGATTTGCTGGTGACGAGTCGCCGGCACGACATGATCGCAGCGGTATTGAGCGATCCACTTGAGGATGTGCTGCCCGGTGTCGGGTTGATTCGGCTGAGTGATGCGGAAACTGGAGAAACGGCGCTAGTGGATACATCAGATATGGCATGGCGTCAGCGGGTGCAGCAGCGTGTTCTACAGTTCGCGGAAATACGCGACAGCAATTTGCGTAAAGCAGGTGCAGATCGTATCGACATTTCCACTTCGGGCGATTATGTCCTGGCGCTGACCGAATTTTTCCGCCGGCGAGCACGTCGAATTGCCC
Source organism: Anaerolineae bacterium (assembly GCA_034435595.1). Classification (GTDB taxonomy): domain Bacteria; phylum Chloroflexota; class Anaerolineae; order Aggregatilineales; family Phototrophicaceae; genus JAVJSU01. The sequence continues at coordinate 2,161 of DAOTXA010000139.1, read as the reverse complement.
GATGAGACAGCTTGTTTTGCGTATAGTCATACCGGTGGTTTGGTTTGCCGCCGCATTTACAATTGCGGCGCAGGATACTACGCCAGAAGCAATTCTGGCGGGGACGGTGCGTGCGCAGTTTCGCGCCGATACATTGACGCCTTTGATCGGTGAACCAGTATCGCTCGAATTACTGGCAGATTTGCCGCCAGGTGCGGTGCTGGTCACATGGCCCGAACCCGGCGAACAATGGGGGGAGTTTGCTGTCATTGAAGCGGATGATCTTGAAGTCACCGGAGAAGTGGCGGATGGTCAACGCTTACGGCAACGGCTAAAGGTGATTATCTGGGAACCGGGCGATTACGAAACGCCGGAAACCTTCGTACAGTATCGTCTGCCGGGTGTCGATGAAACGTATTCCGCGCCATTTACGACGATTTTCTTCACCGCACCGAGCGTGCTGGATTCCACTGATTTAGTGCTGCGCCCGCTGAAGGGACAAATCGGGCTATTTTATCTGTCACCACTGATGGTTTTGTTGATTATACTGGCTGTTTTGACCGCTGCCGGTGGTATATGGTGGGCATACCGTCGCTGGCGGGAATCTCGTCCGGTTGTGGTCGTTACAGTCAGCGCGACCGAAAAAGCTATTATTGCGCTACAAGTACTTGCGAGTAACGGGGCAGGCGCTCAAGCGGTTGTTATACAGGCAGCGGACATTCTGCGCATATATATCCGCGAGCGACTTGACATTGATGCGACGGAGTTAACAACGAGCGAACTTGCGCCGACACTGGCAGTGCACGAACGATTATCTGACGATCTCCGTAACAATATGATCACTATTCTGGAATATGCTGACGCGGTGAAGTTTGCAGGACAGGTTGTCGCTGAGGGGGACGAGATACGTATGTTACGCCTGGTGCAGCGCTGTGTCAAAGAAGTTGATAATGCGCTGGATGCTTTGTGGGATGTGGCGGCGGCATAATGGAATTTCGTTTCGCATCTCCCCTGTTTCTGTCGTTGCTGATCATCCCCTTTGTCGTTTACGCCTGGCCTCGTCTGCGTCGACAATTACCGCAACCGGCGACGCTACGTTATTCGGATACGCGTCTGGTAAATGGCAGTGCTTCAAGCTGGCGACTGCGTTTACATTGGCTGCCGGATGTGCTACGCGGTCTGGCGTGGATGCTGCTGGTGATCTCGCTGGCGCGTCCACAGATGGGTAATGCACGCGAGGTACTGCGCGGTCAGGGGATTGATATTGTGCTGTCGTTTGACATATCTGATAGCATGGCAAGCCCTGATTTTGAGCCGGAAAATCGTCTTGAGGCGGCGAAAACGGTGATGGAGGCGTTTATCAACGGGCGCGAGTTTGACCGCATCGGTTTGGTGGCGTTTGCGCTAAATGCTTATCATCAAGCGCCGTTGACGCTTGACTATGATGTGTTGCGTTTGTTATTGAATGAGGTGCGGCTGGCATCGGAAATTCCTGAAGTGGATGGGGGGGCAACAGCAATTGGTCTGGGTGTGGCTTCGGCAGCGAATATGCTGCGCACGAGCGAGGCAGCAAGCCGGGTCATCGTCTTGTTGACGGATGGCGATAACAATACCTCGCTTGATCCGGTGGTGGCGGCAGAAGCAGCGGCAGCGTTTGACATTCGTATATATACGATCGGCATGGGTCAGCGAGGGATTATTTCTGTGCCTGTGGAGGGCGAAGAACCGCTGCTTGTCGAGAGTGATCTAAATGAGGAGCTACTGCAAGATGTGGCTTCGGTTGGTGGGGGAGTGTACTACAACGTCGCGGATTTAGAGGATTTGCAAGGCGTGTTTGCACAGATTGACCGGCTGGAACGATCTACGATCCGTTTGCAGACAATCGTTCGCTGGCAAGAGCGTGCATGGATGTTTTTGTGGGGTGCGTTGACGCTGCTAATCGTTGAGCGTGTGCTGCGTCGCACTGTGTTTCAGAGCATTCCATGAGAAAGGGCGGGCATGTTTAACGACTCTGGCGTGCTATTGCTGTTGCTGTTGGTCCCGGCGTTTGTCGGCTTCTTCGTATGGCGGATGCGGGTGCGCATGAATGCGTTATCACGGCTGGGAGATGCGGCGCTGATGCAACGTCTCACGGCGTCAGTGGATGCAGGACGGCGTGTGCAAAAGTCAGCGTTGTGGCTGG
>DAOTXA010000138.1:0-7902 GCA_034435595.1 Anaerolineae bacterium | reverse complement strand
GTAGAGTATAAGTCTCCCTCGTCTACGGGGGAGATTTAGAGGGGGTCTACATGCCCCTTCTCTAATCCTACCGCCCACCTTTACCCGCCCATCTGTGCTACGCTGAATCTGTAATTGACCCACTGCAAAACTTGCTGCACAAAAAAATTGTTGTGCCGCTGCAAAAACTGCTGCACTCCCCTGCCGGATACAGGCTGGACACCCGCCAATCCGCACCCGGTATAATGCCTCTGTTTTGGATGACAGAAGGCATTGATGTGATGTATCGATTATTCCCCACGATAGTTTTACTGATTTTCGTCATCGGCTTGACCCTTTCCGCGCAGGATGACAGCCCCATCATCCGCACACAGGGCGATGTAGCCTACACCGTCCAGCGCGTGAGCAACGCCAACTACCCGGTCGCGCTCGCCTTCGCACCGGATGGTCGCCTGTTCTACACCGAGAAGAACACGGGCAATGTGCGCGTCATCACAGTAGATGGTGAGCGCCTGCCCGATCCGGTCATCACCCTCGATACCAGCGGAGTCGCCGAGCGCGGCATGTTCGGCATCGCCTTTGACCCGGACTACGCCGAAAACGGGCACATCTGGGTAGCGCACATCAGCGCCCCCACCGCCCGCGATCTACCGGAAAACCGTATCATCCGCTTCACCGAAACCGATAACGTCGGCACAGACGCCGAAGTCATGTTCGCCACCCCACTGACGAATAACGCCCTCATCCATCACGGTGGTAACCTGCATTTTGATGAGGACGGCTACCTGTACTACAGTATCGGGGATAACGAAATCGCCGCCCACTCGCAGGATTTGACCACGCCACAGGGCGCAATCCACCGCTTTGAAGTCACCGATGGTGGACTCACCACGCCAGCCGATAACCCCATCACGGATAGCACAATCTACGCCTACGGGCTGCGCAATTCGTTTGATTTCGCCTTTGACCCAGGTAGCCGTCGCATCTACGCTACCGAAAACGGTCAGCACTGTGACGACGAAATCAATCTGATTCTGCCCGGATTCCAGTATGGCGCAGGCGCAAACTACGAATGTGGGGCAACCTCGCCAGATTCTGACCCCATGACCTATCTACCACCACTGCTAACCTGGGAACCGACCATCGCCCCCACCGGCATTCTCGTCTATGACCATGAAGCAATCCCCGACTGGCAGGGCGACATCTTCTTCTGTACATGGAACGAAGCGCAGATCGTCCGCGCCATACTCGATGAATCCCGCACGCAAATCATCGAAACGCAAGCGCTCGACATTGGTGACGCCACCTGCCGTATCGACATCGCCCTCGGTCCCGAAGGCGGCCTGTATTTCACCACCGTCGGCGGGGATGAGGGCGTGATTTATCGCCTGCTACCAGAATAGATGTGGGGTGATTTGAGTGTTGGCGATAGGGTCTTGTTTGCGTTCTAATCGCCATATCGCATAGTACAAACCGGAGTATGCCACATGGCAGAACGCAAAATCCGTACTTATACCAGCGACGATGTCGCTGTCACCTACGATCTCAAGCGCTGTATCCACGCCCGCGAATGCGTCAAGGGACTGCCCGCCGTCTTTGACGTGAACAAACGCCCCTGGATTCAGCCCGATCAGGCGACAGCGGACGAAGTGGCAAAAGTCGTCCAGCGCTGCCCTACCGGAGCGTTACACTTTATCCGCAAAGATGGCGGTGATGCAGAACCAACTCCCGACGAAAATAACATTAACATCGTGGCAGATGGCCCGCTGTATGTGCATGGCGACATAACGCTCAAACACATCAACGGTGACACCATACTCAATGATATGCGGATCGCGCTGTGTCGCTGTGGACAATCTGGCGATAAGCCCTTCTGCGACAACAGCCACAAAGACGCTGGATTCACAGCCGATGGTTTGATTCCTGAAGACAAGCGCATGGTTGAAGCCAGCGAAAGTGGCGGCAAACTTGACATCACACCGGGGACCAACGGCCCGTTAGCCCTGTCAGGCAATTTCACCATCACAGACGCAACAGGCGAAACCGTCTTCAGCGGGGATAAATGCTGGTTATGTCGGTGTGGCGCATCAGCGAATAAGCCCTTCTGTGATGGCACACACAACAAAATCGACTTTGAGGCAGAATAGCATCCGCACATGAGGTGGGCATGGCGTGCCGTGCCCCTTCGCCATTATCCTTTCCCCCAGCGAAACTTTGCGCCTCTGCGCATTCGCGTCACGCTTTTACTTTCCGCCTTCGCCTTGAACCTTTCGCCGCTATTGTGTACCCTAGCCTCCACACGCCCCCATAGCTCAGGGGATAGAGCAGTGGTTTCCTAAACCATGTGCCCAGGTTCGAATCCTGGTGGGGGCGCAACCAATTGCTTCACAGCAAAGAATCGCATAAGACCCTCTCGTGAAAGCCTGAACAAACGCCACTTTTTCCGCTAAAATACGCTGTATGATTGACAACTATTCAAGAGATTTATCGGAATGAACAGCGTTTTTCTGGCGCATGGTGCGCTCGGTTACTGGGACGAAGCCGTATTTATCACGGTAATGGTGATCTTCTTCGTGTTGATGGGTCTCAGTTGGGTCCGTAGCCGCACACTGGACCCCGAATTTGATGATGAACCCGTCAAGAACGCCGAAACTGACGGGACGACCGCCTCGCCGGATCGTTTCCGGTTGGATTAACCGTTCTATGCGTATTCTGAGACATAGTGTTCTGGTTGCGTTTGTCGCGTTGCTATTGCTGACCGTCGCGTCGGCATCCGCGCATGGCTATATTGTGCGTGCCATCCCCGAAGACCGCGCCGTCCTCGACCGTCCACCCACGCGCCTGCAATATTGGTTTAGCGAAGGGTTGGAACCGGAGTTCAGCACCCTGCGCCTGCGCGATCAAAACGGTGACATCATTGCAGAAGGTGGTGTTTCCCCGGATGACGCCGCCCTGCTGACCATGCGCGTGCCCGCTGATTTGCCCGAAGGCGCGTACATCGTGGAATTGCGCCCCGCCTTTGCCAGTGACGGGCATGTCATCGCGGAAAGCCGTGTCTTTTTCATCGGCGCGGAAGTCGGCGGCATCGCCGGACAGGGCGCGACCGATCAGGCGGTTCCGCTGGAAGTCGTTTGGAAAACGATCACCCTCATTGGAACGCTGCTTTTATTCGGCGTGTTCACACTATACGCGATGGTGCTGGTCCCGGCATGGGGCAGCAAATCGTATCGCGCCGGATTGCTACCCCCACGCGTGATGAATCGCCTCAACATCATCGCTGGAATCACTCTGTTCGTCACCTTCACCGGGAACGCGCTCGCCCTCATTCAGCAGACAATGGTGTTCTTCAACATCGGATTTTCGCAGGCACTCAACCCCGATTTCTGGGGACTCGTCCGCATTGGATCGCGCTTTGGCGATATCTGGAATTTCCGCATCGGCTTTTTGATTCTAACGGTACTGCTGTTCGGCGCGAGCCTGTATTTTCGCAAGAATCAACCGGAAACCGTGCGCCCATTCTGGGTGGCGAACGCATGGGGCGCGGCCTTCATCCTCGGCACGCACAGCGTTTTGAGCCATGCCGCCGGATCAACGCTTTGGCCCTGGGTCGGCATCGCCGTGGATTGGCTGCATATTCTGGCGGTTGGCTTCTGGACAGGCGGACTTGTCGCCCTCGTCGGAGTACTGCCTATCGCCTTAAAACCCTACGCTGGTGAACAGGAACGACAGGCGCTGTTAGCCGTTTTACGGCGATTCTCACGCGTGGCGATAGTATCGCTGGTAGTCGTGATAACGACAGGCATCTACAGCACGTCCAACTGGATCACCGCGCCGGACGAAGCGACGACCACATTCGGCCTTTCATTGGCGGTCAAGTTGCTAATGGTGGCGCTGCTGATTGGGGTCGGCGCACTGCATCATATGGCGCTGCGCCCAGAACGCTATGCCGCGTTGAAACGCTTCGCGGAGCAAACAGGCCGCTTCCGCAATACCCTGCGCCTCGAATCCGCACTGGTGATGGGAACGCTGATCGGCGTCGGCTGGCTGAGCGCGACCCCGGTCCCGGTTCCAGAATCCGCACTGATCGAACTCGAATCACCCACGCAGACGCAAACGCTTGACGGCATCGCCGTAACCCTGTCGCTATCCCCCGGCGGCCCCGGCGTGAACACCTATGACATCAGCGCCGAAGACAACGGCGAAACCGTCACCGCTGCCGAAATCACGCTGACCGTCATTGACCCGCAACGCGACGAGCGAGGCGATCCGCATCTGGCGGAAGCGGTTGATGGAGGGTTGTTCGTTACCGCCGGGGATGAAATCGACCGTGAAGGCGAGTGGTGGGCACTGATTGACCTCACCCGTAACGGGGAAACGCAGCGCTTTGCCTACACATGGCAGATCACCGACGAAGCCGCCGTCATCCAAACACGCCCGCCAGAGATACAAAACATCCTCGCGTTGATGCTGGTGCTGATTGCAGTAGGATGGGCAATTGCGCCATTGGTGCGCCGGGTCGCCGCCACGCTGAACATGGACGCCGTCTCGGTGACCATCGCCATCGGCGCAACCGTGTTGACCGTCATTATGCTCGGCGTCGGCTTCGTTGTAGTGCAAGACGCACAACAGCGCAGTCAGGCACTCAGCAATCCGCCGCCAGAAGTCGTCAACACGGTCTTGCCCGATCAAGCCTCGCTGGATCGTGGTCGCAGCCTCTACACCGAATACTGTATTCAATGGCAGCAGAACTCGCGCAATTTCAACGAACTGCTTGACCGTCTACCCCGCACCGGGGACGACGACCTGTACGCCATCACCGCCAACGGCTGGCGTGATTTGCCGCCATGTGAAGGCGATTTATCCGAAACCGAACGCTGGGACGTGGTGAATTACTTCCGCACGCTTGGCAGCACGTCAAGCGACACGCCTGGTACGTAATTGCTGGTAAACTCTTGAACATCCGAAGGGATTGAACCCATTATGACCGTAGTCACCCTGTTGTATGCCCCCCGCGACGTAGAACTCGCCGCTTTAATGCGCGATGATCTCACAAACGCCGGATACGAAATCCGAGATCGGGTCGAGACAGGCGCAGACAACCTGACTGTCATCGTGCTGTCACCGGGCGCATTAGAAGATAACACCGTTGTTAGCGGTATGGTCAACACGATTGACAATCACCAGCATGTGCTGCCTGTCATTGCTGAGGATACCGAACTACCGCGTCTGATCGATCACCTGCAACCACTCGACTTTACAGACGGTTACAAGCGTGATCCTCTGCTCAATCAGATCAAGACCCTGACCGGGCCGAATGCTCCGCGCCCGATGACGGTGCTGACCCCTGCGCAGCGCAAAGCTAACCGGCAGGTTGCGGCAGTCGTCGGCGGGTTGGTCGCTGTGTTGTTTTTCATCAGCATGTACGTGCTGGCGACCGGGATTGTCGGTGTGCCGGACGACGAATTCGCCAGTGTGGAAACGCAAATCTACCTGACGCGCAACTGGTTCATTGACGAAGCCCTACCCTTCACCACGCAGGAAGCGGTCAACTTTGCGGCGACCGTTGAGCGTGCGCAACCATCCGTACAGCCGTTCTTGATCCTCACTGCGACCGCCAACGCCGCCGGGGTCGAAAGCACTTTTATTCCGCGCAGTTCAGCAGAAGCGACCGCATTCCCTGAAACGCTGGAACATATCTCAACCGTCGTGCATGATCGACTGCTGGCGACGGTTACGATCCAGGCGGCGACAGCGGCAGCAATCACGCCAACGCATACATCCACCGCACCAACAGCGACTGCCACACCCGAACCAGGCGAATAGTATAAGACCATAGATACAAGGGGCGATCTAATAGGTCGCCTCTATACCTCACAGACGACGCAGCAACTCAGCGAGGAGACACACATGGCGCAAGACGAAAATGTCAACGTACTTGTCATCGGTGCGGGACCAGCAGGCATCGCCAGCGCCTATGCGCTGGAACAGGCGAATATTTCGTATAAAGTTGTAGACCGTGCCACAGAAATCGCTTCGACATGGAACAGCCTGTATCCCTCGCTGCGGCTAAATACGTCGCGTTTCTTCTCGCATATGACCGGGCAGAAGTTCCCATTGCATTACGGCCTGTTCCCAACTGGAAAACAGTACCACGTCTACTTGCGCGAGTACGTCAAAGACCATGACTTCAACATTCAGCTTGGCGTCAGCGTGACGCGAGTTTCACAGGATGGCGAGGGCTGGCGCGTAGAGATGGACACGCCCGATGGACCGGCTAGCGAGTGGGTTCCCTGTGTGATTTCGGCAAGCGGGCGCTTCGGCAAGCCTTTGCTGCCCAACATTGACGGCAGGGACGACTTTGCGGGTGAACTCATCTACGCCCATGACTATAAAGGCCCTGACGCTTATCGTGGCAAACGGGTGATGGTCGTCGGCAACGGACCCAGCGGCGTCGATATCGCTACTGAACTCGGTGACTATGCGCAGACACCCGTTCTCCTTAGCCAGCGGACAGGCGTCGTGCTGCGCCCGATGTACCCGTATGGTCTGCCCAAACACGCGTGGCTCATCCTCAGCGAGATGTTGCCAGATTGGATTGGCAAGCCGCTTTACAAGCACGTCACGAACGCGACTTACTCAGAGAAAAATCTGCGAGGCATTAAAACACCCGGCCCCGACACCATGACGACCTCGGCACGCGGCACACGCGGGCGCGGCCTCATTAACGCAGTGCAAGCCGGGAAAGTCATTTCTGTGGACGGCCCGACGCAGTTTCATGCAAACAGTGTCACCGTCGCCAACGGAGATACGCACGAAGTTGATGCGGTCATTATGGGGACCGGGTACGCGCCGGTGTTATACGACTATCTAGACATCGACATCAACGAGCGCGATTCTCAGGATTGGCCCTCTAGACTTGATGTGCTGGACGAGGGCGGGATGCGACAGGTCAAAGGCTATCCGGGGCTGTTTCTGGTGGGTGTATTCTATAAAGGTAAGGGCGCGATGTACAATTTCAACACCGAAGCAGAGCAAGCCACACGCGAGATTCAGGAGCGGTTGAACACGCTTCGACACCTGGAAAACGCCTAAACGAATCTGTAACTGTCATACAATCGCCCTGCCGCCGTCGTTATCTGCCGCTATAATGGCGATTGATAGTTCCCAAGCGAGAGGGCGATTCGTCAATGGCGGAACAGAACAGACAACATCCGGTACTGCCACCCGAAGACGACCAATACACCTATGAGATGGTGGAAGAAGTTATCGAAGACGAGGACACTCCGGCGCAAAAGCAGGGCTATAATCGCGGCTGCCTGTGGGGGATCGTCGGGCTAGGCGCGTGTCTGGGGATTCCGCTGGCATCCCTGTTGCTAATCGGCATACTGGGAATTACCTCGGTCAGCGCCCTATTTGATGGCGTTGCTGATTTCTTTCGCGGGGAACCGCGTCAGGCCACCGTCGAGACGACACGCACGATCGTTAATGCGATGGAAGCACGTGGCACGCTCGAAACCTTTAGCATCAGCCTTAGCCGCACCAACGTCCGCGTGAGCGTCCGCGAGGGCTTTCAGAACGCGTGCGGATATGGGGCGAGCCATGCGGTTGAAGGAACCGTTGAGGCAGGGATCAAACTCGATGATCTAGCCGAAGATGCCATCAGCTACGACGCTTTCCGCGAGACATGGACCGTCACCCTGCCTGCGCCCTCGCTGACAAGCTGTCGCATTGACTTCATCCAGCAATATAACCGTTCGCAGACCTTTTGCGGTATCACATGGGATAATGCCCGCCAGATCGCACAATATACGAGTCTGGTTGACTTCCGTGACGAGGCGCTGGAAGGCGGCATTCTCGACCGCGCCGCCGAAGAAGCGTTGCCGACGCTCGAAGGCTTTCTAACGCCGTTTACCGAGGCGAACA
>DAOTXA010000137.1:0-42004 GCA_034435595.1 Anaerolineae bacterium | reverse complement strand
TGTGGCGGCAGATCACCGAAGAGGACATTGACCCGCATGAGGCCAAGTCACTCGCACGTGAGGCCCCGGATGTCGAGGAACGCGCAAAGTATGTGACACGGCATTCTAGCGGATTCCAATCGGCTCCCGTTCTAAACATCGCTCCAGAAACCGAACAATCTGCCGCACCGCTAAACCTGCTTGACGAGCCGCCAGTTGCAGACGATGACACCCGCCCCCGTCCGGCAGTCGATACGTCAGAACCGACGACCACAGAAAGTCCGGTTGCGGAAAGCATTGCCGTAGATGGCACAAATGACAAGCTCGACGAGCCACTTAACATCGCCGAGCCAGATTTCTTGCAAGGCATCCGTGAGGAAGACCTTGACGCAGACACCAATCCCAGTCTGGGAAGGACTTCGCAGACATCGCCCGCTATACAGCAGGAAGCAGAACCCGTACCGTCTGCATCGTCCGACGTAGAACCGCAATCGGAACCAGAAACACCTGCTGTAATCGAACAACCCGCGCCCAAAGCCGCAGAGACATCTGCCCTAACTGCGACAGAGACGCCCAAAAGCGATAGTGAATGGCCGCTGGACCGACTGCCAGACGAGGCCGAAACCGGAGACACATCACGAGTCAGTGTATTTGATCTATTCGGCGTACCGAAACCGAGTGAGACTCAGGAATCCAAAGCTGTTTCGCTACCTATTGCGCCTGACAAAGCGGAACCCGCAACTGATCCCTTCGGCGATACCGCCCCGCTCGCGCAAGAAACGTCCGTTGAAGACCTTACAAGCGCTGAGGACCAAGACGCGGATGTCGTCACACTCGCGCCAGAAACGTCCGTTGAAGACCTTACAAGTGCTGAGGACCAAGACGCGGATGTCGTCACACTCGCGCCAGCAATGACCGAAGACGCAGTCGGTGTATCGACAGACGATTCTACGACAAGCGAGAGTACAACCAGCAGCCTATCCATCGCCGCAGCATCACCTGAGACACCATCTACACTCCAGTCTCAAAAAATCAAACTGGCCCCACGTACAGGGTTGCGCGTGCGGCTGCGGCGCAAAGCGGCAAAGGTCCGCCGACCGGACTAAATAGACAGTTTGAATAAAAAAACGCCCTGCGAGGCGTTTGCTTTTTGGGTGGCTGAAGGGACTTGAACCCTCGGCCTCCTGGGCCACAACCAGGCGCTCTAACCAACTGAGCTACAACCACCATATATGTTGACAGTATAGCACGCACTCTTCACAACGTATAGTCCTTTTTGCGCATATTGGGACTTTCTTCGCGATCAAGATTTTTGCGCAAGCACCACCAAAACGCGGCTGCGTGGGCATGTTTCACTGAGGATCTCGACCTCAAAACCGAAGCTGGCAATATGGTTTAACACCTCGTCAAGCGGTCCCTCATCGTTGCGCTGCCCGGTGATGCGATACAACCACTCGATAAAGCGGGTGACGAAGCCGCTCCCGGTCAACATCCCCGACAGCACAATAATAAATCGCCCGTTTTTGTCTAAAACGCGATGCACCTCGCGTAGTGTCGCCGGCGCGACAATAAAATCGGTCGGAAAGGTACTCACCACCGCCGCAAACGATCCGCTTGTGAACGGCAAACGCTGCGCCATCCCTCGCACCAAGCGCGGATTTAGACCCTTACGCCGCAACTTTGCCGACGCGATCCGCCCCATCGCAGGCGACAGATCATAGCCAATCGTCGCGTATCCAGAACGCATAAGCTCGATTTGCAGGTCGCCAGTCCCATGGGCGAGTTCGAGTACGGGCGACTCCCCCGGCGGCACGAGATGCTTTAACGCCGATTTTTGCCAGCAGGGCCACGCGCCGAGTGACACCACTTTACTGACCAGATCATACGTAAACGCGAGTTCGTTGTAGAGCAGCCGGAACCCGAAGCGAACCAGCCCCCACCATATCCCCGCCAGTGAATTAACTAAGCGCTGCACGCATCGCCCCCGGCAAATCGGTTACGAGTCCATCCACACCCAGTTTGACCAACTCGACCGCACGCGGCATATCGTTTGCTGTCCATACGTTAATCCGGCGTCCGGCATTGCGTGCCGCCTGGACATAGGCAGCGTCCACCATTTCGGTATGCGGATGCTGCAACTCATGCGGAAAATCACGCACCAGTTCACGCACCATATCAGGAATCTCCGGCGAATCCAGATACGCCACGGGCACATCCGGCATCAACGGGCGAAAACGTTTTAGCGTCAGCGGGTTAAACGACGAGACAATCACCCTTTCCGCCATGCCATGCCGCACAATGCAATCCGCGACCGCTTGCTCCACACCATCCGTTTGCGGGGACTGTGATTTGATCTCGACATTGACATAGAGCTTTTTACCAAGCGCTTCAAACACTTCACTCAGCGTAGGAACCGGTGTCCCGGTGAATCTGGCGTCAAAATAGTTCCCAGCGTCCAACTCCTTGATCTCGGCAACAGTCATTTCGGTGACAGTGCCGGTTCCGTCCGTGGTGCCATCGACTTCAAAATCGTGGACGATCACCAATTCGCCGTCTTTGGTCCGATGCACATCCAGTTCGATCCCGTCCGCGTCCTGCGCCAGCGCCAATTCAAACGCAGGCAACGTGTTCTGCGGCGCATCTGCGCTTGCACCACGATGACCGAAGATCAGCGGTTTTTCTGTGTACATCGCATTGAGTATAGCTCTGGTCTTTTCGCTCAAAATTACTCCCGCGAATCAAAAGTCCGCCACTCTAGGCGGACATTATAGCCAAGCAAGGTTAAAATCCGTTACGATTTCGCACGCGGCGTCGTCGCCAGTTGAATATCATCACCTTCGACACGCACATCATACGCGGGCACATCCACCAACGCCGGAGCCGACAGCACCTTTCCATCGCGCACGTCGAAGGTCGCGCCGTGTCGCGGGCAGGCGATCACACAGCCTTTGAGTTCGCCTTCCGCCAGCGGGCCATCGTCATGCGTGCAGATGTCCTCAATCGCATAATACGTGCCGTCCACGTTGAATACAGCAATCCACTTGCGCCCGATGCCGAACACCTCACGCGCACCCGGCGGAATCTCACTCGTTTTTGCTACAGAGACAAACTCGCTCATTAGTCCTCTTCTTCGTCGTCCTCGTGCCTGTGCCACTCTTTAACGCCAAACGTACCTGCGATGAACACGCGCAGACTCAGCAGCGCACACTTCATGCGGTTCGGCGTCAGCGGAATACCGAGCATCTCGAAAATATCATCCCGGCTCAGATCGCGCACGCTCTCCAGTTTCTCGCCGACTACCATCTCGCCGAGCATAGAAGCGGTCGCCTGACTGATCGCGCAGCCGTCGCCTTCCCACGCGATTTCGGTAATGACGTTGTTTTCGTCCACGCGCATGGTCATATGCAGATGATCGCCGCACAGGGGATTATCACCTTCGAAATCGTAGTCGGCGGGGTCCAGCACTCCCGGAAAACGCGGATTCTTCGCATGGTCGAGGATATTCTCGCGGTACATCTCGTACATTAAATTTCGCCCCCTTACTTGTCAAACGCCGTTTTCGCTCGATACAGTGCATCTACCAGCGTATCGACCTCCTGCTTCGTGTTATACAGATATAAACTGGCTCGTGCCGTCGCGTTGACGCCGAGAATCTTATGCAGCGGCATTGCACAATGATGACCCGCCCGCACTGCTACGCCGTCCGTATCCACCATCTGCGCCACATCATGCGCGTGGACACCATCCACCGTAAACGAGGCGACCGCCCCTTTCTGAGCGGCATCTGGCCCATAAACAGTCACGAACGGTACTTCTTCCAGCCGTTCCAGCAGATAATTTGTCATTTCGACTTCATAGGCGTGGATCGCATCCATACCGATGCTGTTCAGGTAATCGACCGTGTAACCAAGCCCGATGGCCCCGGCAATAATGGGCGTCCCGGCCTCGAATTTATAGGGAAGTTCGTTCCATGTACTGCCGTCAAGCGTGACTTTAGAGATCATATCGCCGCCGCCCTGATACGGGGGCATGTCTTCCAGCAAGTCACGCTTGCCGTACAGAATGCCAATTCCGGTAGGACCGCACATCTTGTGCCCGCTGAATACGTAGAAATCCACGTCCAGCGTCCGAACATCTACCGGCATATGCGGCACACTCTGCGCCCCGTCGGAAAGAATCAGCGCGCCATTTTCGTGTGCCATTCGCACCATTTCCTGCACCGGGTTGATCGTACCCAGCACGTTAGACACGTGCATCACTGCCACCAGCTTGACGTTCTCGTCACGCAGCAGACGGGCGTACTCGTTCATATCGAGCGTGCCATCATCGTTGATGCCAACGTATTTGAGCGTGAAACCTTTTTCCGCCTGCAACATCTGCCATGGCACGATATTTGAGTGATGCTCCATCACCGTCGAAAGCACGACATCGCCGGGGCCGAGATTCGCCCGCCCCCACGTCTGCGCGACCAGGTTAATACCCTCGGTCGTACCCCGTGTGAAAATCACCTCGCGCTTGCTTTTGGCGTTGATGAAGCGCTTGACCTTTACACGGGCTTCTTCATAGGCGGCAGTCGCCTGCTCGCTTAGCTTGTGGATGCCGCGATGCACATTCGCGTGATAGCGGCGATAGTAATCGTCAATCGCCTCAATCACCTGCACCGGCTTCTGGCTGCTGGCTGCGCTATCCAGAAACACCAGTGGTACGTCATCGTGATGCGGAACTGATAGCGCCGGGAAGTCGGCGCGAACCTTATTGATATCCAGTGTTGGGGTTGTGGGTTGTGTTTTCATATTCGCATTCTAACGTAAAAGGCGTGCGCTGAGAACAGGCACGCCCTTTGAAAATCGATCAAATAGTACAGCGGCCTTAGCTGCGCGAGGCCCCGACGATCTTCGCTTCAATCGCCGCCTGTAGACGTTCGCGCACGTTCTCGAACGGGATGCGGTCAAGCAGTTCGTCAAAGTAGCCTTCGATCACCATGAGTTCAGCTTCCGAGCGCGGGATACCGCGACTCATCAGATAAAAAATCGGCTCTTCTTCCAGCGTGCCGAAGGTCGCCGCGTGCGAGCAGGCCACGTCATCCGCTTCGATCTCAAGACCGGGGATGCCGTCCATACGTGCGTCCTCGCTTAACACAAGGTTGCGGCAGGCCTGGAACCCATCGATCTTTTGCATTTGCGGCAGCGACTTAATCATGCCCTGCCACACAGTACGCGCCGTATCACGCGCCGACCCCTTGAACAAAAGGTCCGAAGTGGTCAGCGGTGCGTTGTGATTCTGCTGCGTATCGAGGTCGAAAAGCTGATCGTTATCCGCGAAGAAGAAGCCGGACATACGAGCATTCGCGCCCTTGCCATCAATCTCGATTTCGAGGAATTGTTTGCTGACCATGCCGCCCATCGTACCGTTGATCCAGTCAAGTTGCCCGTCTTGATCGACGCGGGCACGCTGGTGGCTGAACTCGTAGGTCTGGCGATTCCAGTCTTGCAGGGCGACATAGCGCAAATTCGCCGCTGGACCGACGATTAGTTCCGTAGCGCCAATATAGGTGCTATCCGTCTCGACATCCGATGACGCATAATCCACTTGAACGGTAGCCTGCGCGTTTTCTTCCAGCATGATGAAAACGTGACCGAGTGTCGCACCCGGATGCGTGTTGTACATCACGACATGCAGCGGCAGTTCCGCCACCACGTTGCGCGGCACGTAAATAAACACACCATGCGTCCACAGCGCCGCGTGCAGTGCCGCGAACTTACCGTCCGTCGGCAGCACAGCCTTTGTCATTAGATTAGGGCGAACAAGGTCTTCATGCTCTTTAGCGGCGGTCAGCAGATCGGTGAATACGATCCCCTGCGCCTTCATGGAGTCTTCAAACTCGTAATGAACGAGCTTGCCATCCACGAACACCAACGAACCGCCCTGCTTCTCACCGATAGGCTGCATCGTATCACGCGGAACGTCATTCACTGTCGCGCCATTGGGGGCCACGATGGGGCTGGCGTCCTGCCATGAGATACGGCTGTAATCAGTGCGCCGCCATGCCTCGTCTTTGAGGGTAGGCATAGGCAATTCTTCGTATAATTCCCAGGCAGAAAGGCGTGCCTCACGCAGCCATACTGGTTCGTCGTTACGCTGGCTCAGTGTCTCGACATCCGCCTGTGTATAAGTGGGTACTGCCGCCCGATCAGAACGGCGTCTCACGACAACCACAGAGTCATTCTCCTTGATTTACAGAGATATAGGGCATCTTGCCCTGTTTGTTTATTTTCCGTAGAGGCGACCACAAACCTACGGTCTGTTGGGCCGCCCCTACACAAATACAATTGCGAAGTATCCGCTACCCGATCGAACCTTCAAGCTGAATCTGGATCAGACGATTCATCTCCAGCGCATATTCCATCGGCAATTCTTTGACCAGCGGCTCAATAAAGCCGTTGACGACCATCGCATTAGCTTCATCTTCGCTGAGACCGCGACTCATCAGATAAAAAAGCTGATCCTCGCCGACCTTGCTGACAGAAGCCTCATGCCCCATCGTCACGTCTTTGGCGTCAATTTCGATGTAGGGATAGGTATCCGAACGACTGTGATCGTCCAGCAGCAGCGCGTCACACACCACATTGCTCTTGATGTGGTCCGCACCTTCCATCACTTTTAGCAGACCGCGATAGCTACCACGACCGCCGTCTTTACCGATCGACTTGCTGATGATCTGGCTGGTTGTATGCGGGGCGGCGTGGGTGATCTTCGCGCCTGCGTCCTGATGCTGGCCCTTACCTGCAAAGGCGATGGACAGCACTTCACCATGCGCACCGGGTTCCTTGAGGATGACTGCCGGGTACTTCATGGTCAGCTTACTGCCGAGGTTGGCGTCCACCCATTCCATTGTCGCATTCTTGTACGCTTCCGCACGCTTGGTCACGAGGTTATAGACGTTGTTCGACCAGTTTTGAATGGTCGTGTAACGGCAGCGCCCACCCTCTTTGACGATGATTTCCACGACCGCCGAGTGCAGGCTATCTTCGCTATAAGTCGGAGCAGTACAGCCCTCGACGTAATGCACGTATGCGCCTTCATCAACGATAATCAGCGTGCGCTCGAACTGGCCCATATTATTCGTGTTGATGCGGAAATACGCCTGAAGCGGCATCTCTACATGCACACCGGGCGGCACATAAATGAACGATCCACCGGACCAAACCGCCGTATTCAGCGCGGCGAACTTGTTGTCGTTATACGGGATGATCTTGCAGAAGTATTCCTTGATGATCTCCGGGTGTTCGCGCAGACCAGAGTCCATATCCATGAAGATCACGCCCTTGTCTTCAAGGTCCTTGCGGATGTTGTGATACACGGATTCGGAGTCGTACTGCGCCGTAACGCCTTGAAGGAACTTAGCCTCCGCTTCGGGGATACCGAGGCGATCAAACGTGTCTTTGATTTCCGGCGGAACGTCGTCCCAGTCGCGCTCGGTCTTATCGTGGGCGCGGACGTAATAGTAGATGTCGTCGTAGTCAATCTTATCCAGCAGACCGCCACCGCCCCAGTCAGGGGTCGGGCGCTCGACAAAATGCTGGTAGGCCGCCAGCCGGATTTCCGTCATCCACTCCGGCTCATTCTTCATCTCGCTGATCTGACGCACTACGTCCTCATTGACGCCCTTTTCACCGATGAAGTTATATTTCACGTCATCGTCGTGAAAGCCGTAGGTTTCGTCATAGCTACCGCGCAAGTCACGCAGTGCGGCTTCTTCCTGGGTCAGTTCCTTCTCGCTGGGAACCATTGCGTCAGGAGTCAGGTCAACCATGTGTTTCTCCTCATTTAATCAGTATTTGTCAGAGTGAGGCCAGTCTAGTTTTCAGCAGTTGCGCTGTGCTTCTCACGCACCCAGTCGTAACCTTCTTCTTCCAGCTTAAGCGCCAGTTCAGATCCGCCACTTTCCACAATCTGACCGCCAAACATAATATGCACGTATTCCGGCTGTACATAGTTCAGAATGCGCTGGTAGTGGGTGATTACGAGTGCGCCCATGTTCGGACCTTTGAGCGTGTTAACACCTTCAGCGACAATGCGCAGCGCGTCAATATCAAGGCCGGAATCGGTTTCGTCGAGAATTGCGATCTTAGGTTCCAGCACCGCCATCTGTAAAATTTCGGCACGCTTCTTCTCGCCACCGCTAAAGCCTTCGTTGAGGTAACGACCGGCGAAGCTGTGATCCATCTTCAGCGAGTTCATCTTCTCGCGCATCATGCGGGTGAACTTGGGGATCGGCATCCCCTTACTTTCAGGTTCCTCCGCTTTGATGCGGGCGTTGACCGCGTGACGCAGGAAGTTGGCGACAGTCACACCGGGAATCGACACCGGGTACTGAAACGCCAGAAACATCCCGATACGGCTGCGTTCATCGGGTTCCATTTCGGTGATATCTTCACCGTCAAACAAAATCTGACCATCGTGGATTTCATAGGCGGGATTGCCCATCAATACATTTGCCAGCGTGCTTTTACCAGAGCCATTCGGCCCCATCAGCGCGTGGATCTCGCCCTGGCGAATCGTTAGATTTACGCCGCGCAAAATCAGGGTTTCTTCCCCTTCAACGCTGGCGTGTAAATTACGGATTTCAAGTGTAGCGCCCATCAGTGGGACTGCCTCCTCAATGCTTGGTGTTTAATGCTTGTTAAATTTACTCTGTACCCGGAAGTAATCATGTTGGGGTAGTATAGCAGTCAAGGGGAAAGGTGTCAATAATTATGATGATCATCATAACTATTATAGTTTGATGAGCGAGCGAATTTTAATCACCCACATTGTTAAAATTGACCACACGCTAAGCATATGCTAGTATCCTAAGCAAATGTTGAGTAAGCAATGAGCTACATTTAGCTTTAGAGGAAAAACAAATGTCCAGTGACACCACCAGCAAAAACGAAGAAGGCGCACGCGAAGCCCTGCGCGTCGTTATTGACCCGGAAATCGGTATGAACGTTGTTGAACTCGGCCTGATCCGCGATATTGACATCGAAGAAGATCGCGCCCATGTCACGATGATTATGACCACCCCTTTCTGCCCCTATGCGCCGCAGTTGCTCGAACAGACGCGCCGCACCACGCAGGAATTTCTCGAACTACCCACCACCATCGAAATGGGCATGGAGATGTGGGACCCCAGCATGATGGAAGATGGTATCGCCGACGACTGGGGCTTATTCTAAAGACAATCGACTCAAAAACGAAAGGCGCTGCGATTTGATCACAGCGCCTTTTTGATTTCTGAATTGTGCGTGCCCCGGTTTACGTCCCGGCGGGGCGATGATTGCGAATGAACGTCAGCGGATCAACATAATCACGCAGCAATCGTGAGATATCCATACGCGGCCAGTCGCCCGGCTTTGTCTCTAACACGTTCGTCTGCGCGATATCATAGTGCAAATGCGCGATGTAACGCCCGCCAGCCGTGCCAATCTCGCCCACTTTATCGCCACGCTTCACACGGTCGCCCACTTTCAAGCGAACGTTTTGCATGTGTCCATAGCGTGAATAATACACCGGGCCAAGAGGCGATAGCAGTGGATCGTGACGAATAATCGTCAGGTTTCCCCATGGGCGCAATTCTGACTGATAAATCACAATACCACTCGCTGGACTATAACAGGGTACGCCGATATCCGCGTTGCCGCCCCTACCCCAATTAAGATCGACGCCGGTATGGTACGACCCGTAGGTATTAATGTAGATTTGCACGGTGTTGCGCCCGAATCCGGTTGCGTCGCGCCAGCCAGAAGGCCACACATTCGCCCCGCTCTTGAGACCGTTTTCACCGACTGGGGAATCGTAGCCATCCGCGATATACACGCCGTTGACCTTTTCCGGTGGATTGACCGGATCAACGGGGTCCGGCTGCTCAATCGCAATCACCTGCCGGAAGCGCACTGCATCAAACGCGATCTCTTTGTCGATCTCTCCAGTAACATCATTGAGAAAAACCTTACCCGCGTTCAACTGGCCCTTGACCAACTCAAAAATGCCCAGGGACACCCAGGTATTGCGATAGATCGACTGGTTGAGGTCAACCACGACCTCGGTATTTGTGCCGCGAATGCCATGAATCTTATAGCGTGCTTTCTTGGTCGTCGCGTGCTGTGTGGGGATAAACACGGAAATCTGATAATCGCCCGTTGCGGGCAACTCTGTTCGCCATTCTGCCCAGACTTTACTGCGTGTCGGTGTGGTGGATGTATAGTAAGCGGTCCAGCCCATCGCACCGATAAATGGCGTGAATTCCTGCCGCCCGGTGTAACTGCCACTACGATAATCATCCCCTCCAGCAAACACAATCTTTTGCTCGCCCCATGCGGTGCCAGGAGGCGCGGGTTCCTTTGTCTCACCGCTGCCATCGACTTCGATGAGTTGGTTCACGGCATCAAAGCGTGCGATCACACCGATCCGCCACCAGCTAACACCCTTCGCACCATAGCGATCCTCGATGAGGTCAAGCGCTTCTTTCTGTTGGGCGACAGTCGCATCGCCCTGCAAAATCGGGATGATAGGCCGCCCATAATTCCCCCACACGGTATACGTCTCGTCAATGACGCTTTCTACCGGGCGGCGGAACGAGGTCCAGTAGCACATAGGATGCACGCTGTTGACGAAGGGATACCATTCGTCAGGGAAGATAGACGAATAGTGTGCCCGACGTGGATCAATGCTGAGGCCGATGTGAAACGCATTGCCAATGGTACGGCGGATTTTGGTCATCAGCGGGCGAATAGGACCGGCCCCCACTTCCCAGTAGCCATCATACGGTTCCACATCAAGGATGACCGATTTCACACCCGGACGCTGTGCTGTCTCGATGATGAGATTGGCTTCGCCGTCGGGGTCCACGCCTTTCATAACGATCCAGCCGTGAAACGACATATCATTCGCTTCGAGTTTCTGGACCCAGCGGTCAATGTCCGCCGGACCATTGATCGCCATATCGCTGTTGTTGTCAAATCGTCCCTGCCATGAATTGCCATCGGCGAACTTCACCCAGATATGCTTGACATTGGGTGCACGGCGCTTTATGTTGGCAATAAATTCATCAATACTGTTTTCCGGCACGGAACTGCCCTTCCAATGCCATATGCCAATCGCCCCATCGTAGGGCGTAGGCGGATAATCAGTTGGCGTGCCCACTTCTTGAAAGGTAACGACGCTGGTATAGGTCCAGCCTTTCGTGTTTCCCTGTTCGATCCACACCCAGCCATCACGCAGCGTAGCCGGGTAGTAAACGAGCGTACTTTTGTTAAGAATGTCTCCAATATCGGTGTAATTGATCCCCGGACCCGTTCTCACATTGGCAAAACTAGATTTCGTACTCGCAACTGCCGTCTTGCCCACACCGGGATTTGCCGGTTTAGGAACCGATGACGTACTCATTGGCTACCTCCTTGCAGCACAACACACCACACGCATTATCCACTAGCATAGGGTTATCCTAGTATAGATTTTGCAGCAAAGCAAAACAGGCTGATACTGTGATCAGCCTGCATGGTATCCATACAACGATATTGGTGCCAGAAATTTGAGAATTTAGTTCGGCAGACCATCCGGGTAAAGTACATCGCTCAACGCGACCCATAGGCGCTGTGTCTCTGAACGGGTCAGGTGCGTATCCCAGATTTTGTCACCCGCCCACCCTGTGATATTGAAGCCGCCCTCTTCGCGCTGACGAACGACCATATGGGTAGTGATGGTGGGGCGCTGCACATCGCGCAAAGGCGCGGTCGTCACCGAGGCGTGCATTCCACTGGCACGCTGCGGATCAAGAATCTGTGTTAACTGAAACAGGAGCAGTTGCGCGGCTCGCTTCGACAGAATGCGGACCCAGCGCGAGGTATCACCGCCGGTCCCACCGAATACGATCGTTTCGCCCTTGGACTTCGCAGCTACGAACAAATCACGCGAGAGGCCAAATGTCAGTCGTTCGTTTCCGTCCATAGTTGCCATTCCTGCATTCCCTTCAAACTATCAAAATCTATTTAATCTGAATTACGCTTGCACACGAATACGTCCGGTGCCGTCAATAACTTCGCCGATGATCTGAGCGGCTTCCCCCGTTTTGCGCAGCGCATCGAATAATTCCCCGGCTCGTTCGCCAGGTACCGCAATTAACAAACCGCCCGAAGTTTGTGGGTCGAACAACATGTTGCGTGCATCTTCGTCAATATCAGGCAACCAATCTACCCATTGCGAGAAATACGCGTGATTGCGCCACAGCCCGCCCGGTATCGTCTCCTGTGCAAAATACACGTCTACGCCGGGTAACCACTCGAACGCACTGTAATCGAAGACGAAGTCACAGTTACTCGCCGACGACATCTCGTAGCTATGACCGAGCAGACTGTACCCTGTGATGTCCGTCATCGCATGAACGCCGTACTCAATCGCCAGTTGCGCCGCGGTCGCGTTCAAGCGCGACATGCTTGCCACCGCCGCAGCCACATGTTCGCCGCTGGCCTTGCCCTGTTTCAACGCCGTCGTGACGATGCCTGTGCCAAGCGCCTTGCTGAGAATCAGCGTGTCACCCGGTTGTGCACCGCCTTTTGTAATGATCCGGTCAGGATGCACGATTCCGGTTACTGACAGACCGTACTTCGGTTCTTTGTCTGTAACGGTATGTCCGCCAGAAAGCACCGCACCCGCTTCTGCCACTTTCTCTGCCCCGCCCCGCAAAATCTCACTCAGGATCGACAAATCGAGTCCATCAGGATACGCGACCAGATTGATTGCAGAAATCGGACGCCCACCCATTGCGTAAACATCGCTCAAGGCATTGGCGGCGGCAATCGCCCCAAAGTCAAACGCATCATCGACAACGGGTGGAAAGAAATCCGTCGTCATCACGAGGGCTTGCTCTTCGTTTAGTTTGTGGACTGCCGCATCATCCGGCGAACCTAAACCGACCAGCAAGTCGGGGTGATTCTCTGCCGGGAACATGCCATGTAAGGGACGCAGAACCTGCGCCAGGTCGCCAGGACCGAGCTTGGACGCTCACCCCGCACATGACGCGAGAGTCGTCAATCGTACTTCGTGCCGCTGATGGGCCATTACAATGATTCCATGCGTGACTTTATCGTACACATAATACTTGGATTAAGTATAAGGTGTCTGGCTTATAACCAGCAAGGACACCGGTGACTAATTTACGCTTTATTCGGAACATGTGTACAATTCTCCGACATGACATGAACTATCGGCTAACATGTTTATTGATCGTCATTTAATTTGTGTGCTACGCTGAACCATGTGGATGCCATTTTCTGAATTCGGAGGAAGTATGGTCCAAACAAATCGTGTACTCTTCTGGATAATCATCGGCCTTATTCTGGCGGGATGTGCCGTGAATGACGAACCCTCAATTGATCTGCCGCCATTGACCTTGCCGCCACCGCTGGATTCTACCTTTAGCGGAAGTTGCACCGATGCGCGTCTGCTGGAAACATGGCTGCAAACTACCAGCTTTCAATATGACGAATTTCTGGAACTGACAAATTCAGCCCCCAACAAGACCCCGGATGACCTGTATGCCGATGTAGAGCGCATATCCGCACTCCGTTCGACTGTGAGCCTACAGGCTGCGCCCGATTGCGCAGCGGCGGCGCACATACGTCTCCTGGGTGCAATGGATGCACTAATTCCGGAATTACAGCGGTAT
This sequence comes from Anaerolineae bacterium, assembly GCA_034435595.1. GTDB lineage: Bacteria > Chloroflexota > Anaerolineae > Aggregatilineales > Phototrophicaceae > JAVJSU01. The sequence goes on along the minus strand of DAOTXA010000137.1, from coordinate 28,320 downwards.
GTCAACGGCGAGGCAGTTGATTTAACCGCGGCAGTTGAGGGGATTCAACCCGCTCTCACGACATTTGACGAGGAACTGATTGTACTGTTGGATCGACTGGAATTAGAGTTCAGGCAATGACTCGATGGTCAAATGTGATAAATGCAAAACGCCGACTGTCAATGACGGTCGGCGTTTATTGAGTCGGGGTGCAGGGATTTGAACCCTGGACCTCTTACACCCCATGCAAGCGCGCTGCCGGGCTGCGCCACACCCCGATCAAATGGTGAACATCAGTATAGACGACAAGCAAGACACAAGCAAGCCCTAGCTGACGATAACAGCAGACTTATTTCACCAGCGAATCGCGCAGCATCGTATCCTGATATTTGTCGCTCATCTGCATAAACGCAATTAACAGGTCAGATGTGGTGACAATGCCGACTAGCGTCTCAGCACGCATCACCGGCAAACTGCGAATGTTGTTTGTCAACATCAAGCGAGCCGCCTGATGCGCGGTCATATCCGGTTCCACGACGATAGGGGCGGCAGACATGACTTCCTGCACGGTAATCTTCTGCGCAAGTTCTTGCTCGTCGAGGATGCGATCCACCGCTTCCGCCTGTATCTGCCCAAGATGCTGCTGGCAATCATACTCGCTGAGGATGCCGATCAAATGACTCTGTGAGCTTAACACCGGCAAGTGATGACAGTGAACAGAACGCATCCGTTGAAGCGCATCAGAAATCGAGTTTGCAGGATGGATTGTTACGGGTTTAACCGTCATAATCTCGGAGATATTCATTGAGGCTCTCCCTGACGGGCGCTCCAAACATCAAAACAAATGTAGTCTTGCGACTACTTGTATGATAGCGTGGAGAATGAATATCATGGTACTACATCCCGCGTGACGAATATCACAAGGAAAGCGCCAGTATGAGGGAAAGATTAATCATATTGCAGCGGAAGGGTGATTTTGACCTGTGTTCCCTCATCAACTACTGATGTAATTTCCAGCTCCGCATCGCAGATACGCGCTCTTTGCCGGATGTTGCGCAGCCCCATTCCCGAATAATGGCGATCAGGATTGTGCATATCGAAGCCAACACCATCATCCTTGATGGTGAGGACAAATTGGTCATTTCTCTGCTTCGCTGTCACCGAAACCGACTTTGCCTCTGCGTGGCGCAGCACATTGCTCAACGACTCGCGGGCAATTTGACAAACAGCTTCAAATACAGGAGCGCTGAAAAATGGTCGTTCATCGGGTGCAGAAACATCCACATCCATACTTTCACGTGCGCTCAGTCGCACGACAATGTCTTCCAACGCCTCGCGGATCGTCTGCATCCGGTAATTTGATGTTTTCAGGTTAAGGATGTACCCGCGTATGTCCTCAATCACCATATCGAGGTCATTGATCGATTCGCCCAGCGCATCCAACGACATCTCGCCCGACAACCGCATCAATTGCAGCTTCATGCCCACTGCATACAGCGATTGAATCGTGCCATCATGTAGTTCCATGGCGACACGCTCACGCTCTTCTAGCAGCGTAACCCGGTTCTTTTGATCACTAAGCTGCACCCCGGCAATCGCCAGAGCCGCATAGCCTGCCAGCGTTTCGACCAGCCATTCATCCTGTTCATCGAACGGCAGACCATCTACGCGATCACTCAGATACAACATCCCATATAGTTGCTGCCCAACCTGGATTGGTACACCCAGCAAACTATCCATCTTCGGGTGATTATCAGGGAATCCAGCACTGCGAGCATCTGAACTCATATGATCAAGCCGGATAATCTCGCGGTCACGCATGATTGCACCAAGCAGGCCCCGGCCTTCCGGCTCATGGGGGATTGCATCTGCCTGCTCCGGGGTCAGGCCAGCCGTTTTAAAAAAGCGCAAACCGCCTTTGCCATCCGGCACACCCAGGGCCGCATACCGCGCATTGACTATATCTTTAGCAACAAGATTAATTTGCTCAAGGACATCTTCCAGCGTATCTGCCTCAGCCGCTTCAACGACCGCCTCAATGATATCTTTTAGGGCCGGGAGGACATTATTCATATATTTGTCAGGACTATGATTACTTGTCATTGTACTTTCACAAAGATACACTACGGTGGGTACTTTCACGAATAGTCATATAAAGTCCGTTTCCCACAATCAATATGAGAAAAACCAATAGCTTATACATGAACACAACGTGACAACTGTTTGTTTGGCATGTATATTCTACTCTTAAACGGTTCATAATTCGAGCTATACAGGAATAACTATGTCAAAAACGGTGCGAATACTGGTAGCTGACGATCACGCCGTAGTCCGCGCAGGGCTACGTGCACTATTAGAACGACACGATAATTTCCGCGTTGTAGCCGAGGCATCCACGGGCGAAGAAGCAATATCAAAAGCGCAGGAGTGGCGGCCTGATGTCGCCATCCTCGACATTCGTATGCCCGGCATTTCCGGGATCGAAGCCTGCCGCCAGATCATTGACTCGGTGGATGACTGCCGCGTGATTATCCTTACTTCGTATGCTGAAGAGGAGTTGCTCTTCGCTGCTATAAGAGCAGGTGCGTCGGGATACGTCCTTAAACGCATCGGCGACAACGAACTTGTACAGGCCATTGACCGCGTCAGCAAAGGCGAGAGTATGCTCGACCCGGCGATGACGGCAACTGTCTTTGCAGAAATGCGCAAAATCAACGAAGCACAGCACACCGCTGCCTTTCAGGACCTCACACCGCAGGAACTCGCCGTCCTCAGGCTGGTCGCTCAGGGCCTTACCAATCGTCAGATCGCGGTAAAACTCTATCTCGGTGAGGGAACGGTCCGCAACTACGTCAGCAGCATACTGGGCAAAATCGGCGTTAGCAATCGTGCGGAAGCAGCGGCCTATGCTGTTCGCAACAAGATCAACGAACTCGTGCCGCCGGAAGATAAAAAAAGCGGCAAATAGCCGCGAACGCATCAGACATCAGATTACGCTAAATGGGCGCGACATGCCGCGCCCGTTTGTGTTAGTCAAACACCTCGTCGAACAACTCTTCAATGAATGACTTGCGACGGCGCTTTTTATAGCGCTTGTCATCCCGATCCCGGTCATCACGGTCACGCCGATCATCCGAGCGCACATAACGGTCGTCGTTCTTGGGCTTCCGTTCCCTTTCCTCGTCATCTCCATAGAAGGGCGCATCATCTGTCACCAGATCACCCAGTGAACGGGCTTTAGGCGCTTCAAACTCACGCTCAAGCCGCGCCGCACGCTCGATAATCTTATCCAACTCCCCGCGATCCAGCCACACGCCCCGGCACTGTGGGCAATAGTCGATTTCGATGCCCTGTCGCTCAGAAATTTTCAAGTCCACGGTTTTACAAACCGGACACTTCATAGCAATACTCCTCATTCATCCTGTAAAGGGCGAAACACCCATGCTCGATTTACGTGATTTCAAGACCCCACGTCGCATTAGAAGTTTCTCAGCTTCCACACCAATGAACGCCAATCAGCATAATAAAAGAAAAAATCTGTCAAACACATTCCACGCGAATACGATATAACGGAACACCCTCAAAAAATTGTGAGAGATCAAATAGAAGTACGACTTGCATATCCAATATTCGGTTTACTCATGTAGCCATGATTCGCTGGTGTTGAATTGCCCACAAACGGCGGTACATACCGTCAGTTGCCATGAGTTCGTCGTGCGTTTCCTGCTGTACGATTTGCCCGTCACGCATGACCAGAACGCGGTCTACCAGCGTATCTAGCCCTGCCAGTTGGTGTGTAATCATTAGCGTGGTGCGACCCTGCATCACGCGCTGAATCGCCGCTTGCACATCCTGCTCGGTGACGGAATCAAGGTTCGCCATCGCCTCGTCCAATACCAGGAACGGCGCGTCTTTCAGCAGCGCCCGCGCAATCGCAATCCGCTGACGCTCGCCCGCACTCAGTTTAAGTCCCTGTTCACCCACATACGTATCATACCCTTCCGGCAAAGTCACAATCAAATCGTGGATTTGTGCTGCCTTCGCCGCTTCAATCATGGCAAATTCGTCGGCATCCCGGCGACCAATGAGGATGTTCTCGCGCACCGTTGTGTTGAACAGATATGTATTTTGCGTGACGACGCCAAAAAGGTCGCGTACCTGCACCGGAGAATGCGCCCGGATGTCCGTCTCACCGATGCGGATTGCGCCCGATTCGGCATCCCAGAAGCGCAGCAGCAGATTGACCAGCGTCGATTTCCCCGCGCCACTCGGACCAACAATTGCCACCCTTTCACCGGAATGCAGCGTGAATGTCACTCCGTCGAGTGCCGGGGATTCGCCTTCGTCATACCGGAAATGTACGTCCTCAAAGTGAATTTCTGACGAAGACGCGTGTATGGGTTCGTCAATACCCGTTTCCGCGACCGTCGGCGGCGAGTCGACTACTTCAAACAAACGCCCCCCCGCTGCCATCGACTCGCTCAAAAACTGTAACGCCAGCGGCATCGCCTGCACCGACTCAAAACTTGCCATCATCACCAGCGCGACCACTGTCAGGTGAACAGGGTCCATCAAGCCTGCACCCACCAGCGGAATCGCTACCAGCAGCGCCGCCACCGTCGCCGCACCGATCATCAGCAGATGCAGCGCACCGTTTAGCGCCGTCACCCGCGACATAAAGCGCTGCTCCTGCCCCATACGTTGATTGACCTCGCCTAACCGTGACAGATGATCGTCAGCACGACCATAGGCGATGAGTTCCGCCGCACCCTGAATACCGTCCAATGCGGCAACATCAAGTTCCGCCCGCGTTTCGACGCTATGACGCCCGATACGCCGCGCAATCAGATGCGTAATCGCCGGGACGATTCCACCAGCCAGCAGCAAGAACACCAGCGCGACAAGGCCAATCACAGCATCAAAAGTGCCCATGAACACCGCCACACCGACCACGACAATAATCGCCGTTAACGGCGGCGCAATTACCCGCAGATAAAAGTGTTCGAGTGTCTCAATATCGGCCATAATGCGTGCCAGCAAATCACCGCTGCGAAAGCGTGTAAGATGCGCCGGGGCCAGCGGTTCCAGCGCGGTGTAGAACCACACTCGCAGCTTTGCCAACAGCCGAAACGTGGTTTCATGCGCGACGAGTCGCTCCAGATAGCGAAAAAGTCCACGCGTGATACCGAACAGTCGTACACCCACAATCGCCAGACCGAGTTCGGCAATTGACGGTTGTAGCGCCGCTTTCGCAATGATGAACGCAGACGAAGCCATCAGCGCTACGCTGCTGCCGATGGTCAGCACACCGAGGAACACCGACGCCAATATCCAGCGCCAGAACGGGGCCACCAGCCGCAGCAAACGCCATAAAATCGTGACATTACCGGGTTGGGTCGTTTTGTCGTCAGTTACGCGGGCCATGCCACCACCTCCGCCGGATTCTTACTGCCGAACGCCGTCACTAATTGGCGATAAACCCCGTCCTGTCGCAGCAACTCATCATGTGTGCCACTTTCGACCACACGCCCACCATCCATCACGACGATACGGTCCGCGTTGACGACCGTGTTTAATCTATGCGCAACGACAATCACCGTCCGCCCCGCGAACAATCGCGCCATCGCTGCCTGTACATGCATCTCAACTTCCGGGTCCAGGTTCGCCGTCGCTTCGTCCAGCAGGATCAACGGCGCATCTTTGAGGAATGCTCGTGCTAACGCAATCCGCTGCACCTGCCCGCCACTCAAACGCGCCCCACGCTCACCAATGCGCGTTGCATAGCCACAGGGCAATGCTTCGATAAACTCGTGGGCATGTGCCAGTTTTGCAGCTTCATGAACTGCCGCATCACTCGCCGCCGCGTTCCCCAGCCGGATGTTATCCAGCACCGACGCATCAAACAAATACGGGTTCTGCGACACCCACGCGATGTTTTCACGCCATGCATCCGCATCAAGCGAGTCCAAAGCGTGACCGTCTACACTGATTTCACCGGTATACCCGCCGTTGAAGCGCAGCAACAAATTTGCGACTGTACTCTTCCCGGCCCCACTCGCGCCGACAATCGCCACCCGCTCGCCCGGATTCACATCAAAGGTCAACCCGTTCAACGCAGAACGCCCTGCTTCGTCATAAGCATACTGCACATCGCGGAAACTGAGCGCAAACTGTAAATTATCCGGCAGCGGCTTTCCAGCGGAGTCGGTGACTTCCGGCTGTGTGTCCAGCACATCAAGAATCCGCTGCGCCGCCGTCACACCCGCTGCGCCCGCATGGAACTTCGCCCCCAGATTGCGCAGCGGCATGTAAAACTCCGGCGCTAGAATCAGCACGAACAGCGCCGGTTCAAACGCCATGTTGCCATACAGCAGGCGCACGCCGATTTCGACCGCCACAACCGCTGTACTGATCGTAGCGACAAGTTCCAGCACCAGCGCAGACAGAAACGCCACCCGCAGCACCTTCATCGTCGCGCCGCGAAAATGATCGCTCACCCGCCCAATGATCTTGATCTGTGCCCGACTGCGATTGAACGCCTTCAACGTCGTCAACCCTTGCAGCACATCCAGAAAATGCGCACTCATCCGGCTCATGGACTGAAACTGCCGTAAAGAAGTCTGCTTCGCCACGATACCGACCAGCACCATGAACAGCGGGATCAACGGCCCGGTCAGTAGCAGCACGACACCTGTCAGCACATCCATCGGGAAAACGACGATCAGAAACAGGATCGGAATCAATGTCGCCAACGCCATTGCGGGCAGATACTCGCGCAGATAAGCATCAAGGTCTTCTACACCGTTCGTCAGCGTGTTGACGAGTTCGCCGGAACGCTCGCCCCGTGTGAAGCTCGGCCCCAGCTTGAGGATGTGCGCGTACAGCTTTTCACGCAGAGCCAGCTTGATGTTAACCGCCAGATGAGTCGACGCCAGATCGCTCACATACGCGCAGACGGCGCGTAGCACCGCCGCGACCAGCAACCCACCTAGCAGCGGCATCACATCGTTGAGCGTCTTGTCCTGTAAAAAAACCTGTGCAATTGCGCGGCTGAGGAAGTATGCCTGGGCGACCGTGAAGGCCGCCCCGAACACACCTGCGAGGATCGCTACCAGCAGCACGCCACGCTGCGAAAGCGTGTGGCTACGAAAGCGTTTATCCATACGCATATAAGTTTAGTACTCCAGATTGTCGCGTGTAACGCGCTTGCGGAACACCCAGTACGTCCAGCCCTGATACATGAGGATAATGGGCACGAAAGTCAAGGCAATCACCGTCATGATTTGCAGCGTATATTCACTGGACGAGGCATTCGTTACCGTCAGATTGTTCGCTACGTCAATACTGCTAATCATCACACGCGGATACATACCAGAGAACAACGTCACGATCGACAGGACCAGGTTCAGCCCGGTCATCAGGAAAGCGAATCCGAATTGCTGCTGACGCATGAAGTAGCCGACCGACAGCAACGCCGCCATCGCACCCAACGGAGCAATACCGGGATTCACGCCCAACTGCTGGAATACGTCCGTCGCCGCATAGCTGTACAGCACGAAGATGATCACGACGATCACGACCACAGGCCACAGGCGCATCGCAACCTGCTTTGCACGCTGCGTGACATTCTCATCGCCAGATTTCATCGTCAGGAACAGCGCACCATGCAGCGTAAAGATCAACAGCGTAGCGACACCGGTCAGCAGCGTATACGGGCTAAGCAGATCAAAGAACGTGCCAGTATAGTTGAAGTCAGCGTCAATCGGCAGACCTTGCGACAAATTCGCCAGCGCAACGCCCCACAGCAGCGCCGGAACAAAGCTACCGGTGAAGATGACCCAGTCCCAAGCATTGCGCCAGCGCGGATTTTCCATCTTGCTGCGCCACTCGAACGCCACACCACGACCGATCAATGAAAACAGCAGCAGCGCCAGTGCCAGATAGAAGCCGCTGAACATTGTCGCGTACCATTCAGGGAATGCGGCGAAGATCGCGCCGCCCGCTGTAAGCACCCAGACTTCATTACCGTCCCAGTGTGGGCCAATCGTATTGATAATCACGCGGCGCTCGTTGTCATCCTTGCCGAGAAAAGGCAACAAAATGCCTACACCATAATCGAAGCCCTCAAGGAAGAAAAAGCCGATAAACAGCACGCCAATCAGAATGAACCAGATTGTGTTGAGATCCATAAGAGTCCGTCTCCCCTTTTAGTAGTTGACCGCAGGTGCGGCAGCGTCGGCGTCATCGGGCGTCATACCCGGCAGCAACGAGTCACCCGTCAACGGGTCGCGGGTCGCGTACTTGCGCATCAGCACCAGATACGGAATAAACAGCGCGGTGTACAGCAGCAAGAAGCCGAACAGCGTCAGCCAGACAGTTCCCGCCGCATGATTGGTAACCCCGTCTTCAACCCGCAGCAGACCAAACACGATCCAGGGTTGACGACCGACCTCGGTCAAAATCCACCCGGAAGCGTTGGCAATGTGCGGCAGGAAGATCGCCAGCGGCAGCACCCATAGAAAGCGGCGTGCCTGCATGAGCTTGTCCTGCGAAGCCAGATACGCCGCGTAGAAGGCGAAGACCAGCATCAACATGCCCGCACCCACCATAATGCGGAAGCTCCAATAGGCCACAATGACCGGCGGCACATAATTCCCCGGCCCATAGAGTTCTTCATATTCTGCCTGAATATCATTGATGCCCTGTACTTCACAATCGAAGTTGTTGCAGGCCAGCAGGCTCAACACACCCGGCAGGTGGATGGCGAAGACATCCTCGCGGTTCGTCTCGTCACCAATGGTGAACAGCGACATGGCTGCGGGTTCTTCCGTATCCCACAGCGCTTCGGCAGCCGCCATCTTCATCGGCTGCGCCTCGACCATATGCTGTGCCTGCGAGTGACCGACCAGCAGTACCATCACCGCGCCGATAACGCCGTACACGGTCGCATACTGGAACGACTTCTTGAAGAATTCCACGCGCTCGGTATTACGTAAGAAGTGCCACGCGCACACCCCCATCACAAGGAAGGCAGCAGTCACAACACCGGAAAAGAACACATGTGGGAACTGCACCCAAAGATGCGGATTCGTCAGCAGCGCCGGGAAATCAACCATTTCCGCACGCCCTAATTCCTCATTGATGACGTAGCCAACCGGCTCTTGCATAAACGAGTTCGCCGCTAGAATCCAGAACGCCGAGATATTCGACGCGATAGCGACCATCCAGATCGAAAAAAGATGAACCCCCTTGCTCACGCGGTCCCAGCCAAAAATCCAGATACCGATAAACGTAGACTCAATGAAGAAGGCCATCAGCGCTTCTATCGCCAGCGGAGCGCCAAAAATATCACCGACATAACGCGAATATTCCGACCAGTTCATACCGAACTCGAATTCCTGCGCAATGCCTGTGACCACGCCGATAGCGAATGTAATCAGGAACAACTTGCCCCAGAACTTCGTCATCGTTTTGTACATCGCGTTACCGGTGCGAACATACTGCGTTTCAAAGATCGCCACCAGCAGAGAGAGTCCCAGTGTGATGGGTACGAAAAAGAAATGAAACACGGTTGTTGCAGTAAATTGCAACCGTGCTGCGTCCAGAACATCCATATATAAATCCCCCCTGGATAAGTGCAGATATTTACGACCAATTTGTGCGAAGGATTACCGTGAGTTTATGATGCTCGCTACTATTGAGTCTATGACATTACTACATACATTGTATGTGAAAAACGGCCCACCCCCATGTGACAAATATCACAAGATGCCAATCTTCTTAAACATTACGTGTCAGGTCAGCGCAGAACACGCAAACTCATAAATTTCGCATGAATCTTGCAATACAGTTGTTGCAAACCCAATACAATCTGCTAAGGTTGCTTAAGTGTTGACCTACACATGCGCCTGAGCTTGCGATCATGCAACGGTAGGTCGCCTTGCATCGTACTCCTCTTACGGTCAATCACTCCGCTAGCTATACGTCGGGAGCTGACAGTGCGCGATTCATCGCCTACCTCAACCAGTATGCGAACCTTTTTCATCGTCTGGTTTGGGCAGTTCATTTCTCTTATCGGCAGCAACATGACTGCTTTCGGACTGGCGATCTGGGTCTTTGAGCGTACCGGGTCTGTCACCCAGTACGGTTTCACAATTCTGTTTACACTGGTTCCATTGTCACTCGCCGCGCCCATCGCGGGGACGCTTATCGACCGTTGGGACCGGCGCAAAGTCATGATCTATGCCGACCTCGTCGCGGGATTGGACACAATCGTCGTTGCCGCCCTGCTCTTCAGCGGGCAGCTTGAGGTGTGGCACATCTATGTCGCGGCAATTGTCAACTCGGTAGCAAACGCCTTCCAGAACCCCTCATATCAGGCGACCATCACGGCGATGGTCCCCAAGTCCCAATACGGGCGTGTCGCCGGGTTGCTCCAACTGGGCGAAGCGCTCGCGTTTATGACTGGCCCCCTGCTGGCGATTCTGTTGATCGAAGTGATCGAGATTCATGGCATCATCCTCATCGACTTAACAACGTTCATGTTTGCCATGTTCACCTTGCTGATGGTGCGAATACCTCAACCGCACATCGAACGACGGGCAGCACAGGCACCGACCAGTATCCGCAAGGACATGCGCCTCGGCGCACAATATATCGTCAACCTGCGTGGATTGGTTGGTCTGACGGTGTTTGTGGTGTTCTTCTTGCAGATGATCCTCGGCATTGCACAGACAGTCTTGCTGCCGATGGTATTGACCTTCGCCGACCCACCCAGCCTGATTTTTGTCATTGGCGGTGTCGGTATCGGCGCATTGCTGGGTGGCATCATCCTTGCCGCATGGGGTGGACCGCGTAATCGCGTGCGGGGCATCTTTCTATTCTCAATTCCCTACGGCATCGGGTTGATGATCGCCGGGTTGCGTGCCGATGTATTCGTTATTGGATTAGGCGGATTCACGTTCGCAATCTCCCACGCGATGCTGACCGGATTCAACCGTGCGCTGTGGCAGGCGAAAATCCCCGTTGACTATCAAGGTCGTGTGTTTTCGATGCGAATGCTCGTCGGGGTTACAGCACAATCAGTCGGGACCGGGCTTGCGGGTCCGCTCGCAGATTACGTGTTCGAGCCATTAATGAGTCGGGGAGCGGTGTTGCCAACATACCTGTTCGAAAACATGATTAACCGGGGAAATGCCATCGCACAATCTTTTGGGCCAATGATTGGCCTGGGCGTAGGTCGTGGTATTGGCTTAATGTATCTATTGCTGGGTTTCACCGTCATCGTGACGACTGTGATTGCCTTTATGAACCCCGGCATTCGCGGGTTTGAGCGCAACGTCCCCGACGCCATTCTCGACGAAGAGGACTACGGTGAGGACCACAGTAAAGAAGCAGCTAAATTGGCAATGGTTGAGGAAGACAACGAGCCAGAACCAGAATCACCACTGGCATAACGCCCCAACTCGCCGATAACAGCTTACTTCAACGCCAGATTATAGGCTACATAGACGATCAAGCGTGCCGGGGGCCATTCAAACGCCGTGTGGAAAATTCGATTATAGTTCTTCTTCGTGAACTGTCGCAGCGCCTTTGACTTCATCAATAGCTGCAAAATGTCGAACTTCTCTTTTATGGGTCCGGCAGGCGTGAGGTTTTTGTCTGTCAGCGGCTTGCGCAGCGATTCCAGACGCAGGTTATGCCAGATGCCGTTCGTCGTATACTCGCTGCCCTTCAGACAAAGCGCGAACTGGCTGTTTGCTGCTTCACTGAATACGTTGTCGATGTCTTCCTGCGAGAACTGCGGAGCCATCCCCACACCGTTGTCATAGCTAACGACAAACACCGGCTTGTCGATTTCGTATTTCTCAATTGCGGCGTCAATATAGCTGTTGCCCTTGCGACCGTCACTCGTCGGCAGCGAGTGATTCTCGAACAGGATGTAATCCATGTGCTGCGCCATCGCCTTAATATCAAGGCCGTAGATATAGCGCGGGTCAAACTTGGGGTCAAAAAAATTCGCGCCGAACTCCATGCCGCCACGATGCGCTGCATCCGTCAATCGTTCGATATAGTCCGTGTTTGTCCGCATCCGAAAATCCAGATAAGCACGGGTCAGGTCGAGATCGGCTTCCAGATCACGCGGAATATCTACACCTGTTTCGCGTCGAAAATCTGCCCGCGCCTGATGGGAGTAATCGCCACAGAAGACAAACGGCAGTTCGTCCTCCTGCACCGGCATACCAAGCTGACCATGCTGGATGTTATCCACAAAAATCGCGTCGAAGCCGAGGCCATGCGTCTTCTCGATCTTCTTGACCACATAGTCAACATATGCCTCATCGTGAATTGAACACATGCGCCGCCCCTTATAATAAGGGATGAGGCGGCCTTCTTCGTCGCGTGCCCACCAATCGCGGTCGGCGAAGTCGTCATAGACGAGGTTTGGCCCCTGAATATAGGCGTGGACCCGGATACCGAGTTTGTGAAAGTTTTCGAGCCGACTCACCAGAAATTCGTGATCCTCGCGCTCAACTTCATCCGCAAAGCCCCACGAATACGTCGCCCAGAAGTCGGTGATGCCAAACAGGTCCTTCACCCGCGCCAGGTACTCGTAGTCGTAAGAATTCATCAGGCTGTTGACATCAATGCGCGGATAAAAGTACTTCACGCGAATCATGCGAATCGTGCCGGGACCCGCCCAACAGTAATAGCCAATCTTGTCCAACATCGCGGACTCCTGCCACTTGGTGTATAGAACCGGAAACTATGAAACGCTTCACATCACCGGAAAACTGTCGCAGGATAATATAATCCTGCATTTCGTATAAAAAAAGGTGCAGTCGGCAATTGTCGGCAAAACTCTCTCACCGGCTATGCGCATGAGATAAGGCTAAGTACGGCTACAATTCGACGCTCGCCTGTGCCATAATCTTTCATAAAGTTACGCTAAATGTGCGTGGAATTGGACATCACACATGACGTTTGAAGACGCGTTTCACGGTCCCAATGCCGGATACGTGCTGGAACTTTACGAGCAGTATCGTGCGCAACCGGACTCTGTAGACGAAGCAACACGACGCTTTTTCGAAAAGTGGTCACTATCCGAAGCGACCACTCAGCATCCGATGACGAATGGCGACACCCGCGAGATGGCTGCGGTTGCCGCCGAAGAATTCGACGGACAAACAGTTATGGGTGCGGTCAGTTATGCCCAGGCGATTCGCCAATATGGGCATCTCGACGCCCGCATTGATCCGCTAGACCGCGAGCGACCCGGCGACCCCGAACTCGACCCGGCGTTTCACGGCATCACGGAAAACGACCTGCGCGAACTTCCGGCATCCATCGTCGGTGGACCAGTCGCCCGCGATCATCTAACCGCTTTGGACGCAATTCAGGCGCTGAAAACGGTCTATCAGGGCAGTATCGGCTACGATTACGATCACATCCGCATCGCCGAAGAACGCCAATGGCTGCGCGAAGCCGCCGAGTCACGCCGCTTCAGCATCACCGGGGATGCCGACCGTGCGCGGGGTCTGCTGGAACGGCTCACTCAGGTAGAGACATTCGAGTTATTCTTGCAACGTGGATTCCCGACAAAGTACCGCTTTTCTATTGAAGGACTCGATATGATGGTGCCGATGCTCGACGAAGTTGTCGACTCGGCGGCGGCAGATGACGCCTGCCACACGATCGCTATCGGCATGGCCCATCGCGGACGCCTGAACATCCTCACCCACATCATGGAAAAACCCTACGAACAGATCATGGCGGAGTTCAAAGACCCGCTGCATGTGCTCGAATATCAGGACGCCATCGGCTGGACAACTGGCGACGTGAAGTATCATAAGGGCGTGCTGCGCGAGGTCGATAGTGACGGCGATACGCGCCTGTTCGTCACCATGCCGCCGAATCCAAGCCACCTTGAGGCCATCAACCCCGTAGCGGTCGGCATGGCTCGTGCCGCCGGAACCGATGTCAGCCAGCCAGGTGAACCGACCTTCCAGCCGCACTACACACTGCAAATCCTCATTCATGGCGATGCCGCCTTCCCCGGTCAGGGTGTCGTCGCAGAGACGTTCAACCTGTCGCAGCTTCCCGGCTACTGGACCGGCGGAACGCTGCATATCATCGCCAACAACCAGCTTGGGTTTACCACCGATCCGAACGACTCGCGCAGTACGATCTATGCATCCGACCTCGCCAAAGGCTTCAAAGTTCCCATCGTCCATGTTAACGCCGACGATCCCGAAGCGTGCATGGAAGCGATCCGGTTGGCGTTTGCGTATCAGTCGCGCTACGAAAAAGACTTCCTGATCGACCTCGTCGGCTACCGTCGCTACGGTCACAACGAACTGGATGAACCGGGCTTTACCCAGCCGAAGATGTATGAAACCGTCCGTGCGCCCCCGACAGTCCGCCAACTGTGGGCGGATACGCTTCAACAGCGCGACCTGATCGAAGCGGATACCCCGCAGCAATTGGTCGACCGCTTCAACGAGCAGTTGCAGGTAGCCTATGATCTTGAGCCAGACCCGGAAGACATCGCCGACCCCAAAGCGAAAAAACCGGAAAAGGGCGCGGCGAAAAAAGTAGATACCGCCGTCTCCACCAAGAAGTTGAACGCGATCAACGACGGCCTCGAAGCCTCACTTGCCGATTTCACCTTCTACTCCCGGCGGCTCGAAAACACCATTCGCTCCCGCCGCGAGGCGCTCCGCAAAACCAATGGTCCCGCCATTGATTGGGCCACCGCCGAAGAACTGGCCTTCGCTACGATTCTGGCAGACGGAACCCCCATCCGCATCACCGGGCAAGATAGCGAGCGCGGCACATTCAGCCACCGCCACGCCGTCCTGCACGACAAAAACACCGGCAAGACGCTGACGCCGCTGCACAGTTTCCCGCAGGCAGACGCCGCCTTTGAAGTCCGTAACAGCCCATTAAGTGAAGCGGCTGCCATCGGTTTCGAGTACGGTTACAACACGCAAGCGCCAGAGCGCCTCGTCATCTGGGAGGCGCAATACGGCGATTTCGTCAACAATGGGCAGACCATCATTGACGAGTTCCTCGTCTCTGCCCGCGAAAAGTGGGAGCAAACCCCTTCGCTGGTGCTGCTGCTCCCACATGGGCACGAAGGCGCAGGCCCCGACCATTCCAGCGGACGTGTTGAGCGCTTCCTGTCGATGGCAGCCAAGACCAACCTGCGCATCGCCAACCCCACCAGCGCCGCACAGTATTTTCACCTGCTGCGCAGACAGGCCCGCTTGCTCGTGTCTGACCCGCTACCGCTGATCGTCCTGACGCCCAAGAGCCTGCTGCGCAACCCCGACATCTTCTCTAATGTTGACGATCTCGCCACCGGACGCTGGCAACCCGTAATTGATGATCCCGACGTTGATCCCACGCAGGTGACGCGCCTCGTTTTTTGTAGCGGCAAGTTCTCGCTTGATCTGCTCAAAAGCGAACACCGTGAAACGTACCCGCATGTCGCCATCGTCTGCTTGGAGCAGCTATACCCGTTCCCGCTGGCGGACCTGACCGAAATCATTGAACGCTACCCCAATGTGACACAGGTCGTATGGGCGCAGGAAGAACCGAAAAACATGGGCGCATGGGAGTTTATGGGCTACCGGCTAAAGAAGCTCATCGGCATAGAAACTCCCGTTAACTACGTTGGACGCCGCCGCAGTTCCAGCCCCGCCGAAGGTTCGCGCACTGCCCACAACGTGAATCAAGCCATGATCATCGAATACACCTTTAACTGGGACTTTGCCAAAGGCCAATCGCAGAAAGCAGTGCCCACAGGAGAAACAGCAAAATGAGCATTCAAATCGTCGTACCGGAACTGAGCGAATCGGTTGTCGAAGCGACCGTTTCCGACTGGTTGAAAAACGAGGGCGACCCCGTCGAAGCGGGAGAAGCCGTCGTCGTGCTGGAAACGGACAAAGTCTCTGTCGAAGTTACCGCCGAGCAAGACGGTGTACTGGCGAAGATCACCCGTTCCGCCGGGGAAGATGTCACCGCCGGGGAAGTGCTCGGCGAGATCAGCACCGATGGCGCGGCGGACGCCGTCAAACCTGCCGCACAATCCACACCGGCAGCAACAGAATCCGCGACTGTCACTGCTGCAAAACCGTCACCGGCAGATGCGCAGCGTGCGACCCCGGTCGCCCAGCGTGTCGCCGATGCTCACAACGTAGATATCGGGCAAGTTCCCGCCAATGGACCGAAGGTGACCAAACAGGACGTACAGGGTTTCATCAGCCAGAGTCAAAAACCCGCGCCGCCTGCCCCGGCAGCATCAGCGCCGAAATCCGCCGCGCCATCACCCTCGACCAACGGCAGCGAACGTCACGACGAAGAGCGGGTGAAAATGTCACGCCGCCGCCAGACCATCGCCCGCCGTCTGGTCGAAGCGCAGCAGACCGCAGCTATGTTGACTACCTTCAACGAAATTGACATGCACGGCGTTATGGCCCTGCGCTCACGGCGTAAAGAGGCGTTCAAAGAAAAATACGGTGTCAGTCTCGGCCTGAGTAGTTTCTTCGTCAAGGCGACCATCGGCGCGTTGAAAGCCTTCCCACGCCTCAACGCCGAAATTCAGGGCAACGAGATGGTGCTCAAGCACTACTATGACATTGGCATCGCCATCGGCGCGAAAGAAGGACTCGTCGTGCCCGTTTTGCGTGACGCCGACCGCATGAGCTTCGCCGAGATCGAGAAGCAAATCCGCGAATACGCCACGCAGTCCAATGAGGGCAAACTCTCGCTTGAGTCGCTGATGGGTGGTACGTTCACCATCACCAATGGCGGTGTGTTCGGATCAATGATGAGCACGCCCATTCTCAACCCGCCGCAGGTCGGTGTATTGGGTCTGCACGGCATCAAAGATCGTCCGGTTATCGTGGATGGTGAGATCACCGTTCGCCCCATGATGTACGTCGCACTGACCTACGATCACCGCATCGTAGACGGACGCGAGGCGGTACAGTTTCTGGTCCGCGTCAAAGACCTTGTCGAAGACCCCGAATCACTCTTGATCGAGGGATAGAATCAAAACGGGGTGGCACATTGCCACCCCATTACATCTACTTCTTTCCGAACAATCGCCCCAGCAAACCGCGTTTCTTCGGCGGATTTTCCAGCGCGGTGACCGCATTATTCAACGCATCCACCAATTCTTCCGGCGGATTATACTCGTCTGGCGGACCATTCACCTTAAACTGCTCAAGTGTCTGCCGTGTGCCGGCTCCGAACTGCGGACCCGCGCCCGTCTCCACGCGATTCGACCAGACGAGCGTCCCCTGTATCGGGAACACCCGCACCTCGCAAATCGTGTTACGAGCGTCCCACTCCCACGTATCGGCGCGTATCTGCCGGAAACCGGAGGCCATCACGACGCACGGCGACGCTTGCGCGGTTCTGTCTCTGAAGGCGTGCCTTCACTCAGGCCAACTTCCTCGAACTGGCGCTCGTAGAGTTCCGCATACACACCTTCCAGCGCCAGCAGATCATCGTGCTTGCCATCTTCAACAATCTGCCCCGCCTTCATCACCAGAATACGATCCGCGTCACGGACGGTACTCAGGCGATGCGCGATAATCACGCTCGTCCGATTCGCCAGCACGTTGACCAGTGCCTCTTGAATCAGCACCTCGGTTTCGGTGTCAATATTACTGGTCGCCTCGTCCAACACGAGGATACTATCCGGGTTATGGATCAGTGCGCGGGCGAGTGCCAATAACTGGCGCTGCCCCTGAGAAAGATTCGCGCCACCGGGCAGCAGTTTATAGTCATAGCCACCGGGTAGATGCTGGATGAAGTTGTGGGCACGCGCCGCCTTCGCTGCCTCAAACATGCGCTCGTCGCTGACCGTATCGTCGAACAACCGCAGGTTATCGGCAATCGTGCCGTTGAAGCAGTAGGGACTTTGCGGAACCACCATAACCGCTCTACGCAGGTCCTCGGTGCTGAGATCACGCACGTCTACGCCATCAATGCGCACATGACCTTCGATCACATCATAGAACCGGGCCAGCAAGCCTGCCAGCGAGGTCTTGCCCGCACCAGTCGCGCCGACAATCGCTACGCGCTGCCCCGGTTCAATGTGCAGATCAATACCACGCAACACGGGCGCATCCGGCGCATAGTGGAAATAAAGATTTTCTAGCTTGATGTCACGGCGCGGATCGGTAATCGCCACCGGGTTTTCCGGCGGTAAAATCTCCGGTTCCACCTGTAACATACGTGCGATACGTTCGCCCGCACTCAACGCGGACTGAATCTGCCCGAACTGTTCTGACAAACCGAGAATCGGCTCAAAGCTGCGGCGCGTATACTGAATAAACGAGATCAACATCCCCAGCGTTGCCCACCCTGCCAGCACACCAGAACCGCCGCCATACAGCACCAGCGCTGTGCCGACCGTCACCAGCAATTGCAGAATTGAAGAGTAGATCGTGAACACATCACGCAGGCGCATATGCACGTCGCGGTAGTTGTCGTTGATGTCGTCAAACTCGTCGCGGCTGACTTCCTGCCGACCAAACAACTGCACGATCAACATGCCGTTGATGTGTTCATTCAAAAATGCCTGATAGTCGCCGATGATACGGTGCAGGCGACTCGACTGTTTGCGAATTCGGCTGCGGAACATAAAGCTCATAAATGCCATGACTGGCAGCACCGACAGGCTGATTAGCGCCAACCGCCAGTTGAGCGCAAACATCACGCCAACGATGCCCAACAGCATGAACAAACTCGTCACCACGATTACGATGCTCGTAGATAGCAGTTCCGTCAGCGCCTCAATGTCATTGGACATGCGCGACACGATCAGGCCGACAGGCGTCTTATTGAAAAACTTCATATCTTGCTTGAGGATATGCTTGAACAGCGCGTTTCGCAGGTCAAACAAGGCATTCTGACCAACCGTTTGCAGCAGATACACCTGCGCGAATCGTAGGCCGAACAACACAGGAATCGAACTAAAGTAGATGATGGCAAAGGGCCAAAGCTCTGACAGATTGCCTGTCGTGATTGGACCGTCCACCGCCCTCTGAATCAAATATGGCGGAAACAGCGATACACCAGTCACGCCCAGTAACAGTACAAACACGCCCACCAACTGCATCTTGTACGGTGCGATGAAGCGCCACATCATGCCAACCAGATAGCCGTCAGTCAGCACCTCTTTGGCAGAAATCTCCTCTTGCAGAATATCTTCCTGCGTGATTTCCGGCTTCTTATGTTCGTCTTTGGGCGTTGTATCTGCCCCGGTGGATGCCGTGTTAGCTGGCATGACGCACCTCCCCGTCCTGACTCAGTTCACGTTCGACCATGCGTGCATACGCCCCGTTCTGCGCGATAAGTTCATCATGCGATCCTTGCTCAATTACACGCCCCTTATCCATCACAATCAGGAAGTCGGCGTCCTTCACCGTAGCAATACGGTGCGCGATGATGATGCTAGTTCGCGTGCGGACCACCTCGCGTAGATCGCCCAGAATATCCGCTGCTGTGTGCGTATCAACGCTGGAAAGTGCATCGTCCAGCACCATAATCGCCGGGTCACGGATGATCGCACGGGCGATTGCCACGCGCTGCTTCTGACCACCGGAAAGCATCACGCCCTTCTCACCGACCATCGTATCCAACCCATGCGGAAGCTGCGGCAGGTCATTACTGATGCGCGAGATGTGGATCGCCCGGTCGAGTTCATCTTCACTAACGGCTTCACGACCCATGCGCACGTTTTGATGCAATTCCTTACTAAACAGAAACGTCGTCTGTGGCACGTAAGTCACCGCCCGCCGCAGGTCTTTCAGGTGGATGTCACGCACGTCCATACCGTCAATCATCACAGTTCCTTCGGTAGGATCACTGACACGCGCCAATAGATTCACCAGCAGGGTCTTACCACACCCGGTCGGACCGACCAAGCCGACCACCGATCCCGCCGGGATATTAAGCGAAATATCGTCCAGCACGCGATATCCGCTCAGGTTGAGGCTGACATTTTCCATCTTGATCTCACCACGCGGTTTAGGCAGGCGAGTCGGCGTCGATACATTACTGATCTGCGCGGGTTGCAATATTGGCGTAATCCGCGACAGCGCACCGCGTGTCTGCTGGTAGCGCTGGTAGATCATCCCACATTGCAGCAGTGATGTACTAATCAACGCCAGGTAAAGAAGAAACTGCGCGAAGTTACCAACGGTGATTTGACCCTGCACCGCCATAAATCCACCCGCCAGCACCACTGTACCCGCCGTGAGTTCGCTGATCATGTTCGGCAGCATTCCAATCGGCTCGTTGCGACGACGAAAGTACAGCCAGCGCCGCCGAAATTCGGCGTTTTCCTTACTGAAGAATTCTGCCGCGCCGTCTTCGCGCCCGGATGTCTTGACCGTCTGAATGCCGCTGACGACATCTTGCACAAATGCAGATACCGTCCCCGCCTGCTCTTGCACCGCCTCAAACACAGGTCGCAACACGCGTCCCGCACGAATCTGCACCGTTGTCGAGACAGCCAGCACCACAAACACGATAATCGTCAAGGGCAAGCTGACGAATCCGAGTAGGATAAACGCGATCACAATCGTCGTCACCGCACTGCCCGCCCGCGAGAACGTAATCGCCAGCAAGCGCCAGATCATGTTACTGTCGCTGTGCATTCGTGAGATCAAGTCACCCGTCGCGTGCTGATTGAAAAAACCCTGATCCAGTTTGAGCAAATTGTTAAACAAGGCCTGACGAATATCATACGCGACCGTAAAACCAACCGTTCCGCTAAAATGGCGCTGCCCGATAAACGCGATCACCGTCACAAATGACAGCGCGAATAGCAGCCCGATATCACGGATAAGTTGTTCCTGCGCGACGCCCTCACCCACGTTGTCGATGATGATTCCAATCAAAAATGGCGTTGCAGCGGCAGACAATCCGCCCACCGCACCGGTCAATAGCGATCCAATCGCGGCATCACGATGCCGCATAATAAAGCCCAGCAACCAGCGCATATCGGCTTCTGGGCGCTGCTCCGTACCGTCTTGAGCCGTCATCCTCTCTCCTACACCTGTTTACAATACACGTTGGGAACTTTTATCCTATCAGTCGCAAATGGGGACTCTATAAGTCCAACCGCAGAAATTGGCGTTAACCGGACCGCAACACTGGACTGCTATCCCCGGCCCTACAAGCGAGTATACTGGAAGCGCACAAGGGAGCAGCGCACCCAGGGAGCGTAGACCTTGCTTAATACACTTCTCATTAAGAACGGGCGTATTGTTCGAGACACGCGACAAATGGCGCACTGGTTGCTGTGCGTGGATGACAAAATCGCCGGATACGGTGAAGGCACGCCACCCAACGCCGAGACGATCATTGACGCGGACGGCTGCGACCTGCTTCCCGGTTTTATCGACATTCACGTTCACGGCGGCATGGGCTACGACACGATGGACGCCACGCCGGAAGCCCTGCACGAGATGGCGCAGTTCTACGCCAAACATGGCGTCACCGGATTTCTGGCGACCACATGGACCGATTCCCGCGAGCGTGTTCAAGCTGCGTTAGAGAATATCGCCGCCAATATGGGGCGCATCCCCGGCGGCGCGACCCTGCTCGGCGCACACCTCGAAGGCCCGTATCTGAATCCGGCGAAGTGCGGCGCACAGAATACCAAATATATCCGCCGCGCAGACAACGAAGAAGCAGCCGCCTTTCTCGATACCGGCGTGATTAAGATCGTATCCCTTGCGCCGGAATACGAGGAAAGTCTGTGGTTGATTGATGAATGCAAGGAACGCGGCATCATCACCAGCGCCGCCCACACCAACGCCACTTACGAGCAAATGATGCATGCCGTTGAGCGCGGGTTGCGCCACACCACGCACACATTTAATGCCATGTCCGGTTTTCACCACCGCGAACCGGGCGTAGCCGGTGCAGCGATGAGTAGCCGCGAGATCAGATGTGAGCTTATTTGTGATAATATCCACGTTCATCCAGCAGCCATGAAAACATTGTTGAGCACAAAACGTCCACATGGCGTGATTATAATTACCGATGCGGTTCGCGTAGCCGGGTTGCCTGACGGTGAATACTCGCTTGACGAGCGCAAAGTCATCGTCAAAGACGGCGCAGTGCGACTATCAAATGGATCACTCGCGGGTAGCACCCTTACTATGGATAAAGCCTTGATGAACTTTATCCATGCACATCCATTTAGCACGCGGCTGGCAGTTGCTACACCAAACGCGGCATTCATACCAGCCCGCGCACTTGGCCTGAGTAACGTCGGCACAATCAGAACCGGTTATGATGCCGATCTCATACTCATGAAAGACGGCGAAGTCCGCATGACCATTATCAAAGGTGAAATCGTCCACCGCAAAGGGATATAAACGCATGTACCACATCGAACGTGAAATTGCCGAACAGCCGGAAGTCATCCGGCGTGTATTGAGCGAACAGCGCGAGAACGTCGCGGAGATCGCCACCGCCATCCGCGACTATGACCCGGCCTTTGTCCTCATCGCCGCCCGTGGCACCAGCGACAACGCCGGACGCTACGCACAGTATCTCATGGGCATCGAGGCCAATCTGCCGGTGATGCTGGCGACGCCATCCGTCCACACGCTGTACGGGTCGCCACCGAAGCTGTCGCGGGCACTGGTCATCGGCATCTCGCAATCTGGTCGCAGCGAGGATATTTTCCGCGTGGTTGAAGACGCCAACACGCAGGGCGCACTCACACTATCCATCACCAACAATCCAGATTCACGTATCGCCAAAGCAGGTAAGCATCATATCGACCTGATGGCGGGCGAAGAAATCAGTGTCGCGGCGACGAAAACCTATACCGCGCAGCTTGCCGCACTCGCGCTGCTGGTCGCTTCGCTGGTGGATAAACCTGCACTCAACGAAGCACTCACCGCCCTGCCCGATATCGCCGCCGAAACGCTCAAACTCAGTGAAACGATTCCCGGTTGGGTGCAGCGCTATCGCTATGCGGAACAGTTCGCCGCTATCGGTCGTGGATATAACTACTGTACCGCCTTCGAAATCGGGCAAAAAGTCAAGGAGATGTGCGCCGTCACTGTCGAGGAATACAGCGAGGCCGACTTTCGGCATGGACCCATCGCCATTATTCAGCGTGGATTCCCCGTCATCGTCACCGCACCAGACGGCAAACCACTGCCCGTCCTGCTTGATCTGCTGGAAAAGCTGTGCAAGCTCAAGTCCGAGCCGCTGGTCATCTCCAACAACGAGGACGCGCTCGCCTATTCAGTGAATCCCATGCGTCTGCCGAAAAATCTGCCGGAGTGGTTGAGTCCGGTCGCGGCGGTCATTCCCGGTCAGGTCCTCTCATTTCACCTGACACTGGCGCGTGGCCTCCCGGTCGATCAACCGGAGGGCATCTCCAAAATCACCGACACGATCTAGCGTGAATCAAAAGGGGACGCGCCCACTGTGCGTCCCCGTTGACTGTTAATTTACGGTGGATTATTCCGCCATCGTGTACATCGTCGTGTACAGACCACCCTGCGCCAGTAGTTCTTCGTGCTTGCCCTGCTCCACAATCTCGCCGTGATCCATGACCACAATCATGTCACTGGCGACAATCGTACTCAGACGATGGGCGATCACAAAGCTGGTCCGCCCTTTGATGAGCCGCAGCAATGCGTCCTGAATGACCTTCTCGGTAGCGGTGTCGATGTTGCTGGTCGCCTCGTCCAGAATCAGAATGCGCGGATCCGCCAGCAGCGCCCGCGCAAACGAGATCAACTGCTTCTGTCCGGCGCTCAACAGTGAACCACCCTCGCGGACCTCGGTGTCATAGCCATCTTCCAGCTCCATAATGAACGCGTGCGCACCCACCTCCTTCGCGGCCTGAGTGACCTCGTCGTCGGTCGCCTCAAGGCGTCCGTAGCGAATGTTGTCCTTGACCGACCCGGTGAACAGAACTGTATCCTGCAACACCACGCCAAGCTGCCCGCGCAGACTACCCTGACTGATCTTATCGATAGCGTACCCGTCAATCTTCACCTGCCCGTCGGTCGCATCGTAGAAGCGCTTAATCAGCTTGATCATGGTACTCTTGCCCGCGCCGGTATGCCCGACGAACGCGGCCGAGGTCCCCGCCGGGACATTCAGGTTGATGTCCTTGAGCACCCATTCACCCTCGCCATAACGGAATGACACATTCTCGAACTCAACATGCCCCTCAATCTGAGGCAGTTCGACCGCGTCCTTTACGTCGCGCACTTCAACGGGTTCGTCCAACAGATGGAAGATCTTCGCGCCCGATGCCATCACCGCCTGGAACAGGTTATAGCGCTGCGCCAGCATACGAATCGGGAAGAAGAAGCGCTCGATATACAACACAAAGGTCAACAACGTGAAGATAGTCAACTGTTCTTCAAGGACCAGCACGCCGCCAATCCAGATCAGCGCACCCGTCGCCGCAGCACCGACCAATTCAATCGTCGGGAAGAACATCGAACCGATCAACGAAGCGCGGACTTTGGCGTCGCGGTCACTCCGGTTGATGAAACTGGCGAAGCGATCAGCGTTGTGGCCCTGACGGTCATATGCCTGGGTAACGCGCACCCCGTTGAATGCTTCCGACAGTTCGGCATTCACACGAGCGTTTGTCTCTACCACTGCCAGATACGCCTTACGCGCATACACGCGCCAGATATTGGCAGCGACGGCGAGGATGACCAACACTGTGAAGGCAACCCCGGTCAGTGGGAGATTAATTAACATCATCGAGACAACGATACCAATCAGAATCAACAAATCACGAAATGTACCCACGACCGCGAACGAGATCGCCTCACGCAGGGTATTCACATCGCTAATCACACGGGCGATGAGGCGTCCGGTTTCATAGCGAGCGAAGAACGACATCGACAACTGCTGAATGTGCTGGAACAGATCGTCGCGCATTTGCTGAATGGCACGCTGCCCGGCGATTGCCATTAGCACGATCTGGAAGCGGAAGCCCAGCGCACCGCCCGCCTGCACCAGCAGATAGACCATCACACCCAGGCCGACGACACTTGTGTCACCTTCTTCAACACCACGGTCAATTGCATAGGCGATGATCGGCGGTCCGGCGACGTTTGCCAGCACACTGAACAACGACGCGAACACCGCCAGCGCGATAATCCGCTTGTGTGGTGACAGATAACTCCCGAAGCGTTTGGTAATCTCCCAGTCGAAACTGGAATAACGTTCTTCGTCTTCATCCTCACTACGGAATACAGTAACAGCCATGTCTCGTCTCTCCCTAACCCTTAGTCGCCACCGGAACGCTGCATAATAGCACGGAATTCTTCGGTCGAGCGCTTGCGATCACGTGGCGGGGGAATTTGCCCAAACGAGATCAATTCGGCGCGAACACGCTCCTGATCTTCCAACTGAAGATGGTAGATTTCCTCGTAGTAACCGCCATTGACCACCAATTCGTCGTGCGTGCCGCGCTCGGTAATGCGACCATCCTGCAACACGAGAATCTGGTCGGCATCCTGTACGCTGTTAAGGCGCTGCGCGATAATGAATGTCGTGCGGCCCTTCATCAAATAGTCCAGCGCTTCACGAATCTCGAACTCTGTTCTGGTGTCTACACTGCTGGTGGAATCGTCCAGAATCAGAATGCGTGGGTTGATGAGCAACGCACGCGCAATCGCTATACGCTGCTTTTGCCCGCCAGAAAGTGTGACGCCGCGCTCGCCGACGACAGTGTCATAGCCTTCAGAGAATTCCTGCGCGAAGCCGTGTACGTTGGCTGCCTTCGCCGCCGCGATAATCTCATCCTCGGTCGCGTCCGGGCGACCGTAGGCAATGTTCTCGCGGATCGTTGCGGAAAACAGCAGCGACGACTGCAACACAATGCCGATTCCCTTGCGCAGACTGCTCAGTTCCACATCGCGCACATCCACGTCGTCAATCGTTACGCTGCCTTCGCTCACGTCATAGAAACGAGGAATCAGGTTCACAAGCGAACTCTTGCCTGCACCGGTTGGTCCGACAACCGCGACAATTTCGCCCGGATGCGCTTGAAGATTGATGTCGTGCAACACCTGCTGCCCCTCATCATAGGAGAAGTTCACATCTTCAAAGCGAACCACGCCCTGCAAATCCTTGATCTTGACTGTCTCGGACTTATTCATGATTTCGTTGGGGCTGTCGATAATCTCGAACACACGCCCTGCACTGCTGACCGCCTGCGTGCTCAACAAAATCACGAAACCGACAAACCGTAGCGGATCTGCCAGCATTAGTACGTAGGCATTAAACGCGACCACCGTCCCAACGGTGATCCCATTAGTCCCCTGTTGTTCCATCAATCCACCAAAGTACAGCACAAGTGCCGTTGAAAAGGCGATAATCATAGCACTCAGCGGTAGATAGTTGCCCCATCGTTTGACCAGCGCCAACTGTTCGTGGAACCATTGCTCATTGTCGGCGGCGAATTTCTCGATTTCGTATTCCTCGCGGGCGAAGGCACGCACGACTTCCGCACCAACCGCGTTTTCCTGAATATGATTGCCGAGTTTCTGCATCCGATCCATAATTTTGCCCCATGCCGGACCGACATACAGACCGAATCGGCGCGAAAACACTGCCAGAGGGACCATCGGCACAAGGGCGATGAGCGCCAACAACGGACTCGTGGCAAACATAATGGCTGACACCCCAACAGTAAGCAGCAGCGTGACGATCCCGTCAATCAATCCAAAGGCAAAGAAACGCTGAATCTCGTTCACATCGCTGATAGCGCGTGTAATCAACGTACCGACATGTGCGTTATCGTGATACTTGAACGAGAGATTCTGTACCTTGTCATACGCCTGATTGCGGAAGTCATAGGCGATGTTGTGAGACAGACGCTCACCGAAGAACCGGAACATGAACCCGGTAATCGCACGTAAAACCCCCAACCCCATCACCAGCGCACCCGCTGCCAGCATGAAATCCGCATCGCCTCGTGCAATACCAATATCGATGACCTCGCCAAGAATCAACGGGATCGCCACTTGCAAGGATGTACTACCAATAACACCGGCAAACGCCAACAGCGCCCACGTTCGATACGGACGCAGGTACCCCATCATTCGTCGAAAAACAGCCATGCTAGACACGCGCCAGTTCCTCCATTTTCCTGATCTCTCCCAGATTCACTTCGGTAACGGGCCTTTAAAACGCGGGGGAAGGTTCACAAAAGTCCATAACGGTTTACGCAGCTTACAGGATTTCATGAATAAACGCAAGCCAATGCTACACCTTTTTTGGTATTGGGCCAGTACCAAAGGCTTACGATTGGACTTAAAAGCACCCATCCTACCGGGAACTTCGGGGACGAGTGATTAATTCTATAGGTTTGCTCAGATTTTGGAGGAAGAACGAGGCTAGAATAGGATTTTGGTCGCCGTATCAATTACACGACCAGAAATCCCGTCGAACAACTCGTCAATCAGCATGTATGATACGGCCCGATAGACCGTTTCTGAATAGGTTGGATAGGCGTGGATCGCACCAATCATCTGACGCAGCGTGAGCTTGTTCTTCATCACCAGCGTAAACTCGGTCAGCATCTCGCCTGCGCGATTGGCGACAATTGTCACGCCGATCATGCGCCCATTGCGATGAATGATCTTGATGAAGCCTTCTGTATCGCCTTCGGTATGCCCGCGATCACTGCCTGTCATCGGGTAGAAGTACACTTTGAAATCATCATCGTATCGCACTCGTGCCTGCGCTTCGGTGAGGCCAACATGCGCCACCTCTGGTTCGGTGTACGTTACCCAGGGCATAAGCTCATCTTGGATGCCGACGCTGTTGATGACCGGGAACAGCGCATTTTGGGCAGCGGTTGCACCCTGGAAGTTTGAGTTATGCGTAAATTGCGGGCCAGCTAACACGTCTCCGACTGCGAAGATATGGCGTACATTGGTGCGCAGATGCTTATCGACCTGAATCCCTGAACTGTCGAATACGACACCGGCATTTTCCAAACCAAGTGTATCCACATTAGGTTTACGACCAGTTGCCACCAGCAGCCGATC
Source organism: Anaerolineae bacterium (assembly GCA_034435595.1). Lineage (GTDB taxonomy): Bacteria > Chloroflexota > Anaerolineae > Aggregatilineales > Phototrophicaceae > JAVJSU01. Next base: position 256 of record DAOTXA010000137.1, on the reverse strand, counting down.
TCCGCGAATTTCATCACTATTTCGCAGTGTCGCCACGATGTTATCACCGTCCATCTTCAATGAGGATACCAGCGACGGCACAAACCTTACCCCCTCGCGGGTCAAAATATGCCTCATTAGTTCAACCGCTTCTGGCTCATCACGCGGTAGCATCTGCTGGTCCATTAATGTGACCTTCGCGCCGAATCTTGCAAATGCCTGCGACATCTCTACGCCAATAGGTCCAGCCCCGATAATCAGCAGATGATCGGGTAGC
>DAOTXA010000136.1:0-4366 GCA_034435595.1 Anaerolineae bacterium | reverse complement strand
GCGGCGCGTCTGGAGCGCCGCCGAAGTCATAGACAGGTTGCATAGCATACTCATCAAGGCGAATGTGCGTTACTGCGGCGGATTGTAACGGTTGGACGGTCGTGTGCAAGCCGCACGCTACCCGCGTGACGCGCTGCGCGGTGGCGTGCTGGCCTCGTCCTCGTCTTCATCCTGTTCGCCCAGTAGATCGTCCAGACTCATTTGCCCCAGACGATTTTCCGCCAGCACTGCACGCATGGAACTGCTGATTTCGCCATCTTCGCCCAGATGCCGCCGGAAGTCCGCACTTTCCGAGTTGGCCCACGTAAAATTATAGTCTGCCAGCAGCACGCCGTCGGCGCTGACGCGCATCCGCCAGCGACCATCGGTCATGCGTTCATCATGGACCGGGAGCCGCGTGGACGGAATCACCAGATTGCGCCCGCGCTCTAGCTGGTAGTTATCCTCGTGGACGAATAACGGCTGCCCCGTATGATCGACCAGTTCAAATTTGATGCGTCCGACGGCATCCACCGGCACGCGAAGCTGCACAAAGGGTTGAATATAGTCGGCATCGTCCTCGACCGGGTAAGTGCGGTGAATGACCGGTTCCTCGCTACCGTGAAAGGTCAGCACGCCAATATCGACGGGCAGCACCTGCACAGTATACGGGTTCAGTCCGGCACGACGCACCGCTTCGAGGGCGTGTTCGTGGGCGGTTTCGCTGCTGGCAGAGCGGCGCTGCGGGCGCACAATCTCGCGTTCGACATACGCCTCTGCCTCGCGGGATTCACGCTCGCGGTTGCCTTCCTCGCGCTGGCGGAAGGCGTACAGGCCAAACATGATGAGCATCAACAGCACAAAACTCGCCGCGCCTTCGGTCAGCCCTGCGATGATCAGCAGGCCGACGACGACCGCAATCGCTTTTTCGTTGGATGACAGGTTGTTCCAGAAGTCCATAAAATATTCCCGTTGGTCATAGCTATTGGCTGTATGCTCTTTAACAAAATAATCGGATAAGCGGGCGACAAAAATGCCGCCCCTACGAGTCGCGCATATTGTGTTGTAGGGGTCGCATTCTTGCGTCCCGTGTGAACTAAAAGCTATCGTCTCTCATTCTGCCCTTGCGAACCCTCGCCGCGCAGCAAATCCTCAAGGCTCATCGGTGCAGATTCGTCGGCGGTAGTGCGGCGAATCGGGGCGGGGCGTTCGCTGCGTTCGTCATCCGACCCGGTGACATAGTGACGCGGTGAGTTCGAGCGGTTGCCGCTCAGACGGGCGCGTCGGTCCTCGGTCGAAGGCGTAAGGCTGAAGGTATGGATGCCGACCAGTACGTCATCCAGATGCACGCGCAAATCCCAGTCGCCCTGACCTTCGATCTGCCCGTTTTCCATCAATGGCAGGTGATGGTCGGCGAGGATATTCATCTCGCCGTCGCGCAAAAAGACCTGCATTTCGTGGATGTATTGCTCGCGCCCGGATTGGTCGATCATCTCAAAGCGGAGCGTTGCGTTCTGGTCTGCTTCTGAGGGTGGAATATCCAGCGTGATGAACGGGCGCACGCCGTCATCGTCTTTGGAGATGGTGCGCGTCCGGCGCATGACCATGCCTTCGTCCCCGGTCTGTGTGGCGATGAGGCCCACGTCAATCATACCGATCTCGCGGGCGAAGTAACCGCCACGACTGCGTGCCTTGTCCTGCGCTTCCTGCGCCTGCGGGCTAACCCGCCCGCCCTCGGATTCACTTTTCATCAACGGGCTGCCCTGTATCTGGTCGAGCAGCGAACGTGATGCGCCGAAATCCACATACGAGGCGACCAGCGCCAGCGCGAAAATCCCCAGCAGGACAGCCTGCACCGGGGCGGTCACTTCACCGAAGACGAGGACCATGCCGATCAACACACTCAGGATCAGCAGCCAGACGGTGTTACTACGTTTTGGACGGATCATGGGTCAACTTTGCCTCGCCGATTTGCTCATTTCAGGGGTTGCTGCGCTACCAGATAGCGCCTACCTCATTATACGGAAAAAGTATGAGACGGTTGTAGGGTGGGCGCAGACCATGAAGTACGTTATGCTTCACGCTTCATCGTTGTGCCGAGTTGTGCCGAAGTAACAGCAATTGGGGGCGTCCGCATGGATATTGCCGAAACGTATGCGCGTATTGTGCCGCGTTACCCGGAACTCAAAGGCCGGGTCGCGCTGGTAACCGGATCAAGTCGATCCATTGGTAAGGCCATCGCACTGCGATTGGCCCGCGAGGGTATGAAGCTCGTCTTACACGGATTGGATGCCGACGAACTGGAGGCCACCGTGCGCGAGTTCGAGGGGCTGGGTGTGGATACGACAGCCGTAGCCGTTGACTTCAGCGAAGAGGACAGTGTAGAGCGCCTGTTCGCGCAGGTGACCGCGCAGCATGATTCGCTGGAAATTCTGGTCAACAACGCGGCAAGTTTACGCCGCACCAATATCGATGGCGCGACAACAGACATGCTTGATTTGCAGTTGGCGATCAATCTGCGTGCGCCGTATCTGTGCAGCCTGCGTGCGCTGGCGATGATGCGTCCGGCGGGGCGCGGCAGCGTGGTCAACATCAGTTCGGTGGGTGGATTGCGGGCGCACTGGCGGGGTTTGCCCTACGGTATGACCAAAAGCGGACTTGACGGCATGACGCGCACGATGGCGCTTGAATGTGCCCGCGATGGTGTCCGCGTGAATGGGGTCGCGCCGGGGGCAGTCTACGGCGTTCATATGCTGCCGGACGATCATCCGAAGGAACAGGCACGGCGCGAACGCATCCCGATGGGGCGCGTTGCCATGCCTGGGGAAATCGGCGCGACGGTGGCGTTTCTGTCGTCCGATGACGCCAAATACATCACCGGGCAAATCCTCTATGTGGATGGCGGCCTCACCGCACAGCTAACGCCACCCGGTCAGCCGGTATAGCCGGAGAACTGTGCAAAAGCAGTACCGGGCAAGCCTCACCAGACAAAATCTAGGATGATGTCAGTGCGCTCAACTCTTCCGTTACGTCCGGGCCGTTGATCGGTTGCGCTTCTGCGCGTTCTGCCAATTTTCGAATCATGGTCGAGAAGATGAACCCGTGCGCCGGATACACGCCGTACCAGTAAATTAGCCCGAACAATCCCTTGGGTGCGAAGAAGGCTGTCTGTGTCAGGCGGGTTTTGCCGTTTTCCAGTGGTTCGACCTTAAATTGCAACCATCCGCGACCGGGCAACTTCATCTCTGCCCGCAGACGCAGCAGACGATTCTCGTCATACGTTTCCACACGCCAGAAGTCGATGGCATCCCCGGCGCGTAGTTCATCGGGGTGACGGCGTCCGCGACGATAGCCGACACCGCCGACAAAGCTATCCAGCAGGCCACGCAGTCGCCACACCCACGTATACGCCAGATACCCACGCGTGCCACCGATCTTAATCACACTGGAGAACACCGATTCGGGGGTTGCGTTCACGTCCATCTGGCGGCGCTCCATCAACATCCCTTCGTGCCCGGTCATGACGACGGGCTTCGCATCGCCCTGACTGGACGATAGCGAGTCGCTCCAACTGGTTTCGACCTCGCTGGCTTCCAGCCGTTCCAGCGCCAGACTGACCGCTTTTTCGTAGCTGAACAGTTCGATATGCGGGAACAATTCGCGGGCGAGTGTGTCGTCGGCGACTGCTTCGTTACGTAAGCCCTCGATCAATGGTCGGGCGATGCTATGGCGGATCGGCGTCACCAGATGCACCCAGTACGACGACAGGCGCGGCGTCAACACGGGAACGGGAATCAGCCAGCGGCGCAGGCCGCGTACTTTGGCGTATTTGAGCATCATATCGGCGTAGCTCATGCGATTGGTCCCGCCGATTTCCAGCACCTTCCCGGCGGATTCGGGCGTTTGCAGCGCGTCGATGAGATAGGCCAGCGCGTTGCGGATGGCGATAGGCTGCGTGCGCGTTTGCACCCATGAGGGGCCGATCATCACGGGGACACGTTCGGTCAAATAGCGGATCATCTCAAACGAGATGCTGCCAGAGCCGACGATCACCCCGGCGCGGAACTCGGTCACGGGGATACCCGTAGAGCGCAGGGCATCGCCGGTTTCCTGCCGGGAACGCAGATGTTCCGAGAGGTCGCTTTCAGGGTCACCAAGCCCACCCAGATAGATGATACGCGCCACATTTTCCGCTTTCGCGCCTTCGGCGAAGTTGGTGGCGGCGATCACGTCGCGCTTTTGAAAGTCGTGGTTGCCCGTCATACTGTGGATCAAATAATATGCGGCGTGAATGCCTTCCAATGCAGGAGATAGCGTATCTGGCTGTAACACATCGCCTTTGACAATCTCGACCTCATCCACCCACGGACGACCGTTGAGGCGTGCC
>DAOTXA010000135.1:0-7776 GCA_034435595.1 Anaerolineae bacterium | reverse complement strand
AAGCACAACGGAAAGATTGCCGTCGCCGTTATCAAGCAGATAGTAGGCAGCGTCAAAGTCATTCCAGCGGAAGGCATATGGGGCGCTGACCGCTGCGCCGCCAATGTAGTTAGGATTTTCGATAATTTCGCTAAGGATTTCCCATGCGAGGTTGGCAGGTTCCACCGCCTCCATTGCGAGGTCTTCAAGCGGCGGCACAAAAACATGCATCAACAGTCCATCCAGTTGACCCGCTTCCGCGACGGAAGCGATGTTTTCTGCCAGTACAATACCATAGTCAGTTGTGTAAGATTCCCAACCGTCCGGTTTGCTCAGATAGAGATTGATGCCGTTGACGTTGATGTTTACCTGAGGGTCAACTTCACCTAGTGCCCGATTATCATTGGTGGGGTCCGATGCAGAGGGCGTTCTATCCGTTTGGCTAGCGCAACCTGCCAACAGTACGGCAAGGAATAAAGCGATCCATATTTTCATAACAATTACAGAGTGTTTACTCTGGACCGAATCATTTACAGTGAGAGTCGTTACTTTTACTTCTATAACTCTATCATATGATTGATGCAAAGCACAGTCAATTCAGCTTATGTTAAGTTTTCCTTTTAGCTGATGTGCATCTTACTTATGAAAAATTAAGCTTGCCAGCCATTGCCATTCCTCGATACGCAACAAGATCGTCAATCCGATAAAAATGAGTCCTGCGCCTCCACCACATGCCATAACGAGTGCTGCCTCGTGGAGTGTGCTGCCGGTTCCAATTACGTCTGTCAGTATATCGAGCAGGATAAAGGCGACCAATCCCATCAAGAGTGCAGCGACCGCGCTTTTTGCCGCTGTGATTGCCAATCGCCGGTCCGCAAAACCCTTCAGACGACGGTGCATCACATAGGCGCTAATCACCGCGTGGACCACATGTTTGACGCTATCCGCGATCATCAGGCTGAACAGGCCAAACTGCGGAGAAAGCACCAGCGCCACGCCCATATACACAGTCAGGCTAAATAGACCGATCAACGCCGGGGTCAGCGTGTCTTTGCGGGCGTAAAATGCGTAGACGAGCAGCAGGTCAATCGCAGCGAAAGGCAAGCCGAATAGATACAGGCGCAGCACATCAGTGGTGACAGCGGTATCGACGCTCGTGAATTGCCCACCCTCAAAAATAAGCGCGATAATTGGTGTCGCCAGCACAAATAGGCCGACCGTTGCCGGCAGAATCAGCGTTGACGCGAGGCGCAGACCGAGACCGAGCGTGTCTTTAAAGGCCCTGCTTGATAGGTCGGCATCCGTTGTTGCTGTTATTGCCGCTGCCTGCCGCGATAGTGTCGGTAAAATGGCGATGCTGATGGCGGTGGCTACGAGTCCCTGCGGGAACTGAATCAGCGTCGTCGCCGCGTCCATATACGAGATGCTGCCTTGCCCCAACCGGGACGCCAGGTTATAGCTAAACACGCGGATCACCAGCGTATCCAGCACCAATGAGAACATCACCGGGATGTAGAGAAGTCCAATCCGCCGGATAGCCGGGTGTCGCCAGTTGAGCGTGAAGCGAATCTGCGCACCACGCAGACCAGGAAGTTGCAACAGCGTATAAGCAATCGAACCTGCCAGCCATCCCACCGCGACGACAATGATTCCTTGATCCGGGCGAGCCGCAACCCAGTGAATGCCGTCCCACTGCCAGTCGATGACGGCGATACGGGGCGGTGCGAAGACCAGTGCGACGATAACAATCGCCGCGTTGAACATGGCAGTTCCAAACGCAGGCCATGTAAACGAACGTAGCGCATACAGCGTTCCACTCAAAATGGCGAATAATCCCATGAAGATCAGCGCCGGGGTGGTGATGCGCAGCAAAGTCGCCGCCAGTTCCAGGGTATGCGGCGACGATCCACCACTAACGGCACGCACAACGGCAGGCGCAGCGACTTCCAGCAGAATCGCCAGAACCGCCAGAATCGCCGTCAACATACTGATGAGAATAGAGACGAGACGCCACAATTCGTCGCGGCCCTGTTTCGATTCGACCTCGCTCAGGACAGGGATAATCGCGCCGTTGACATGCCCGCCGATCAACAGATCATACAGGTTTTTGGGCACAAGAATCGCCACTCGCAGCGCATCCGTCGCGCCGGAAATACCGAACAGATTGGCGATGACAATCTCGCGCAGCAAACCGAGGACACGGCTTGAAATGTTACCCAGTGCCAGAATCCCGGTGGCACGAGCTACACCGCGATTAGTCTGTTCCTGTGATTCAACTGTCTCGATGCTGTCCGGCGTTTCCGGTTCTGCGATGGCGTTGTCTCGGCTCATGGCAAGGCTTTGACTCTGGCGATTAAATTGGTGGTGCTGTGATCTGGTAGATAGTCGATGAGTTCCACGCGCCCGCCATAGGCCTGTACTGCGCCACGTTCTGGCAGCGGTTTGCCTGCATAGTCGCCACCTTTGACGTAAATATCCGGTTGCAAGACGGCGATGAGATCATGGGCGGTGTCATCCTCAAAGATGATAACCCCGTCAACGGGCGCAAGTGCCGCCAGCAAACGCGCCCGCTCTACCGCCGGGACCAACGGGCGACCCACGCCCTTAAGTCGGCGTGTGCTGGCATCTCCGTTCAAGCCCAGAAACAGCGCATCGCCCAATGCACGCGCCTTCTCCAGATAATCAAGGTGCCCGACGTGAATTAGATCAAAGTGTCCATTGGTAAAAACCAGCGTTTTACCTGCGCCGAACAGGGATGCGCGGTGCGCAATTGCTGCTTCGCGTGTAAGTTGTTCGCCCATAGATTGTCCTTTTGTCCGCAGTCTGGTGAGGAATGTGCGGCAGCGTTCCACATTATCATGGAAATACGTTAATCCGCAAAGCGCGTATACTGGTCGTCAAGTGCCCGTCAGGTTTAGACACGCGGCTATATGATTGGAGAGATGTAGTGAGCGAATTAGTCTACCATACCCTTGAACAACGCCCGGACCTCAAGCAGGCTGTTAGTGAGATGGCAAACCACTGGGAAACGTTTATGCGCAATGACGATGTCTCTGACCAGTATTTCGGCAAGCTATATGACTGGTTTCCTGAATTTCAACTGGCAATTTGTGACGCTGAAGATCGCGTCGTCGCCAAGGCGCATAGTATGCCGATAAAGTGGGACGGTGACCCGAATACGTTACCGGAAGAAGGCTGGAATTGGGCCTTGATGAATGGTGTCGAGACGCGGGAAAAGGGCGAATCGCATACTGCTGTCTCTGCGATTGAGATCAACATCTTGCCAGAAATGCGCGGAACCGGGCTGAGTAGCCGGGTGCTGGGTATGATGAAGGCGAACGTAGCGGCGCGAGGATTCGACAAACTGGTGGCCCCGGTGCGCCCGAACCTCAAAAGTCGCTATCCCCTGACTCCGATGGAGCGCTATATTACATGGACGCGTGACGACAGCGGTGCGCCCTTTGATCCCTGGCTGCGCGTGCATTGGCGATTGGGAGCGCCCATCGTCAAGGTTGCCCCTCGTTCGATGCGGATCACAGGTACGATCGCTGAATGGGAGGAATGGACGAATATGAGCTTTCCCGAAACTGGCGATTACATCGTTCCCGGCGCGCTGACTCCGGTTCAGATGGACATCGACAAGGATATAGGCGTTTACATCGAGCCGAATGTGTGGATGCTGCACACCGTCGAATAATCCGTATGCGTTGCGTCGAGTGCGCGTCAGGTTACGGACATTGATGTACATAACGGGCGTGATACACTGAATGCGCTTCAGTCTATTTTGAACAGGTCTGAAGCGCAAAGACCGCTAAAATAAAGCTATTCACTCAGACAGAAATCTAGCCTGTCTGTAACGCATAAGTGCGCTATATCAACATCCATGCAAATGAATACCGAATCGGAGCGAACCCATGCCCGAAGATGAAAACCAGTATCCGCCGGATTACAAACCTGATGATGATGTGCCGTTCAAGCTGCCAAATGCCGATCAATATGATCGCCAACAGCAGCAAGGCGAAGAACCCGATGATCCATCCAGCGAACCCACGCTGACCAATGCGCAGCCTGTTGAAGATGAGTCCAGTATCCACAAAGCTGATACCGAGGACATCATCATTACCGACGAGATGCGGGCTGTCGATATTCACGACCAGATGACAGAAGATGTCGATATTGAGGCCCTACACGCACAGGACCCCCCATTAAGCGAAGATGCGTCCGCAGTGGAAACTGCGCCCCATCATGCCGTCCGCCCGGATGATGTCGCACGGCGTAAAGACGACGACATCAACCCCGATGACTATCTGGATGACAACGACGTACCCTTTAAGCTCCCACGTGATGATGGCGCATACAGTGATGGCGGTAAAGTTGGCAACAAGTGGGTGACGATGCCATCAAATCGTTCGTCAGAGCCGACACTGCCCGGTACCGGCGGCCTTGACCCTAATCCCGATATGAAACAGGGCGGTGCGGAGATGACCGTTCCGCATATGCCCGCCGTTCAACCGATGGTCCCCGGAGCCGCGCCGCGCCAAACTTCGCCCGATCATCAGCAGTTTCAGCGCCCACGGGCGCAGGCACAACCGCCGCGCCCATATGCGCAAACCGTTCCGCCGCCAACGCCTTCTCAATCCGGTGTAATGCAGCGACCGCTGCCACGCCGTCGCCGCCGTTTTAATCCCGGTTGTATGGCGATTTTCGTCGGTGTGTTCCTGACCTTCTGCGGTGGGTTGACGCTGGTTTCACTGGGGGCGGGGGCATTTGCATATGCCCGTGTTGGTGATCTACTCAACGAGCGCATTGATCTACTTGATGATTATGACAACTTTGAAAGCACTTTTCTATTCGATCGTAATGGCGTGCAGTTGTACGAAGTCTTCGACGAGGGACGCCGCACCAACGTTAATCTGGATGATATGCCGGATGTGTTGATAGAGGCCACCATCTCGATTGAAGATGACTCATTCTATCGCAATATCGGCATCGACATCCCGGCGACGACGGTCGCATTGATGGGGTATCTTGGTGCCGGGCCAGATGGCGATACGCCCGGTGGATCGTCAATCACGCAGCAGTTGGTGCGCAATGTGCTGTTTGATTTTGAATACGCTGCCGAACGCTCCGCTCAGCGTAAAGCCGAGGAAATTTTGCTGGCAATTGCATTAACACAGCGCCTCAGCAAAGATGAAGTTCTCGAAATGTACCTCAACGAGATTTATTATGGTAATCTCGCCTATGGTGCGCAGGCTGCCGCGCAAATCTTTTTTGGCAAAGACGTAGGCCAGTTGACGCTGGGCGAGGCAGCGCTGCTGGCAGGGTTACCTCAGTCCCCGGCAGAACTCGATCCGCTGAACCCTGATCCGGTGATTCAGGCGTCAGTGCTGGAACGCTGGCGTCAGGTCCTGGGCGAAATGGTCGAGGAAGGCTACATCACCGCTGCTCAACGTGATGCCGCCCTGCGTGAAGGTCTGACCTTCAACCCGCAGGATATCCCGCTGCGTGCGCCACACTTTACCGTCCATGCCCGCGAACAACTTGAAGAACTCATGACCGGGCTTGGCTACAGTCCAGAGCAAATCGCACTTGGTGGTCTGCGCGTATACACCTCAGTAGACGTGCGCATTAACGACGCCGTTCAGCAGATTGCCGCCGCGCAGGTAGCCGCAATTCCGGCAAATCGCAATGTCGGCAACGCCGCGGTTGTCGTTCTTAAGCCTGTAACCGGCGAGATTCTGGCGATGGTTGGGAGCATCGACTACAACAACGACTTTATTGACGGGCGCTTTAATGTAACGACCGGACTCCGTCAACCGGGCAGTACCATGAAGCCTTTTACATATGCCGCCGCCATCGAACAGGGGTTTACCCCCGGCGATGTGCTGTGGGATACACGCACACGCATCGGCATCCCCGGTCAGCCGACGTATGAACCCGTCAACTATGACGGCAGTGTTCACGGTCCCATGCGAATCCGTACCGCGCTTGCCAACAGCTACAACATCCCCGCCGTCCAGATGCTGCGACAGGTCGGTGTACAGTATTTGCTGGATGTAATGGGGCGCTTTGGCGTGGCAAGCCTCGGTCAGGATGCCAGCGTCTACGGTCTGTCGCTGACGCTGGGTGGTGGTGAAGTTAGCCCGCTGGAACTCACAGAAGCGTATGCCGTGTTCGCCAATGCCGGGGTACTGGTGGAAAATCAGGCGATTTTGTGTGTGCTGGATAACGATGACAACATCATCTTCCAGTACGAAAACGGCTGTCCCGAAGGCAATCGCACCGCCGATACAGTCGTCGAAACCGGACTCGGCACACAGGTGTTAGACCCGCGCATCGCCTATATTATCAGTGACATCCTGGCAGATAACGGCGCTCGCACCCCGGCAATGGGCGGCAACAGCCCGCTCTTCACGCCGAATATCGCCACATCGGTTAAAACAGGTACGACCGACGATGTCAAAGACAACTGGACGATGGGGTATACGCGTAATGTGGCGGTTGGCGTGTGGGTCGGCAACAACAACGGCGATCCCATGTTCCGCACCTCCGGGTTGACCGGAGCCGCTCCGATCTGGAACGAGGTCATGAGCACCATTTATGCGGAGTCCAACCGGGATTGGCTGGCAGAATTCGCGCTGGATGGGCAGTTGCGCCCCGATCAACTCCAACCGCCGCCCGGTGTCAGTCTGCGCCAGATTTGTGACATCCGGCGCTTGCAAGACCCGGCGCAAAATTGTCCGGCGACGGTCAATGAGTGGTTCCTCGATTCGCCTGCCGGGTTGCCCGATGCCGATGGCAATCTGATCTACCCCCCGAATTCGCCACGGCAGCCAGAAATTATCCCGCAGCGTGGCTCTTACGTGCAAATTCTGGAACCGGGTGTCATGCGATCTGCTGTGTTCCGCCTTGATCCCGGCCTCGCTTCGGCGATTCAGTTCCCGGTTGCCGCCGGAGAACGCCAACCGCCGCCGCCACTGTACTGTCGCGTGCCACTGGAACTGGTCTCATCTACGCCGGGGGTAACAGAGCAGTTGTTTATCCCGCCGCCACCTGTGCAAGCCGACGCCGTCGAAGCAGAAGAGTATGCCCGCGCCCGTGGCCTCGCTTTCTTACCGACTATCGAATGCACGCCAGAACTACTGCAAGGTGGCGGTCAGGTCGCGCCCGGTGTATTGGCAGTTATCCAATCACCCGCGCCGGGGAGCACCATCACCGATGCCACGCCGATTATCGGTACGGCGCAGTTCTCGCCGGGACAGGCGAATTTCTACAAGCTGGAGATCATCGGCGGGCAGTTCGGCAATTGGACGACCATCGGGCAGACGCACGCCAACTCCGTCATCAACGGTCAGTTGGAGATTTTGCCTGGTCCGCCGGGGCTGCAACCAGGGCAGTATCGCCTGCGACTGGCGCTCATCGGCACTGACGGCAACGCGCTGGTGACATCGCCAGAGACGCCGTTCATCGTGCCATAGACCTTGTGACGCTCCCCACGAATAAATTCGGGGGCTTCTGTTGCACGCTTGCCCCAATGGGCTACGTTACGCAACACGGACACGTCCTGTCCGGTACTGCAACTGTCGTCTGAGCCTATTTTGCTTCTGTACGACATGCAAACACAAAAATGTGGTGGCATGGCGTATTTTGTCCGACAATTTCCGGCACAAAATACAGCCCATACACACCACGTGCCTTATATCCCCATAGATCAATCAAGGGGCTTTACGGCGCACTTTGGTAAGCTATGTATGTTGGGGGCACGGCCTTGCCATGCCCTTACTGATTCATATGGCG
>DAOTXA010000134.1:0-4163 GCA_034435595.1 Anaerolineae bacterium | reverse complement strand
CTCTGATCTGCCGCGTTGGGCGGTGCAATATCACTACAAGCCAGCCAGCGTGCAGCACTTCGATACGGATGACAAGCGTCTGGAAGTTTTTGGCGAAGAAGGCAAGGACGTTTCCTGTTAAATCCTCTTTAAAACTCTCCTAAATTGTGAATGTTCTATGAAAACAGCCGCCGTTTTTCGCCTTAAGTTGGTCAGGCGGTGGTTGATTTCGCCTGCAATGTATTAGAGGATACCCTTCGTGTACTTCTTCACAACAGATTGTTGTGCTGTTTTATCGGTCGCCTCTTGAGGAGAAGATGCCATGCGCCTGAGTGTTCCCGGTTCGGGATTTCATGAAGTCGATACCAAGTCTCGCGCTGGCGCTCGTGTGACGAGCCAACGCAGTTGGCGCGATCTTGTTCGCATCTGGGGACCGGTCGTGCTGATGTGGCTGCTGGCGATTGCGGGTGTGGTGTTTGTCGCGCATGTGCTTGATTTCGAGAATTACGGCTGGTCTGTTTACGATGTCTATCACAAGAGCGCTGAGGCGGTTATCGCCGGAGAAAGCCTGTACAGCGGTCTACAGGGGTGGGTGTATCTGTATCCGCCGCTGCTGGCACAAAGCATGGTTCCACTGGTGCAAACGGTTGATCTGGTGACAGGACAGTTCGTCTTCTTGGCTGTGAACGTTGCAGTGCTGATTGGTTCGGCGGCGCTGCTGCAACCGTATATGCCTGGTTCATGGAAGCCTTCGACAGTGTGGATTGCGATGATCCTGTTTGTGCCGACACTTCAGGCCATTTACATCGGGCAAATTACTGTCATTATGATGGGTTTGCTAATTGGGGCATGGGTGGCGGTTCATAAGGGGCAGCGCCGTCTCGCGGGTGGCCTGCTGGCGCTTGCCGCGTGGATCAAGGTGTATCCGGCGCTGCTGGTGGTGTATTTCCTCTTAAAACGCGATTGGCGCGTAATTCAAGGGGTCGCTGTCGCCGGGATCGCACTCGGCATGATGCAAATCGCTATTTCGGGTCCTGCGGAAGTGATCGCCTTCTTCGAGACTTTATTTGATCTGACGGCGGGCGGGCAACCGTTTGCTACCTATGAGAATTTATCTGTGTTCGCGTTTGTGTCGCGGCTGTTTGAGGAGAACGCGCAGGTACAACCGCTGCTGGTGGATGACTCGTTGTTCCGTGCGACTCGTATTGGTCTGACGCTTGGCATTCTCGCATTGACGGCGCTGGCGATCTACCGGGGCAAGGCAGAAACGCGTAAGGGGACGGTCGATTGGCGCTTTGACCTCGAATATGGGCTGGTGGCGCTGACGATCCTGATGCTTGGTTCGACGCTGTGGATTTCCGGCTTGCCGCCGCTGCTGCTGGTCTATTTGCTGATTCACCGGAACCGGAGCGAGTTTAAGCGTCCGGGCGTGGTACAGTGGGTCAACCTCGCGTCGTATTCGATGGTGGGTTTGTCGCTGGTGGTGGTTGTTGTCGGGTCACGGGTGATGCTGCCCGCTCTGGTACTGTCGCTTGGCTTCTTCGGCCTGATGTTGGTCTGGGGTCTGATGGTCTGGTTGCTGGTATTTGAAGCACGCAACATATATTCTCAGACATGATGCTCGTTTTTATCTCACCCTACGGCCTCTCTTTGTGATTGTTGTTTTTCATCAAGGTGGCGGAGTGGGGGAAGCTTATTGGCGAAAATCTACTTTGTCGAATGGGTCAATCCTTAACTTGATGCGATGATTGCTCGCGTTCACGCGTTGAATTTCTCCTATTTGCACACAAATCTCCCTTTCGTGAACTGCGTTATTCGTGGTTCAATGTGCGTTGATTCGCTTGTTTTCTAATTAAGAAAGACTCATCTGTGAACAGACTCCCACTTATCGCGTTTCCGGTAGAGGCTCCGGTGCGCGAAAATCGATTTAATCTGGTTGATACGCTTATCGAGGCGTTACATGCGACGGATGTCGCCCTGCAAGATGGGGATGTGGTCGCGGTATCCAGCAAGTACGCGGCGATTAGCGACGGGCAGGTCGTGGACCTGGACATGGTCGAAGCCAGCGCGGAAGCTGCTGGCATCGCCGCACGCTACAACATGAATCCGCAGATGGCGCAGTTGGTCATCAGTGATGCGGATCATGTATTTGGCGGTATTCCGATGGGGTTTTTGCTGACCTTCCGTCACGGCATTATCTCGCCGAACGCGGGGTTGGACCGCTCGAACATTCCTTCGGGGAAGGTCGTACTGTTCCCGACGGACCCGTATGCGCAGGCGGCAGACATCCGACGCGGTCTGCGTGAACGTCTGCATGTCGATATTGGCGTGGTGCTGACGGATAGCTGGTTGATGCCGGGGCGACTGGGTACAACGGGCGTAGCGCTAGCGACGGCAGGGTTCGCCCCGGTGCAGGACGAGCGCGGCAAAATCGACCTATTCGGTAATCCCATGCAGGTGACGCAGCGCGGTGTGGCGGATACGATCAGTGCGGCGGCACAGTTGGTTATGGGGGAGACGGCAGAGGCAACGCCGTTCGCGGTCGTGCGCAATACGGGCGTCGAACTTGGGGAGTTGGCGCTTGGCGTAGACGATGTCGCTATTCCCTGGCAGATGTGCATTTATGTGGAATCGCTGACGTTGGGGTTGTTGCCCGATGGCGCACCGACCGAGTCATGGTCCGCCAAGCTGATGAATGGCACGCTCAACGGTAATAAAGCAAGTGCAGCAGGGGATTAGATTGTGTGCCCGGTTAACCGGGCGTAAAAAACGAAGACCGTCTGTGTGAGGGGGGGCACATCAGACGGCTCGTTGAAGGGAAGGGCAATGGATTTATTTCGGTGACGCAATACCGAACCCATCTTGCCCGCGAACCTGGTAACGACACATTCATACCACTCAAGAGGGATCAACACAACCCGACCAGATTCGACTTTATGTCCGTAGAATAGTGCTACCGCGTAAGTTCGGCGTGAACCAATTGTGAGCGAAGCATGAGTGTATTAAGCTCGTATTACGATCTTCAGGTGGTTATGTGGCTGTGGGAGTGGAAACGGCGCTGGTGGCGAGTTGGCGCAAATTCATCAGATGGCGGTAAATTTGTTGGATTGACGCGCTTAAGCCTCGAAATATCCCTGATGTAAGCGCTATCATAGATGTGAAGACTAATCGAACCTGACTCTTTGCGCAGACCACAAAGGATCTCAATATCATGACAGACCTGATCTATAAAGACGTGACACGCTTGATTGGCGAGCGTGTGGAAGATTTATTGGCACGCATGACACTGGCGGAAAAAGTAGGGCAGTTGGTGCAACTTCCCCGCAGTGACGATGTGACTGAATCCGAGGCGTTAATGGACCAGTATCATATTGGTTCGTTTTTGCATTATATGGGCGAACAGGCGGCGTATCTACAAGAAAAAGCGCTCCAGACGCGGTTGGGGATTCCGCTGATATTTGGTATCGATGCGATACACGGTCATGCGTTCTGGTCGGAAGCGACGGTGTTCCCGACGCAGTTGACGGTATCATGTTCGTGGAATCCGGTGCTGGTCGAGGAGATGGGGCGCATCACGGCACGTGAAACCACGCCGACCGGCTTACACTGGACATTTTCGCCTGTATTGGGGACAACCCGTGATTTACGCTGGGGACGCGTCAACGAGACGTTCGGCGAAGACCCGTATTTGATTGGTGTGCTGGGGGCAGCGATCATCAAAGGCTATCAGGGCGATGATCTATCCGCGCCGGATACGATCCTAGCATGTGCCAAACACTATGCCGGATACCCGGATACGCAAGGTGGGCGCGATTCGAGCGAGGGCGATACGCCCCGGCGTAAGTTGCGTTCGATTCTACTGAAACCGTTCCATGAGGCAGCGAAAGTCGGCTGTGCGACGATGATGGCGGGCTATCACGCAATCGACGGGGTTCCGTCGTCCGCCAATCGCTGGCTGCTGACGGATGTGTTGCGCGATGAATGGGGGTTTGAGGGCTTCGTTGTCTCGGACTGGATGAACATCGGGCATATGCACAATCGGCAGATGGTGAGTTCCACACTAGAGGATGCGGTTAAGCGTGCGGTCGTCGCCGGTAACGATATGGCGATGAACACGCCGGAGTTCCCTGAACTGGCGATTCAATTGGTGGAAAGCGGTGAACTGGACGAGGCGATTGTAGATG
>DAOTXA010000133.1:0-6194 GCA_034435595.1 Anaerolineae bacterium | reverse complement strand
GCCCGCCGGGTAACACCTATCTTCATTGCATCGTTCGCAGATCGGGTGCATAATTTTTACTGTTACCCGTTGAGCGGTGAAGTGGCATCATGACACAGACGTTCATCTCATACCGGCGTATGGACAGTGCGGCGATGAGTCGCCGTTTGTACGACGCATTGACCGAGCGCGTCGGCACGCGGCGCGTCTTCCGTGATGTAGACAGCCTCATGAAGGGGCACGATTTCCGCGCTGGTATCGAGCGCTTCATCTTCGAGAGCGATGTCATGATGGTGCTCATCGGCGACAAGTGGCTGGATGTCCGCGATGTGGACACCGGAGAGCGCCGCCTCGACAACCCGGAAGACTTCGTGCGCATTGAGGTCGATATGGGGCTGCGCCATATCCCGGTCGTGATTCCGGTGCTGATCAATGGTGCGTCTATGCCGGGTGAAAACGATCTGCCGGTTCGACTCAGCGGGCTGGCATTTAAAAACGCGGTCGAACTGCGCGACGATCATTTTGAAGAAGACTTCGCGGAACTGCTGGCATCCGCCGGTATCCGTCGCCGACCATCGTTTACAATGATCGGCGCGATCGTCGCGGCGCTGGCCCTCGTTGTGATCGCCGGGTTGCTGCTGCTCAGCAGGGGCGACAACGAGACTGCCGCCGAGGAACCCCCCGACTTATCTCAGGAAGCCAGTACCTCGCAGGTCGCCGTCAACTCGCAAGACACGGCGACGCAATCAAGCACACCGCAACCTACCGCAACCGATGAACCCGATGTAGTCGCTGCCCAATCTACAGATACGACATCCACGCCAACATTGACTTCAACCGCGACATCGACAGCTACCTCATCTCATATACAGGTCCCCACGCTCTCGGCGACAGAGCAAGAAGCGACCATTCAGGCGCAGATGCATGTCATACTCACGGATGAAGCAGCCGTCGTCTTGTCGCAAATTGCAGAAACCGCCCGTGCTCAGACGGCGACCGCTAGGCAATGGACAGCCACCCCGACCGCCGATACCCTTGGGACAGCGGCAGCCCGTCTGACGCGCACGCAAGAGGCAGTGAATATTGCCGTCACGCAGGACGCAATCGCCAGTGCCACACAGTTTGTGCTGGACCTGACCGCCACCGCTACACTCTGGACAGCCACGCCCACATCAACACGAACGCCAACCGCTACGCTCACTTCGACCCCAACTTCGACTTCAACGCCAACGATAACTTCAACGGTCACGCCCTCCAACACGCCTTCGCCTACGCCACGCATCCCGGCAACACTGCGCATCGGTTGGGACGATGATGTGACCAATCTGGAAAATTTAGCGCCATTCCGCTCAACCGGGGCAGCGCTTCAGCAGTTGTTTGCGCGTGACCTGTGGGACTGGGATGCCAACCTGAATATTTTCCCGGTAATGGCGGCAGAAATCCCGACTGTGGAAAACGGGCTGGTCGATAATTCCGGCGGCAAAACGCAGGTCACCTATCATCTGCGCGAGGGCTTGCGCTGGTCTGACGGCGAACCCATCACCAGCAAGGACTGCGAATTTGTCCATGAACTGCGCGTGAATAGGGTGATTGACTTCCTGACCTTTGATTACCTTTATGCCGAAGTCGTCGAACGCTTTGAGGTGATAAACGATCTGACATTTGTGTTGACTTACACAGGGGTGCAACCGGAGTATTTGACGAATCTACGCGCACATTGCCTGCTGCCCGAACACGTCTACAGCAATGTGATCACACGGGATGGTCAGATTTCCACCCTGATCGAGCATGGCGTCGGCTATGGACCCTACATGCCGGTGCTGCCCATCAGCGGCTCCACCTTGAACTTTACCCTGAACCCGTACTGGGACGGTCACCCACCCGGATACAGCGACATTCAAGTGTTCTCGACATTTGACGATGACACGCAACGGAACAGTTTGCTGGCGGGTGAAATCGACCTCGCACACGAGGTAGCATATACACAGATCGCCAGCTTGTCGGGCACGGGGGTTGAAACACTCTACATTCCCAGTCGTATTCATGAGCCACTGTGGATCAACGTCGGTCCCAACGGGCATCCTGCCTTACAGGACGTGCGCGTCCGTCGCGCCATTGCCCATTCGATCCACACGCCCTCAATGGCGAGCTTCTTCACCGCGACTGACGAGGTCGCACCCAGTTCGCCGGAGGACCGCGCCTATTGGCCCGCTGATCTCGGTGTACGCAATCAGGACATCGAATTCGCTCGTCAACTGCTGGCCGAAGCGGGTTGGACCGATACGGACGGCGACGGCATTGTCGATCGCGACGGCGTGGAACTGGTCTTCAATATGATCACCACAACGAGTCAAAACCGTGAGAACGTCGCCATCCTTGTTCAGGACTATCTGTTAGGCAGTGGCATCGCTGTCGAAATCAATACCTATGACATTTCACAGTTCTTCTCAGGGTACAATTCTGGCGGACCACTTGCCACCGGCGCATTCGACCTCGCCCTATACTCGTTTAGTTTCGCTACGCATCCCTCGGCGACTTCTATAGAGGATGTCTGGGGCTGCGAGGCGGCGGATCGGGTAACGAGTGACTTCGGTTTAAACTTTCAGCGCTTCTGCGATCCACTGCTTGACGAGATCGTTAGCGCTTATGGGGTGACCTTCGACCCTGCCGAACGACTGGCGCTGCTGCATGAGGTACAACACATCCTGTTTGATTCTGCCGCCTGGATCGCGCTGTATAATCGCCCGACGTGGTACGCCTATAACCCGGACCGTGTGGCGATTGAGGGCCAGCAAGACTTTGGGCCGGGGACAGTGGATATTTTGAACCGCATTGAATACTGGGAACCGGTCCGCTAGCGTGACTGCATGACCGGACTGTGTTGCGCCATCATCCGAATAGCGACATAATCGCAGCATTACCCGACGACTCTACATTGAAGAATCCGCGCTATGCCGCATATCTTCATCAGTTACGCAAAAAAAGACACGCGTCCGCTGGCCTCCAGGCTGTATGATGCGCTGAACGCGATCCCCGGTTTATCCGCATGGATGGATCAATCGCTGGAAGCCGATTCCAGTTGGGCGGCGCAGATTCAGGACGAGATCGACCGCGCCGATTATGTAGTCGTTTTGCTGTCACCCGACATCAACCGCAAGGAAACGCCAACACAGGCGCGAAGCTTCGTCCTCAACGAAATCGACTACGCGCAGCAAGACCGCAAGCCGATTTTGCCGGTGCTGGTCAAACAAACGCGCACCCCGGTGCAGATCGCGGGCGTCCAGCACATTGACCTGACGCGCACCCCCAATGATCCGGCTCCGATTGTGCGCAGAATTCTCGACCGCTTCAGGCTGCAAGCGGCAGATATAGCATCCGTGCCGGTTGCCCGACCATCACCCCAACGTATGCGCACACCCTATGTCCTGATCGCGGGATTGGTGGCGGTACTCGCCCTGATTCTGGTTATGGTGGCGGTCGCGCTGCTATTCGGCGGCGATACCACACCCACAGGTAACACAGCAAGCGAAACGACAGCAGCCGTCGTCGCTATATCCACCACCGAAGCGCCGCGTCCTACGCCGGAGCCGGTCACACCTACCCCCACCGCAACCCCCAGCGCCCCGGCAATCGAAATCCTCGCCCCGAACGAGGAGGCGACGGTGACTGTAGATTCACAGGTCCTTGTCAGTGTGCGGGTTACGGATCGCGTCGGTGTCACACAAACGCAATTGCGGGTCAATGGCGAACTCGTCAAATCGGTCGCGTCGCAAAGTGCGGACGGCGACCGCGAGGCGGACATTCTGCTGGACTTTATGCCCACGCAAACAGGTGCGCACCTGCTTGATGTTACCACCTACCGTTCCGGGCAATTGATCGCATCTGCGCAACGTGTTATCACCGTCGGCGCACCAGATACCGGCTGTCAGGCGCGGATCGATGTCGCTTTGAACATGCGAAGCACGCCGGACAATACGTCCGACAACATTGTGCTGGTACTGGCGCCAGGCCAGGAAGTCCCGGTGCTTGGTCGTTTGACGAGCGGGGACTGGGTGCAGGTTCAGCAAGGGACGTTTATGGGCTGGGTCGATGTCGAGTTCGTCACGTTATTCGGCAATAATTGTGTTCTACTGCCGGAAGTAGAGGCTCCGACGCCGGAACCGGGGGCATTTAGCGCGGGAGAATCAGCCGCCCTCGCTGCATGGGAATCCAGCGCCAAAACCAACGCCGATTGGACGCCAGTCATCGAAACCTTTGACGGTGTGGAGATGGTCCTCGTCCCGCCGGGATGCTTCAGGATGGGTAGTGAAGATGGTTTCACTGACGAGGAACCAGTAGAAAGGGTCTGCATAGATAACGCCTTCTGGATAGCCCTTCATGAGGTGACCATTGAGCAGTTTGGCGGCAGAAGTGGGGATACAGATGAATTTGGATTCGAATGCGCTCAGGCATCATCAGAAGCTTACCAGCCGCGCAACTGCGTAACCTGGGATCAAGCGCGTGAGTTCTGTGAAGCACGTGGCGAACGCTTGCCTACTGAAGCCGAATGGGAATATGCCGCACGCGGGCCGGATGGGTTGGTGTATCCGTGGGGTAATGAATGGAATCCCAATTATGCAAATTCGGTTAACACATCACCACGTCAGACGTTTAATGTAGGCAGTTTTAGCGACGGCGCATCGTGGGTAGGTGCATTGGATATGAGCGGCAACGTCTGGGAGTGGGTCAGTACGATTTACGATCAAGAGCGATTTCCGTATCCATACGCCACCGATGACGGGCGCGAGAACTTAGACGACAGTTTCTCGCTGCGGACGTTGCGTGGTGGTTCTTTTACCTACGACTCAGACTCTTTACGCAGCACAACCCGGCTCAGGTTTTATCCGAGGGATATGATTAACTCCGTCGGCTTCCGTTGTGTGGTTGAGCGCCCCTGACCTGGCTGCTTGAAGCGACTAAAATACGTCAGTTCCTTTCCTTCTCCTTGCACCTCGTCACCTATCCACCTGCCACCCGTAGACCAATCGTCAGGCTGACCGACCCCATGATTCGCGTATAATCAAAGCATACCGACCGAACACACTACAACAGGACGTTACCGTATGCTCCATAGACGCCTCCCTCTGCTGTTTGTACTCGTACTGCTTGCCTTCGCCGCTGCGCCCATCGCCCTCGCGCAGGACGCCGAACCCGATGAACAGTCCCTCGCCTGGGACGGACAATCGCGCTTTACCATGCTCATTATGGGCATGGACCGCCGCCCCGGTGCGCGGGATACGTTACGCGTCCGCACCGACGCCATCATGCTTGTCAGCCTAGACCCGGCCAACAATCAGATCGGCATTTTGCATATCCCCCGCGATATGCACTTTACGCCCTTTGGCACCACTGATTTTCTGCGCGTCAACACCCTGATGCTGGAAGGCGAGAATCTGCAAGAGGGCTACGGGCCAGAATTCGCCCGCGAGACGATTCAGTACAACATGGGCATGTACGTCGATAACTACGTCGCGGTGGATTTTCAGGCGTTCGAGTTCTTGATTGATGCCATCGGTGGTGTCGAGATCACCACGCCGTTCACGATTGATGACCCCACCTATCCCGACATGAACTACGGTTTGGACCCCTTCTATCTACCAGCGGGGACGCACACCCTGGACGGACATGCGGCGTTGCAATATGCTCGCACCCGTCACGGCGATAACGACTTCGAGCGCGGGTTGCGTCAGTTACAGGTGCTAGAGGCCATCCACAAGCAGGTTTCTAGCGGTGGAATGTTTTTGACGCTGGCGATGCAGGCTCCGCAATTGCTGGCGGACCTCGACGGCACGTATTACACCGATTTGGTGCTGGACGATATGCTGATGCTGGCGACCTTCATGCTTAACGTCCCGCGAGAAAATATCAGCACCGGGACTATTGACGAGCGCTATCATCTGCTGTGGTCACTGCCAGATGGTCGCCGCGTGTACATCCCCGACCGCACCGTATTGGCAGACCTGCTGACCTCGATCTTTGGCGAGGAGTATTATCAGTAGCAGGACTTTCGCTTTGTGTCTCACGGGCGCGAAAATCGCGCCCTTATATTATATTCTGCATTTTCGTAGAGGCTGTGCATTCTTGGGTACAGCCACAAAATGGCGTGGTCGATATTTTGAGCAGGCGGGTCGCAAGAATGTGCAAACCTCCGGTTTGAGACCCCTACACACCTTTCA
>DAOTXA010000132.1:0-5024 GCA_034435595.1 Anaerolineae bacterium | reverse complement strand
CGCCGACGAACGTCCCGTTGGTCGAGCCGAGGTCTTCGAGTGTATAGCCGCTGTCCGTCCGCTTAAAGCGCAGATGGTGACGACTGACTTC
Source organism: Anaerolineae bacterium (assembly GCA_034435595.1). GTDB lineage: Bacteria > Chloroflexota > Anaerolineae > Aggregatilineales > Phototrophicaceae > JAVJSU01. The sequence continues at coordinate 4,933 of DAOTXA010000132.1, read as the reverse complement.
CGGGTCGTTGATGACGATATCATTGGTGATATCACGCCCCAGCGTAACGATTTCTTTGTTCAGTTCATAAGACTGGTTTGGTTGTGGGCCGCGCCGCACGACAAGCCGGAAGCTGTCATTCCCCTGCATCGGCTTCCTCCCTCGAAAGTGGTCCCAGATAAGTGCCGAAAGATAAATTAACGATTCGCTGTTAGCGCTGCGGGTTCGCAGTTGTCCTTATAGGCAGAAGCATAGCACTCATTTTATCATGGTGCTGTGGGCTAAACGCTAAAGGCTGTCAAGATACATGAATACAACGCTAGCAGTATACCGTTGCACCCTATGCAGCGTCAAATACGCCAACCCGACGATTCACCGCTTTTCGCTCAACTGGTGGGCGACTCGCTCGCGCAGGCTTTCAGGATCGGCATCATAATGGCGGATGAGAGCGATCCCCGCCGGATCAAGGGTGATCGCCAGTAGCAGGTGCTCGGTCCCTGTGAAGTGTGTGCCCAGGCTTTGCGCGTGTTCGACCGCCTGCCGGGTCACGCCTTCAATGCTGACAAGGAGATCATCGCTGCCCGTTTGCAATCCGCGAACCATGCGCTCGGCGTCCAATCCGCTGGCAGCCAGCAGGGGCGCGGTGGGGCTACGGCGCTCACGCATCAACGCGACCAGCAGGTGACCAAGCCCGACGGCGTGATTGTCCATGCGAACCGCCATCTGTTCGGCGGCGGTAATTACGCGGCGCGACATCTCGCTGAGGCTGACATCGCGGCGCAGTGCCTCAAGGCTGAATTCCTGCATTCCTTCATTGAGGGCAGCGCGGACGGTTCGCCGTACCAGATCGGGCGCGATTTTGAGTTGGTGGAGCAAATCGCTGGCGTTACCGACGTTGGTCCGTGTGATGCCGAGTAGCAGATGCTCGGTACCGACGTAGTGATGTCCCAGCCAGGTTGATTCGTCGGCGGCGAGGTCGAGGGCGGCGTCGTAGGCGGCGTCGTGTGGGGGGGGATCGGGCACTTCGTCAATGGTGCGGATCAGGGTAGCGAGTGCGGGTTCGGCCTGTGTCACGGTAAGGTCCAGCGAGTCCAGCACACGATAGCCGATACTGCCCTCGGTCAGCATGACACCAACGAGCAAATGCCCGGTGTCGATGCGGGGATGTTGGCAGCGTTTGACCAACTGCGCGGCATGGCTCATCGCACGGCGGGCATGATGGCTGTAACGGTGATAACTGGTCATGAGGTGTTTACCAGCGCGGACAGATCGCAATCGCTTCTAATGCATCGACTTGAGTCTATTATAATCCGGTGGAGGATGCGGGGGCAAACTATATGTGAAGAAAAGCAGGAAAATCCAACGCAAAGGCGCAAGGTTTCGCAAAGAGATTATACGAAAATATCACGCACATGGATCGTCAAACCGGGGAAAGTGTCGCGTCCATTGAGGGTATCGTCAATGGTGGCGGTGCGGATATGTTCGCCGTGTGCGTAGACTTCGACGCGCTCGTCCTGCGGGTAGAAATACCAGATCAGACGGCGAGACGAACTCGGCGGCGAAATGTGGCGGTAGGGGCGCGGGTTTAGTCCCTTCCGGGCGATTTGGCATAATGTAGCCACCGGCAGCACCAGAGACTCGTCCCGGTTGTGGAGATTGTGCCTTCACCCACAGCTTTAACAGAACTGATTCAAACTAATGAGCGAGAAGATGTCGCAAGTTAATCATAGCAAAAGCGGTGTGATGCCCACCGAGGAAATTGGACGGGTTTTTGACCACTTTGCACTATCACTCTCTTTCTGGAAAGGTTCAATCACTTCTTTGTGACTTGCCGGTGTAGGTAGCACAGTCACATCGCATGACCGTTTGCCAAGTTTTCGCCAGATGCAATGCTACTATTTTCTGTGACTACAGATTCACTGTGATGCAGGTGCATCTGATACAATTACGCTGAAAACCATCGAGTTGTAGCAGAGACAAACGCCATGAACGACCAGAATGACCAATCACGCAGCCTTATTCCACGCCAACCAGACGCCATCCTCCCGGCAGATGATACGCCGTCCACGCTGGTGAAAACGGCAAAACGCGCCTTACCCGTTGCCGGAGGTGCGCTGCTGATGTGGGCCGGACGCCGCGCCCTTGACGCCCTATCCGCGTATGCGAAGCGCCGCACCAGCACGCCGGATGACATCGAAATTCATATCCCCCAACGCGGACGCCAACCCGCGCCAGAAACTCGCATCGTCAAGCGCGATGCGGATCAAACCACACCGGAAAGCGGCTATACCGTCGAATATCGCTATGCCGCACGCTGGTCGGTCACATTTCGCCCGAAAGACCGCGACTAACCGTTAGCAATCCGCTGTCATCGCATCGACCGTAGCCCGCGACGGCAGCGCCGGAATCGCGCCGCGCTGCGTGGTCGCCAGTGCGCCGACCGCATTGGCAAAACACAGGATTTCCGGCAGATGGTCGCGCCATGCTTCGCCTCGCTCGACAAGCTGAGTCAGCAACCCGGCGACAAATCCATCCCCGGCCCCGGTCGTATCAACGGGTTCGACGGTGTGACCGTCATGTTTTGCTACAGGCGACGTTCCGCCATCCACATACGCCTCTGATCCGCCTGCACCATAGGTCACGACGATGAGTTTTGTCTGATCACGCCATAGCTTTGCGATGTCTCCGCCAACCAGAAAATCAACCTCATCCTCGCTGATTTTGACCACATGCGCGTAATCGAGGCCCTTCTTCAGTCCAGCGCGTGCGGCATCAGCATCTGACCACAGGGCCAATCGCAAATTCGGATCGTAACTTACTGTCAGTCCCTGTTCGATAGCGCGATTTGCCGCCGCGTAAGTCGCGGACGCGCTCGGCTCGCTGATGGTGGTGATGCTGCCAAAATGGAATACCTGCGCCACGTCGATCACCTCAAATGCTACGTCTTCAGGGGACATCAACATATCTGCGCTTGGGTGGCGATAAAACTGGAACGAACGCTCGCCGCCTTCACCGAGCGAGACAAACGCCAGCATCGTCCGCGCCCTATCTGTGAATCGCAATCCACGCAGGTTGATGCCTTCGTTCGCCAGTACATCGCGCAAAAAATACCCGAAGGGATCATCACCGACCTGCCCTAAAAACGCGCTCTTCTGGCCCAAACGCGCCACGCCGACGGCGACATTCGCCGGAGCGCCACCCGGCGCTTTCTGAAAGCCGGATGCCTCGCCTACTGTGACGCCACTTTCCAGCGACACAAAATCAATCAGCAGTTCGCCCATGCTCACGACGCTCATGCGGGTTTGCTCCTGTGGTGACTGTGGGTATCGTGCGGGGGATTATAACATGTACATAACATGTACAACGATGAGTTGGTTGTTCTCATGCACCGTCAAACAGGACTATCGCATCAAATTGTGACAGTGATTATGCGCCTTTCCTCCTTACCTCCGGCTCTCACCCGCAAGGGGAGAGATGCCGTATGCAAAGTCAAGCGATTTGTCGCCGGATGCTGAAGCAATCCAGCTACCAAAAAACCATGCTCACTGGAAGGGACTGAGGGTGAGGGGTAAAAGGCGCATAATTTTCGTTTCCACCAATTCCGGTAGAACCTGTAATTTCCCGTCATATATTGAATGCGGTACACTCATGATATGACTGACAGACTCCTTAATGAACGCACCGAGAGCGGCATCGCTGTGCTGACGATTAATCGTCCCCATGCACGCAATGCCTTGAATATCGCCACTATGCGGGCTTTCGCAGATGTAGTCGAAGCGCTGCACAACGATGACGATTTGCGTGCTGTGATCGTCACCGGGGCGGGCACCGACTCATTTTGCAGCGGCGGCGACCTGCACGAACTTAGCCAGCATACGACAGAAGAACAGGCGCGGGCTTTTATCACGCTGATGGGCAACGCACTAAACCGCCTTGAAACGCTGCCGGTCCCGGTGTTCGGGGCAATCAACGGTTATGCGCTGGGTGGTGGCAGCGAAGTCGCGCTGGCCTGTGATTTACGCATCGCCGATGAACATGCGCGTATGGGCTTCGTACATGTTCGGCTGGCGGTCACACCGGGATGGGGCGCGGGTCAGCGACTTATGCGACTGGTTGGTTACAGTCGGGCTATGCAAATGCTGCTGCGCGGGCGCATTATGCACGCGCCAGAACTTGAAGCGCTTGGCCTCGTCAACAAGGTCGTCCCCAGCGGAGAAGCGCTCCGGCACGCGCTATACACCGCCGAACATGTCGCGGCGATGCCGCCGGAACTGCCGCGCAGTATCAAGGCACTCTTGCGTGCCGGGTTGGAACAGCCGTATCATGAGGCACTGCAAACGGAGCGCGATTTGTTTCCGCCATTGTGGGCGGGGGAGGCGCATCACGCCGCCGTGCAGACCTTCTTGAATCGACATAACAAAGACAATGGGGTAAAGCGCTAAATGCCTGGATTTTACGCATCAATTGCGCGGTACTACGACGCGGAAAACACCGACAAAAACGACGACATTCCGTTTTATTTACAACTGGCAGAGGAACACGGCGGCCCGCTGATGGACATCGGCTGCGGGACGGGGCGCGTCATGTTTCCGCTTGCCGAAGCCGGTTACGAGATTCACGGCATCGACAATGAGGAAATGATGCTGGCACGCGGCGAGGCAAGAAAATCTGCGCTGCCAGACTGGGCGAACAACGCCCACTTTCATCATGGTGACGCCCTGAACTACGAACTCGACAAGCAGTTCAAGCTGATGCTGGTTCCGTACAACGGGCTGATGCATTTCCACACGCAGGAAGAACAACTCGCGCTGTTACGCAAGCTGTGTACATGGACCGCCGGTGATGGTTTGCTGGTGCTTGATCTACCGAACGCGGGTGAAGTGTTCGCCACGCAGGACACCGATTCCATTATGATGGAGCGCAATTTCATCGAGCCAGAAAGCGGGCATATGGT
>DAOTXA010000131.1:0-15277 GCA_034435595.1 Anaerolineae bacterium | reverse complement strand
TTAAGCCTGTGAGCGCTGATGGTACTGCACCGGAGACGGTGTGGGAGAGTAAGCCGCTGCCAACGTCATTCTTTCTGACACGCTTTTTTCTTTTCTCATCCTATACATCCTTCCCCCCCTCCAACTCTCCCCTGTCCTACCTTTGGCTAAACCCTTCCCTGGTTTGGGATTTGTGAAATGTTCTGTAATAAGTCCCTGATAAAATGATTACAGTCTCGTTGACTCGCCCCTTAATCGGGGTACAATAATCAAGTTGAAACAGTATATAAGAGTTCTACCTCTTTTAGTTCTCAAGGAAATGGGTACACCTATGCGAATTAAATTCCATGTTTGGCTGTTGCTGGCGCTGTCGCTGGCTTTAATTGCACTGCCGGGGATTGGTAGTGCGCAGGACGGCGAACTGCCGCCGCCTGCGGAGATCGTCAACGACGAAGGCGGCCCGGTCGCCATCACCGGCACCATGCGAATCTCCAACCCCAATGTGATTTCCGCCAGTTTTGAACTCATCGTCATCCTCGAAGACCAGACCGGCTTCGTGCAGCGTGACTTTGACTATGTGTTCCCGCCAGAATCACAGGTGATCGGCGCGTGGACGACCCCGGTTACCGTCGGCGATATTGGCTATAGCCTCGCCCTGCCCGCTGCCCCACAGGGCACGTTTAACGATGTCGATAACGATGGCGTCGAAGAACAGGGTGTGCAAATCTTCCAGGTTGCCGGGTGGGATGACGAATGGGGCGGCCCCTTCGTTGATGAGCGCGACGGGACCGGCTGGTCCAGCGCCAATTCGACCGTTCTCGGCAGCAGCAACCCCGCCACCCTCGGCGAATACATTCGCGGTACGTTGATTGTATGGTCGCCCGATGACCAGCAATCGTTCCCCGCCGGACTTGGGGATGACGGCCTGCTATTTACCGAAGATGATGGCCCGATGGTCACCCTGCCCGCCGGGTATACCCTCGTCAGATTTGACACCGACAATATCGCGTCACCCTTTATCTTCGACCGCAGCCGCGAACCGGTCCTCGAACTCATCGAGCCGGAATCTGCCGTTCCCGATGACTTCAGCGATCTGGGTTATGTGGATGCGTTTAACGCGCTGGTTGATAAGGCCATCCGCGAGTATCCCGGTACTGAATTCAAGGGCATCGACTGGGAAGCGCTGCGTGAAGAGTTCCTGCCGCGCTTTGAAGAAGCCGAGGCAAACAATGATGTCGCCGCCTATGTGCTGGCCATCCGCGACTTTGCATGGCAGATCCCCGACGGACATATTCAGTTTAGCGATCCTGTCGGCGTGACCACGCAAGAATTTGTCGAAGACACCGACGGTGGCCTCGGTATGGCAGCCATCGAAACCGATGATGGGCGCTTCCTCGTCCACTTCATTCTCGAAGGCGGACCCGCTCAAGAAGCCGGGATCGAACTTCTCGCCGAACTGGTCGAGGTCAATGGTATGCCGGTCGAAGAAGCGATGGCGCTGGAAGTCGTGCATTCGGCCCCGTTCAGCACCGAGGAATTTGAGCGCCGCCAGCAGTTGCGCTATTTGCTTGCTGCGCCCCTCGATACCGAGTTCGAAGTCACCTTCCAGAACCCTGACGCCGAAGGAACGGAAACGGTCACCCTGACGACCGTCGCCGAGCGTGATAGCTTCGCCTTCACCTCCATCGCCCGTGACGCGCCGGTCAACCCGCCGCAGATCAGCTTTGAGTTCCTCGAAAACAACGTCGGCTATGTGCAGGTCAGCAGTTTTGGCAGCAATGGCCCCTTCCTGATCGCTACGTGGGAGGAATTCATCGGGCAGGCCATCAGACTCAACAGCCCCGGTGTTATCGTGGACCTGCGCTTTAACGGCGGCGGATTCTCCTCATTCGGCAACCGCATGGCGTCCTACTTCTTTACCGAAGAAACGCCCATGTACTATGTCTACGGTTACAATGACGAACTGGAAGACTTCTGGACGTGGGACGAGTTCCCCGTTGAACTGCTGCCGCCGCTGGATGAGCAACTGATCTACAATGGTCCCGTCGCCGTGTTGACCGGACCTTCCTGCGCCAGTGCGTGCGAGTTCTTCGCTTATGCGCTTGGCTTTGAAGATCGTGCTGCTGTCGTCGCCCAGAGTGGAACCTACGGCATCGCCTTCGGGTGGATTGGTACTGCCATGCCTGATGGCGTGACCTTCGCCCTGCCCACCAGCGGCGATTTTGACTTTGATGGCAACTTCATCATTGAAGGCGAAGGCGTTGAAATCGACATCAAAGTGCCGATTAACGAGGAAACCATCCTCGATACCGAGACAGACCTCGTCCTCGAAGCGGGCCTTGACTACATCGAAGAAGCCTCTGAGCTTGAAATCGTGGACGGTGGCGACATGACGCTTGGCGAACCCGTCACCGGTACGCTGGAACGCGGCGATGCAGTTCGCTATGCTCTCAGTATCCCGTCAGATGTGCCTGCGATTGACATCATCGTCAGCGATAGTACCCCCGGTACACAGGTTAACATCTACATCGCTGGCAACGAGGGGACGCTCGCCCTGCCGACTGTGACGCAGGACTCGCTCAACATCGGTGGTGCTGGCGGCCTTGATCTGACCATTGAGGTCATCGCTACAGGCGATTATAACGTCACCATCCGCGATACCAACGACGCTCCCGCACCGGAATTCACGGTTATTGAGGGTGCAGACATCGCCCCCGGTGAAACCGTAACCGGTGAACTGCTGCCCAATATCCGCATTCAGTATATGCTGGAAATCGAAGACGATGTGACGCTCGACTTTATCCTTGGCGATGAAACCGGCGAACTCGATACCTATCTCCGCATCTATGTGGATGGCGCGGAAGAGCCGACCTTTGAGAACGACGACATTGAGCAGGGCGTATTGCGCAACTCGCAGTTGTCCGGCGTAGAATTCGAGGCCGGACAATTGGTGATTGTCGAAGTCGCCGGGTGGAACGAAGAATCCGAAGGCTCGTACACCCTGTTCATCAAAGAGGTGTTCGGAGAGTAATTTCAGCAGTTTCTAGCAGAAATACAAACGGACGCGATAATTTGTCGCGTCCGTTTTGCTTTGTGCATGAATACCGGAGGTTCAGCAAAGGCGCTACATAGAGGACTGTGCCTGAAACGACTTTAGCAGCATCTTTGCATAGCTGGGAGATTCGATGAAGTAGTCAACTCTAGGATGTTTCAGAAAGTTGGTGAAACCGGGGATATCTGCGCCATTAGTGCCGTCAAACAGATTAAAGCCCATCGCCCATTGCGAAAACGTCCGTACCTTGATCGCCTCCAGGCTGATGATCGTCACGTTTTTATGGCGATCATCTTGCTCGATATGCTCGTATAATGCCTTGACGGTGTTTGCATCGCCTTCCAGCACCTGAAGGAAGATGCCCTGACGAAACAGCAACATCCCGGTGACATTTTGCTGCGCGTTATTGCGGCGGCTGATCTCCAGAATATCACGCAAATCTGCTTCGCTCAGTTTGCGCGTCTCGGTGCTGACATACACGAGATGGATCAAACTCATGATAGTCCCTTACTGCTTATATTTTATTAAAAATAACATCAACATGTTATATGTACATTAGAAGCAACAAATGCGGCGCATCGCGCCGGATGCGCCCACTTTGTGGATGCGTTTTGTGTCTTTCGCTAGACGGTGACTGCCGGTTGCTCTACCACGGGTAGACCGGCTTTTTTCCATGCGTCAATGCCTCCGCGCATGTTGATGACCTGATTATAACCGTATCTGCGTAGCAGACTCGCCACGATCTGCGAGCGGACGCCGCCGCCGCATTGGGTGATGATCGCCTGTTCGCGGGGGAGTTCCGCCAGCTTGCCGGGAACCTCGCCCATCGGTACGAAGCGCGACCCGGCGATAAAGTCCTCGTCGCGCTCGGATTGTCCGCGCACATCCAGCAAAATTGCGCCGTTTTCTATGCGATTAATTACGTCCAGTGGATCAATCACAAACAGCGATTCGGTATTCGAGGAAACCGCGTCTGGCGTCCAATAGCCGCCGATGTGATCCACACCAATTGCTCGAAGCGCCTGCACAATTTCCGGCAGGGTGTCGGTTTCCGCGATGAGATAAAGTGGCTGTGCGAAATCGACATACCAGCCGACCCACGTATTGAACGAGTTCTCGTTGGCGGGGACGTTGAGCGTGCCCGGTATGAACTGCGCGGCGTAGGCATCCAGCGAGCGCGTATCAATGACCATCATGCCATCCGCCAGCCGCGACGACAGCGTATCCGCGTCCAGCAATGCGGGCGATTCCAGCGTATCCAGCAGATCGGCCCCCACACGGTTGACGCGCTTCATCTGCGCGAAGTAACGCGGCGCTTCTGGCTGACCGTCCAGCAACCACGCGGCAAATGTGTCGCCGTCTGTGTGCTGGAACGCGGGATTGAACACCTTCTCGTAGCCGATAGTGGACGACGGAACCGCGCCCAACGCTTTGCCGCACGCGCTGCCCGCCCCGTGTCCGGGCCACACCTGTACATAATCCGCCAGTGTGCCCAACCGCGTAATGCTCTCGAATTGCTGGCGTGCGCCGGATTCTTTGCTGTTGTTTGACATGCCGGTCGCGTCCAGCAGATCGGGCCGCCCCACGTCACCTGCGAACAGGCAATCGCCACTAAACACGCCCATCGGACGATCTGCGCCGGTGTCGGTGACGACGAAGGCCATATGTTCCGGCGTATGACCGGGGGTGTGCCACGCCCTGACCTTGACCGCGCCGACTTCGATCACATCATCGTCCTTCAGTGGGATGACGGTCATCCCCGGCGCGGGCGTGATGTCATAGTTGAGTGGTTGTTCGCCGTAACTGCTGACGTATAGCGGGATGCCGAGTGTAGCGGCGAGTTCGCGCCCGCCACTGACGTAATCGGCGTGGATGTGCGTTTCCAGCGCCCCGATGATGCGCAATCCTTGTTCGTCTGCGGCGCGTAAATACGGCGCGATGTCGCGGGCGGGGTCGATGACAACGGCAACCCCGCCACCGGGACACCCCAGTAAATAGGATGCCTGTGCGAGGCGCTCATCATAGAAGTATTTTAAAAGCATGATGATTTAATTCCTCTGGATACTCGATTATTCCGGGCCGCGCTCAATCGGCCAGCGCTGGCGTGCCCATGCCATGATGCCGTCATCGAGGTTGTAGACCGGCATTTTGAACCCTGCACGCATGGTCAGGAATTGCGCGACCTGCGCACTGCGCATCCCGGTGCGACACATGACGATCACCGGTTGCTCGTTGGCTGCGTCCTCAATTTCGCTCAGACGCGAGGGGATTTCATTCATGGGGATGAGTGTTGATCCGGCGATGCGGGCATCCTCATATTCTTCGATTGTGCGCACGTCTAGTAAAAGATGTGCTTCTCCGCCGTCTTTAAAGCGGTTTTTAAACTCTTCTACGGTGATATCCTGGTACATAAAACGGAAACTCCTCAGTGGTTCTCTCTCTGCCAACATTAGATGCGATGGATCACACGCGTCTTACGGAGAAATTACCCGTTGTTGCCCGTCCGCATTCGCCGCCATATCTGGTACGATGGCGACAGTATTGCATAAGGAATCCTATGTCTCACGACCCGGAAGACTACCGCGCCACCGTCCGCCGCATGGTGCTAGACGAATCCGCGTTTGTGCAGTTGACGCTGAAGGGCAAAATTCGCACCCGCGCCGCTGCATCCATCGACCCGGCCTACGCCGACCTGCGCCAGATCACGGTGCGCCCGGTGGAGATTAAAGGCCGTCGCCATCTACAGTTTTCGTATCTGGATACGAAGCAGGATACGACGCGCAACTTTACTGCACAAGAGGCCGTCGCCGCCCTGGACGCCGCCCTTGCCGTTCCCTTCGCCAACCTGCATATTCGCACCACCGGTGCCGATTTGCGCGTGCAACTGACGAAAAAGGGCAAAGCGATCTTGCATTACGGCGATGCTCCGGCATCTGCCGCGCCGGACCTGAGCCACGACCACCAGAAGGCGCTGCCTATCCCCGACAGCGGACCCGACGCCTATCTACAGGCCGTAGGCATTATGAACAATCACGGCGAGGTCAAGCCGTCAATGCGCGACAAGTTCCGGCAGGTGAACGAGTTCTTGAAGTTGTTTGAGCATACGGACGTGCTGGACGACTTCGCCAACCGTGAACATCCCGTCCAGATCGTTGATTTTGGCTGTGGATCGGCCTATTTGACGCTGGCGGCCTATCATTATTTGAATGACCTGCGCGGGATTTCGGCGGTGCTGGATGGTGTAGATACCAACGTTGATTTGATCGCCAAAAACGAACAGGCCGCCGCCGATCTCGGCTATGATGGTGCGTGCTTTTATGCCGGACCAATCACGGACTATCAACCGGGTACACCGCCGGATATCGTCATGGCGCTGCACGCCTGCGATACCGCCACCGACGACGCGCTGCTACAGGGCATCGTTCACGGTGCAAAGGTGATCCTCGCCGCGCCGTGTTGTCATCATCATTTACACGCGCAGATGGCGACCGACACCGATCCCATGCAGCCGGTCTTGCGTCATGGCATCCTCAAGAAGCGCATGGGCGACCTGCTGACGGATTCGTTCCGGGCGCTGATTCTGCGTATGAACGGCTATAAAACCGATGTCGTCGAGTTTATCGCCAGCGAACACACCGACCGCAATCTGATGATTCGCGCCGTTAAACGCGATAACATCCCCACCGCCGAGTTTGAACACGAGTACGCGGCGCTCAAGGCGTTCTGGGGGGTAATACCGTATCTGGAAACGGCGTTGCAGAAGGCGAAAGGGTAAGTCGAAAGGGTCAAGATAAAGGGGGCAAGGCGAAAAACCTCTTGCATAAGCAGTGCTTCTACACCGATTTTTCGCTTGACGCCCTTCGCCACAACTTTCACACTTCGAGCTTATAGCCGACACCCCACACGGTTTCGATGGTCGGTGACATGCCGTCCAGCTTGTGCCGCAAATGCGCGATATGCACATCAACCGTCCGCGTCTCCCCGGCAAAGTCGTAGCCCCACACCAGTTCCAGCAGCTTTTCGCGGCTGAATACCAAGCCGGGATCGCGGGCCAGTGTCAACAACAGGTCGAATTCTTTCATGCGTAGTTCGACTGTCCGCTCGTCGATACTCACGCGCCGCCGTTCCGGGTCAATATGCAGGTTGCCCGCACTGATCGCACCGCCGGATTGTTCGTCGTTGCCGCTGCGCTTGGCAATGGCGGATTGCCGCCGCAAAATCGCCTTGACACGGGCGACCAGTTCACGCGGGTTGAACGGCTTCGTCAGATAGTCATCCGCGCCCAGTTCAAGGCCGACGATCTTGTCAATATCGTCGCTGCGTGCAGTCAGCATGATGATCGGCACGTCGGAATCCGCACGCACCCGGCGGCAGATTTCCAGCCCGTCCATCCCCGGCAGCATCAAATCCAACACCACTAGTTCCGGCTCGTCACCCCGGATCATGTCAAATGCCACCGCGCCGTCGGTCGCACTATCTACTGTGTATCCGGCCTGTTCCAGGTACATCTTCGCCAGGTCAATAATCCGCTGTTCGTCGTCAACGATGAGAATTTTATCGCTCATAGCGCACTCTTTTTTACGGTATCAACTCGCGTACCAGTGTACACCGAACGCGAACGACACGCTGACTTGCTGGCCTGAGCCGTTTATTTTCTGATTGCGCGTTTTTAATTAGTCCTCGCCGACTCGCACCCATTCCTCGTCAGGGTTGCGCTCGGATTCAGGCCGCACGACCTGATACCACGTATTCCCCGGTTTCAACGGCAGAATCGCGCCATCGGGTGTGACGAGCATAGGCGCGTCGGTAGTTTCCGGGCTGACCCACCCGGCGGCGAACTGCTGACCGTCGCGGAACAAAATTGCCGGACCGCGATCATTGAACAAAATCTCCCACCCGTAGCTGACGGCATCCCCAACCCGGCTTTCCTCAATGTCGCTGAGGCGATGCGGCACCACCAGCACCACCACATTCGCCGCGCTGATCTGTTCGCCTGTCTCTGCGTCGAAGTGACCGAGGCCATCGGCAATGCGCGTGTAACGCCCGCTTGTCTCGTCGTAGCGCCACAGGACGCGAGTTGCCCGGTAGCGAATGTCGATTTCAGTCGCCGGTTCCCCGTTTTGCGGCGGATCATCTGCAAAGGCCATGCCGGATAAATCGGGGGCTTGTGCGTGTCCGTCCTGCGCGGTGAGTTCCCACAGGGCGGCAGCGTTAAAATACAGATTGTGCGGTACAGGAATATCGGCGTCTCGCCAGTAGACCGGGGGACCGTACAGCACACCCTTATATGCACGCTCTGCAAACGGTGACGGCGGCAGCGGCAAATGCGGCGCGACTGCTTGACTGCCGGGGATGCGTGACTCTACCTCTTCCCAGCCGTAGATGACTTTTTCTACGCCAATACTCGCGCCGGAAAACGCCAGAATCCCGTCATAAATCGTCACGATATCGTAGTCGATCAGCCGCGCAGAGCGAATCGAGCCGACACGCTGCGGAGCCTGTCCGTAGAACACGGCGGAAAAGCGCGTCAGGCCGCCCTCAACATAATGCTCATAGACAATATCCGCCGCCCCGATGCCGCTTTGTGGGCGCACCAGCGGCGGCGCGTTAGAGATTTTCGCTACGATGGGGCGGCGATTAGCCGCTGCCGGATCGGTGAAGGGCAGTCCCGTCAGTGGATTGATAGCGTCCGGGAAGTCATCCGGGCCAATTACACCGGGATTCGCTTCTGCATTCGCGCCAGCGTAACCAGAAGATGAACCCGCAGGTTCGCCAACTTGCGCGGAAATCAGATCGGGCGTAACCTCAAGGCTTGGATGAGGAGATTGTGCGGTAGACTGTGAGTCAAAATGCGCCTCACTTGAATCAAAGGCTGATTGACCGGCGACAGATAGTGTTTCAGGGGCAGCAGACGGCGTATCTGATACAGAGGACGGTTCATCACCAGGCAGGGTACAGGCGGTGATGGTCAACAGCAAACAGCAGACGAATCGCTTCACCGGGCAGTCTCCTCTAATCGGTCGATGCCGGAATCATCCGGCGTGTGTCGATCATAAAACGGTAGGCGTCCATGCGCGATAGGCGGTTGACCTGCGTTTGCCGGACGGTTACCGTCAAAACTGCTTAACAGACTCGATAGACCTGTAATTTCAGGGTAAAGCAGGGTAGAAGAATTGAGAACGTGTCAAGTTGACTCGCTTTTACCGGAAAGCTATAATCAATCTTAGCTTAGAATTATCTTATGGTTTGCCCTGTTCGTTCACAAGGTTCCGGCAACGCAAGGGGGCTTGAATGCCACTTCAAGGAAATCTGAGGGACTTCAGCACCACACAGTTATTGAATTTGATTAACCTGTCTCGCAGAACAGGCACATTGACCATTTTCGAAGGTGTCCCTACCGGAGAAATGGACGCGATGAAGAACGAGAAGATGGCCCCCGGCGAAGAGCGTGCCAAAGTCGCGTTTCGCGGTGGCAAGCTTGTTCATGCAAGCCTGAACGATCAGGCGGGTGATCTGGTTGCGGTGTTGAATAAAGCCGGTAAATTGACCGATGCACAGGCCAAAATTATCCGCGAGCGTGCCAAAGGCACGTCGGATAAGGCGCTGGCGATGCGGTTGATCGGCGCGAATTACGTTACCCAGAAGGATATTGTCGTCAGCATCCAGCAATATATGCTCGACATTGTGTATAATCTCATGACCTGGGCGGGTGGACCGTTCAAGTTCATGGATGGAGAATTACCGGGGGGCGAGCGTATTCTCGTACCCGTTGACCTGGAAAATGTGATCATTGAGGGCGCACGCCGTATGCGCGAAGTCGAGGAGTTATCGCGGCATTTGCCCAACCTCGACATGGCGCTCAAATTCCCCGAAAATCCCAAGCAAAAATATGCTGGCGTACAGTTAAGCGTCGAAGAATGGCGCGTCGTCGGCTATGTGAACCCGAAGAACACGATTCGCAAAATCGCCAAAGCCAACAACATGTCAGAGTTGGAGATTCGCCGCGTCGTCTACGGGTTAGAGCAAGCCGGGTTGGTCGTTATGGTCAAACCGGATGGAGAGAAAGAAGCCAGCGCCGCAAAAGCGCGTTCCGGCAGCCGCCGCAAGAAGGCTCAGGCTCCAGTGCAGCGTGACGTGGTGAATAAATTGATTGACCGTTTGAAATCAATCTAGTGTATCTGTGATAGTAACCTGAAAGAGCGGGGACCTATGCAAACAGTAAAGATGGTCGTAACCGGGCCGTTCAGCTCTGGCAAAACCGAGTTTATCCGTTCGATCAGCGAAATCGAAGTCGTCTCTACCGACCGCGAGATTAGCAGTACCGCGGAAAAAGAGGAAAAAGAGGCGACGACGGTCGCGATGGACTTTGGTCGTATTACAGTGGACGATGATCTGGTGCTGTACCTGTTTGGTACGCCGGGCCAACGCCGCTTTGACTTCATGTGGGAAATTCTGGCAGAGGGGATGCTCGGCTTCATCGTGATGGTCGACAGCGCCAAGCCCGAAACCTTTCGTGAGGCCAAAAGCATTCTAGAGACGTTTCGCGCTTATGCGCCAACACCCTACGTGGTCGCGGCGAACAAGCAGGATCACCCGGATGCGTGGGCACCCGAAGACCTGCGTATCGCCCTGCGCATTGAGCCGGATGTCAAGCTGTTGCCCTGCGTGGCGAAAGAAAAAGACAGCGTCCGCGATGTGCTGCTGGAACTGCTGTACACGATTCTGGAAGAGATGGACTAAGCCAGTCCGCAACTTCTATTTAAATTTGCACACACGCGCCACCCGTTCTACATGAACAGCGTTCTCTAAGAACGCCGTTACCTGCGAACGGGGGCGTATTGACTCGTCTACCCGAAAGCGAACAACTGTGCCCACGCTTGTCACCGAACAGGGAATCGTGCATTACGAGGTGTCCGGTCGCGGACGCCCGGTGCTGCTGCTTCACGGTTGGCTCGGTTCCTGGGCGCTGTGGCGTAGCACCATCGAGTTTCTAAGTCGTGAGTTCCGCACCTATGCGCTGGACTTCTTCGGCTTTGGTGAATCCAACGACCGCGACCAGAATTTTTCGATCGATAACTTTGTCGGGTCGGTCGATCAATTTATGGACCGCCTCGGCATCGTCAAAGCCCCGCTGATCGGTCACTCAATGGGTGGGACCGTGTCACTCGGCGCGTCGATTCGCTTTCCTGAGAAAATCGTCAAGACGACCGTAATTGGCTCTCCGATTAACGGAGCCTCGTTGAACATTTTGCTTAAGTTTTCCGGTTATCGTGGCATCGCCAGCATCATCTGGACAACGCCCTTTCTGTTCCGCCTGTTTTTGCGGGGATACGCACACTATATCTCGCGCAATGGCAAGATTCTGGGCGATATGATGATCCGCGATGTGGGCAACCTGTCGGTAGACGCCTTCTTCCAGAGCATCGGTACCCTGCGCGAAACCGACCTGCGCGAGCAGATCAGCACGTTGCCCATGCCGGTCATGGGCATCTACGGCAAATACGACCGCATCGTCAACCCTAAACAGAACAAGGTCCTTGCGGAACATCTGCCCGCCAGCCGCATCGAATGGTTCGAAAACAGCGGGCACTTCCCCATGATCGACGAGCCAGAACGCTTCCACGAAACCATCCGCGACTTTCTGTATAACGGCTAGCCGCGAATTTATAGGCACGGTGAATCGAAAACCCCTCACTTTTAAATGCATAGGACTTTCGCTTTGTTTCTTACGGGCGCGGAGAAACGAACCGAAGGTTCGACGCGCCCCTACATTGCGTTGCAGATTCTTGTAGAGGCGTCAAAAATGTCTCAAGCGAAAGTCCTGATGCACTGTTTGTGCTTTTGTACTTTCTCCCTGCCTGCACTATCATGCATAATAGAATGGCAGCGGGCGAGGCGCGTATACATGCGGCCTCCCTGATGAATCAATGCGCCGGACGTTTGATGTATTGAGTTTCGGCGCGGATTAGCGTAGAGTTGAGCGAGTTTTAGAGAGTGGACGGCGCATGACCAGCCAGCAAAGCGGCAGCGCCCGGTCGCGCCAGCAGCGGCGCAGTGAAAAGAAGAAGCGCAGCGAACGCTCGCCCGGTGTATGGCGCGGCGCGTTGCCGCGTGTCGAGACGCCGCGTGAGCCGGTGCAACATGGCGCACGCCCTGTCAGCGGCGTAAGCTGGCGATTTGTTAGCGCGATGGTGGTGACGGCGCTGGCCTTTGTGCTGTTGATCTTCTTCATGGCGGATATTTTCTACATTCGCAGTGTGGATGTCGCCGGGGCCGAGATTCTGACTGAATCCGAGGTGTTTCGTTTCGCAGATATTGCCGAAGTCCACGTCTTCTGGGTTGATCCTGAACGCATAGAGCGCAATATCGTAGAAGCGTCACAGGTGGTGGCAGACGCCGAGGTACGCGTTGGCTGGCCCCCGAATATGATTCGCATCGTTATTGAGGAGCGCGAACCCGTCCTGGTATGGATTCAGGAGGGCATCCCCTTCTGGGTTGATCTGGAGGGGCGCGTGCTGCGCATTCCGCAGGACGAGAACGCACGGCCCGATTTGATCCGCGTAGTGACCGAAAACATCAGCGGCGGGCCGCCAACCGGTGACGAGCGCATTAACCCCGCCGCGATTCAAGGAGCCTTGCAGATGCAACGCTTGCAGCCAGAGATCAGCCGTTTGCGCTATGATCCGGTCAAGGGGCTGGGCTTTCGCGCATCCGGCGGCTGGGACGCCTGGTTTGGCACAGGAACAGGCATGAGCAACAAACTGCTGATTTATGAAGGGGTGGTTCGGGACCTGGCAGGGCGCGGTCGTGTTCCGGTAGAGGTCAATCTCGCAGATATCGACTCGATCTATTATTGCTGGGGCATTGAGCGCTGTAGATAAGACAATAGCAGAATCAGCGATTGTCCGGGGCGAGACTACCCGTTCTCACCAGTAAGGAAATGTAGACTTCAAAAAGTTCCTGGAGAAAGATTTGCTACCTTGTTGCAATAAGGTAGCATCAAAAACTCTTATATTTATTTGTTCACAGTCGGTTATTTTTTTCTGACTTCATGAACCCGGTATTGGTTCAAAGATGCACGCATTGCTTGATGATCGTATTCAAGCACACCAGGTCTGGCTTTTGAGGGCACTATGAGCAATTTAGTCATCGGCATTGATGTCGGCACACATAAAATTTGTACGGTCATCGGCGAGGTACGCCCGGACGACATTTTCGTTGTCGGTGTAGGCATCGAGCCGAGCCGGGGCATGAAGAAGGGCGTCGTTAACGATATCGCGGCGCTGACCTCGGCGATTTCCGCGTCGGTCCATAAAGCAGAGAAGAGCAGCGGTTACCAGGTCGAGCGTGCCTTCGTCAGTGTGGCGGGTAGTCACGTCTCCTCGCTGAATAGCAAAGGTGTCGCCGGGATCACCGGGCAGCGCGGCGTCACCGTTGATGATCTGGACCGGGCAATGGATAACGCCCGCGCCATCGCCATCCCGCACAACCGCGAGGTGCTGCATGTGGTCCCGCGTAGCTATTCGTTAGACGAACAGGACCGCGTGCGCAGCCCGTTGGGGATGCACGGCTTCCGGCTAGAAGTCGAGGCGCACATCATCACCGCATCGACAACGAGTGTAGCGAATCTGGAAAAAGCCGTCGAAGACGCGGGCGTGCAGGTAGACCGCTTCATCTTGAATCCGCTGGCGGCAGGCGACGCCATCCTCACCCCGGCAATACTGTCTGGATGTCCATAAGTCTTTGGGTAATAATTTCAAGAATGACCAATACACCTTTCCCGGCCAGTCCAAGCAAAAGAACTTAACTTCAGCTAAAAGTTTCGGCCCTTTCATGATATATCTGGCTACCGCCAATCTGCTATATGAAATAAACCCATCTAAAAATGCCCAAATGGGAATGGATTTAATAGATCATATCCTTGATAACCACACTAATTTGGATGGCAAGATAAACAACACTGACAAATACACTGTTTTTGAATATGTCGATACTGAGGGCAAGCCTTATATGACAGATTGCAAATTGATATCCGATCCGGGTCACGCACTTGAGTTTGTCGGGCTTAGCTTAAAGTTCTGCCGGGAAGCTTTGCGGGACACAAACCCTGATAAGCTGATAAAATATTATGAATATATGCCGAAGATTCTCAAAACTAATTTTGATAATGGTTTTAACGAAGGCATTGGTATCTGTAAAAGAGTGGATTTACTGACCAAAACTGTGGTTGACGGTTATATGCCGTGGTGGTCACTGCCTGAAACGATGCGGGCGGCAATTCAATGCTTCGGGTCTGATGTTAACATTGAGTTAAGCTATACCGCCAGAGAGATATTTGCTAAATGCAGTAATGCTTTTATAAAAAAGTATATTGTAAAAGATAATTACCATCTTGCATACCAGACCCTGGATGATAAAGGCAGGCCCGCTGATATAATTCCCGCTGTACCCGATCTTGACCCCGGCTATCATACCTGTCTTAGCTTAATGGATTGTATAGATACTATTAATAATTTAGATTGACTTAGAGGTTTTATATGAATGCTGCTGAAAGATTTGTAAAAGTATTAAAAGGTGAAATACCCGACCGGATTCCGGTTTTGACGTTCGCTATGGAGCCGAGCCGGGTTTGGTACAGCATACCGACAATATTGCTGGAGATGCCGCCGGGGATAAACCAGGCCGCGAACCAGCAGAAAGATCCCAATATAGAAGCTGTTTTGGAAGCTGCAAGAGAAGCTGCCACCTTTGCGGTTGGCGTTGGTCATCCCAGCGAAGCAATTTTTAACGGCGCAAAACTTGACATAAAATCCGAAAGGACCGAAACCGATAACCCCGATTATTATTTGTGGACGAATACTCTCGAAACACCAAAAGGGCAGCTGAAATGCGCGAGCATGCTCTCCGATAAGCAGCTTGCCCCTTATGAAAAAGAAAGGCTCATAAAGACCCCGGAAGATATAGAAAAACTGCTTTGCATACCCTTTGAAGATTTTGATATAGAAGAATCCTGGGTCCAAGAACAAAAGCGAAGATTTGATGACCGCTGTCTGATATTATGGAACGTCGGTCTTTCACCCGCTTCTATGATCTACCATTATACAGGTCCTGAGCGATTTAGTTTCTGGACGATAGAACATCGCAGCCTTCTTGTTGAAACAATAGAACAGCTTTCTGATCGCAGGCTTAAACTCCTCGAGGCCCTTGTTAAAGCAGGTGCCGGCCCGGTCTTTCATACCGGCGGGG
>DAOTXA010000130.1:0-7406 GCA_034435595.1 Anaerolineae bacterium | reverse complement strand
TGCGTGCGCTCGACACGGTGATAGATGCACACCCCGGCGAATCCCTGCCCCTCTTCGTAGGTGGCGACCAACTGCACATCCCAGGCGTTGTCACCGTCGGGGATGGCACGCCGGAACACCGCCGCGATCAAGCCGCCCCATTCTTCAGGCGTATAGGCGTCGATGCAGGTCGAGGGCAGCCCATCCGGGCAATTTTCAAGCGCGTAATTGCGCAGACCTTCACTTAACAACACGAAGGCGGTCCCGTCGTCGCCCTGTCCGGCGGCGTTCATGAACTCGACCGCCGTATCATATGCGGGGTTAGAATCAGGCGTGACAATCAGTGTGAGGACGAGAATCCCGGCGGCAATGACTGCTGTCACGATCCCGATGGTCAGCGGGGTGATCTTATTCAGCATGGGTTCGATTCCTGCTGCAAAATTTCCAGTAAATGCGATTTTGATTTTACCATTGTGCGCCCGTGTGTGCCGCGCCCAATGGCGGTACAATGACGCGGCAACTCAACTCATGAAAACGAAGGGCATGTTCCATGCAACGACTATTCGGCCTATGGATACTGATTCTGGTGATTGCAACGGCGTGTACGCTGGAAGAAGGCGGCAACGGCAATTCCACCGGAGGCGGCTCGACGGGCGGCAATGTCCCCAATGGTGAGACGGGGCGCGTGGTCCGCGTCGCAGATGGCGACACGATCACGGTGGAAATCAACGGGGAGGAGTTCCGCGTGCGTTATATCGGCATCAATACGCCAGAACTGGCACGCAGCGGCAATCCGGCGCAGCCCTGCGCCGAGGATGCGACACAGGCGCACCGTGACCTGGTGGACGGTGAAATCGTCACTCTGGTGAAGGATATTTCCGAAACCGACCGCTTCGACCGTCTGCTGCGCTATGTCTATGTGGGTGATCTGTTTGTCAACGAGTGGCTGATAGAAAACGGCTGGGCAGAATCGACCCGCTACCCGCCGGATACCGCCTTCTTCGAGCGCTTCAGCGATCTGGAACAATCGGCGGCGGCAGCGAATCGCGGTTGCCATCCGACAGGCATCTTCGACGATGGCACCGATACACGCTAGGTGATCCCTACAGAAGTTGGGTCCCCGGTCGCTTTAGCACACAGTGGCAAAATAGCGTTCCCGGTGACCCATGGTTGGCCCCGGCAGCCTCCGCCGCCGGTTCTGTATCACAGTAACCACTGCATCCAGCGCCCATGTGGTTCGCAGCGGGCGAGGGTTTGGGCCTGCATCTCCCCCCGGTGATAGGTCATCAGGCGCATCATCGCGCCCTCGTGCTGGCGCTCCCACTCAAGGCTGACGCGATAAATATCACGATAGCGGGCCATCTCTGAAAGCGTGTCATTGAGCTGGTCGCGCATGGCCTGCGTGAACTGGTAGACGGTAAACGAGTGATAAATCAGCGGGACCGCCCCTTCGGACAGGGTATCGATCACTTCCGGCAGCAGGTCCAGCGCACCGCCACGGCGCACAAAAGGCAAGCGCTGGCGTGCCAGTTCGACCGCCTGGGTCAAATGGGCCTCACGGTCGTGATGTTCTGGCCAGATGAGGGCACGCAGCCAGCGGACGGCGTCGTCGTTGTTCAGGTCAACCGGGTAGGTGTCGATGCCGGTGTTGCTGCCATGCGCGGGCATGTGATCGGGGATGGGTGGGCGCTTCTCACCGCGAAGCTCGGAAAACAGTTGTACGGGCGAGGCAGAGTTCCCGGCACGCACATCGCTGCTACCATGACGGTAGGTGTAGCCGAAGCGATCCCACAGCATATTGAGTCCGGCGCTGGCCCCCAGTTCGATCATCGCCAGCGACTTATCGCCGATCCGGTCTGCGACCAGCGCGAACGACGGCATCAGACAGGTGCTGCGCCGGACCTCGTTGGTCTGCACGCGGCGCGTTTGCAGCAGATGGCGCAGGTCGTGAATATGTTCCAGACAGAAGGCGCGGAATAACGGGTACAGCAGCGGCGAGTCAACCTCACCCTGTGGATTTTCCCGGCTGGGGTAAAGTTCTGCAAGGTGATTGGGTGCGCCTGCGTCAGCCGCTTTCATCAACAGATAGCGTACTGCCGCAAACAGCATGTTTGGGGGCGGTTGGTCAACGGGAGCACGGGCGGCAATATCGAGGATAGACGGATCCCCGGCGACCTGATGCGACAACGTATAATAAAACGGTGACGATTCCCGGCATTCGACATCGGCAAAACGCCGGAAACGCTCCGGCGAGGCATGGCTGGGATTATGAAACACGCGGCCCCTCTCTAAGAATCTCGACAAACTCTAATAATTATGCCACAATAGTTCGATACTGATCCAAACACAATTCGATCGCGGCGCAGCGCTCTATTTTGCCACAAACGATTTTAGAATTTTTGCGAAGGATCAGAAAGTCAAACGACTTTGAGTCATCTGCTGGTATCGACGCGCACATAATGAAACAGTTCTGTGCAAAGCGAAGTGCGGCTTCAACCCAAATACTACCCCAATAGTGATGTTGTTCGTTCCTCACAGTCAAAAAATGTTGTTACGGGTTGATTCACAAACGGTCATTAGCACTTCAAAGGAAAAACGCGTATGGAACTGTGCGTCATAGAAGGTGACGGAGTTGGTCACGAAGTCGTACCGGCTGCGGTGCGGGTGCTCCAGGCACTGGTGCCACAGGTAGAAATTTACACCGCACATGCGGGCTTCGAACATCTGCAATCACATGGCACACCGCTGCCGCAGGAAACCATCGATATAGTGATGCGGACTCGCGCTGTATTGTTCGGCGCGGCAAACTCGCCATCCTACCCGGTTGAGGGCTATTACTCGCCGATTATCCGGCTGCGTCAAATGCTCCAGACCTACGCCAATTTGCGCCCCACGCGCTACCTTCCGGTGGCAACGGCGCGACCCGGCGTTGATCTGATGGTCGTGCGCGAAAACACCGAGGACCTCTACGTCGTCAACGAGTTTACCGACGAAGAAGCGCAAAGCAGCACCGCGCACAAAGTCATCACCCGCACCGCGACCGAGCGCGTATCGCATCTGGCCTACCAACTAGCCGGTGATACCGGGCGCGAGAAGATCACTATCGTGCACAAGGCGAATATCCTGCCACAGTCAGACGGTCTGTTCCGCCGGGTGGCGCTGGAAGTTGCCGAGCGCTATTCTGACATCGAAACCGACGAATTGCTGGTCGATACCGCCGCGTACTGGATGGTCAAGGACCCCACACGTTTTGACCTCATCCTCACGTCGAACCTGTACGGCGATATTCTGTCGGATATGGCGGCGGCCTGGGGCGGCGGCCTGGGCATGTCGCCCGCGCTCAACATTGGTCAGGACGTAGCCATCGCAGAGCCGGTCCACGGCGCTGCGCCCGATATTTCTGGAAAGGGCATCGCCAACCCCACAGCGACCATCTTGAGTGTCTCACTGCTGCTGCGCCATTACTGGGACATGCCCGACGAGGCCGACCGCATCGAATCTGCGGTACGTACCACGCTGGAAAAAGGCGGTCACACGGTTGACCTCGCCACCGACGGCGCAATTTCCACCGAGGAGTTCGCCACACGGGTAATCGATCATCTGTAGCGGATACCGTCAGAAGTGACGAGGGCGGCAAGAACGCCGCCCCGCCGGTTGATCGGTTTTGCAGCGGGCATGATTCTTCACGCCCGCTGTGTACATTTGTGGGCAATGAATAGATACGCGAAGTGTGTGGCGTGTAAGCCTAATACTGCCCCAGACTTCCCCGGCGGCGGGCGATGCGCTCGCAGACGGCGAACAGAAACCAGCCGAACACGAAGAACAACAGCGAATGCGCGGTCAGTACCCACAACGATCCGCTGGCGGCGAGATCGGCGAGGGTTTGCCCCTCAAGAACCGCTTCACGCAGGGCGATAATGCCCAATGTACTTGGAATCAGCTTGGCGGCGAAGGCCAACCACGCGGGCATCAGCGCGACCGGCAAAAACGTGCCGTTGGCGATCAGCGTCAAGTTCTGGATGATATTGGCTAAGGGGCCAATCTGCTTGAAGATCAGCGTCAGGCCGCCCATCAGATAA
Organism: Anaerolineae bacterium; assembly: GCA_034435595.1. GTDB lineage: Bacteria > Chloroflexota > Anaerolineae > Aggregatilineales > Phototrophicaceae > JAVJSU01. The sequence continues at coordinate 3,348 of DAOTXA010000130.1, read as the reverse complement.
CCAAAACCCAGCAGGCCAACAAGCGTAATCAGCAGCACTACCAGCGCATCCAGCGTAAACGTAAAGCGCACCCCGGATAGCGGCAGCAAAACCGCCAGCATGACAATCAACTGGATCGTCGCCGAAACCAGCGAGGACAGCGAGCGTCCGAGGACGATCAACTGACTGGGCGCGGGACTCATGTACATCTGTTCCAGCGTGCCGGATTGCGCCTCGTTCATCAGCGACCAACTCATGTTGCTCAGTGTTTCCATGCCGTAAAACGTGATAATAAACCCTAACAACGTCGATGCAATCTGTTCCTGCGTGATGTCGCCCTGTCCGGCGAAGAACATGATCCCGACCAGAATCATGAAGATGCCGAGCAACTGAATCGCCACACTGAACTTATAGTCCCACAGGATAATCAGCCCCTTGCGGGTTTCGTTGAAGGTCGATGCGATCATGGCTGTCATGAGGCTATCTCCCCGTTTGTCGCCACTTTTTCAATCGCGGGAACGGATGACGTATCCCGCGCAGCGTCAATATACTTGATGAAGATTTGTTCGAGATTGGGTTCGACGGGCATCACCGAAATCAGCGACAGATTCAGGTCGCGCAACCCGTCAATGACGGCGTAGAGTTGCGCTTCATCCACAATGGAACCGGAAAGCACGCTCGTCTCGCCTTCGGTCTGTACGGTGAGCGCAGCGGGGAGTGCGTCCGCGTGCCCGTTGAGGCGTCCGCGCAGCTTAATCTCATAGTAGGTGGTGCGGAACAGGTCGAGCATTTCGTCAATCGGCTGATCGGTCACCAGCTTGCCCTTGCTGATGATCGCCACGCGGTCGCACAGCGATTGCGCGATATCGAGTTGGTGCGTGGTGAGGATAATCGTCTTGTTGCGAGTGACAGCGAGGTGTTCGATCCAGTTGCGGACGGTAACGGCGGCTTTCACGTCAAGGCCAAGCGTGGGTTCATCTAACAGCACAATCGGCGGATCCGCGATCAAGGCGCAGGCAATGGCGACTTTCTGTTGCATCCCGCGTGAGAAGGTGCGGATTTTATCATCGCGCCGGTCCCACAATTCGAGTTCTTCCAGCAGCACACGGGCACGGTCGCGCAATTTTCTGCCATAAACGCCTTTGAGTCGCCCAAAATAGAGCAAATTTTCCAGCGCAGACATACGCCAGTAAACGTTGCGCGTGCCTTCGAGGACGGCCCCAATCTGCCGCATGGCCTGACCGCGCTGTTTTTGCGCGTCGAAGCCGTTGAGCAGGACGCGCCCCGCCGTCGGCACGACCAGCCCGCACGCCATTTTGATGGTCGTCGTCTTGCCCGCGCCGTTCTCACCCAAAAAGCCGAACACCTGCCCCGGCTGGATACTCAGATTAAGATTGTCAACGGCGGTAAGTGGTTGGCCTTTGCTGCGCTTATACTGTTTGGTCAATCCCTCAATGGCGATTGCCGGGGGCGCGGGGCTTCCCCCCTGTGGTGTGATTGTTGACATGGCCTGACCTCCCGATTCCCTTGTATTACGAATTGTTTCCAGCGTTCACCTCTCATTACGTGCTGAATGCTGAAAAAGTTTTAAATTGGGAGTGGGAGTGCCTGAAATCAGGTCACGCGCATCGCCTCGCCAGATAGTATTCGCACCAGTTCGGCGGCCTGCTCTACGCCATTTTCGTCACAGATTTTTGCACCCAGATCGGCGGCTTTTGCACGCATACCGGCGTCGGATACAGCGCGGGTGATCGCGTCGGCGAGGTTGTCGGCGGTCAACTGCTTGCGCGGGATCGGGTCGGGACCCACACCGAGATCAGCAATCCGCTTGCCCCAGAAGGGTTGATCGCCCATAAACGGCACAATGATCGACGGCACGCCAGCCCGCAACCCTGCCGCCGTGGTCCCCGCGCCGCCATGATGGACGACCGCCGACATCTGCGGGAACAACCACGTATGCGGCATCGACCCGACCGTATGCACCGTATCCGGCAGGTCAGACGGGGTGAGTCCGCCCCAACCTTTGGACAGAATCCCGCGCTGGCCCGACCGTTCGAGCGCTTCAAGGGCGATGCGCCCCGTCTCGGCAGGATCGCCGCTGCGCATACTGCCAAAGCCAATATATACCGGGGGATCGCCCGCATTCAGAAAGGCCAGCAAATCATCCGGCGGGGACCAATCGGCGTCCGCTTCAAGGAACCAGTATCCGGTCACATGCACATGCTCGCCCCAGTCGGCGGGTTTGGGCAGCACATGACGACTATATCCGTAAAACGTCGGGATACGCTCGCGGTTGATTTTGCGATACGGACCGAAGAACGACGCCGGGGGCATATCCAGCGTTTGCCGCACGATCACATCAGAGATGCGCATAGTCTGCCAGAACATCTGCCGACCGGCATGAAACGACAACCGGTTCAGGGCATTCCCGAAAGGCAAATCTGGCGTGATGGGACTTGCGAACTCGCTCGTCGGGTCAAACGGAAAGACATGCGCGACGATAGCAGGCATGTTCAGCTTTTCAGCAACAGAGAATCCGCCCGTGATCACGCCCAATCCACCGATCATCAGGTCCGCGCCCCGGCTACCTTCCAGCATTCGCGGTGTCATGCTGGCAGCGACCTTCTTCATCTCCCCGCGCATCTTTTGTAGGATAACGAGGAAGTTTCCGCGCTCGGTGATCTCCTCCCAATCTCCGCCCTCCATGATCTGCTGGACGTTGGCCCCGGTGGAACAGAAGGTCAGCCCAGCGTCGGTGACCAGCCCCTCGAAGTCGTCGGTGGCGAGGACGCGCACGTCATGCCCATGGGCGGCGAGTCCTTTACCAAGTGCGACATACGGCTGCACGTCGCCGCGTGATCCAGCAGTTGCAAGTACGATTTTCATGGCGTGTCCTCGTCTTCGTCTTCGCCCCAGCGGACGCTGCGGTAAAGCCACGTATCCGCGTCGTTTCTACGATACAACACGACTTTCGACTGGTCCTGCGAGACGATGAGATAAGCGTTTAGCGTTGCGATCTGCGTGTATTCTTCCAGCTTTTCGTTGACATCGCGGACGGCGCTTTCTGGCGATAATACCTCGACCACCAGCACCGGATTGATGATGGTATCACGGCGATCTTCGAGATAGGCCGGGTCACCACAGAAGACGGTGACATCCGGGTAACGATAGGTCTTCTTGTGCGCGATATGCACACGAACATCAGGACTGGTACCCGTGCAATCACGTTCATCCAGGACATTACCAAGATTCCTGCCGATGCTGGCTGTAATTGTCGCATTCCGCACCGTGCCGCCACTCATCGTATAGATGCGACCGCGTTTATATTCGTGCTTGATATCGCTGTTCGCCTCAAATTCGAGGTATTCC
>DAOTXA010000129.1:0-18599 GCA_034435595.1 Anaerolineae bacterium | reverse complement strand
CCGCGTTCGGTCCTCGGATAATAGAGCATCAAGGAGCCGCTTCTTTTCAGTCACCCTACCCACGAAGGTGTCTGAGGATACTTTAGGCAAAGCTGCAAGGTTTCTTTGATGGATATATTGTTGAATTGCCTCGCGCTCTAACTGAACGAGTTCATCGAACATGGATTGAACCGCATCATCACGAACCCTGCGCATTGTTCTTGCAGTGACCGCCCACACGTCACCAAAATCGTCAAATGAGATGCCAATATCAGTTTCCATATAACAAAAATAGAGATAGCCCCATATGCGAAGCAAATCTACATCTTTCAAGACATCTTGCTGCAATTCGTTGAGTGCAGCTGATTTTGAAGGATAGTCTTTGAACCGTTTTGGAGGGGCTAGCCCATGAAGTCTACGAAGACTTTTCAATTTTTCAAAGCAAAGATCAAATAGTATGCTGTGTAAGACGTAAGCACGAAGATCAACAATGCGCGGCCACTGCTGATGCACGAGTAATAAGTCAATCGCAGTCAGGCTGCACAGAGGATTATCGGAAACGAGTCGCCGATTTTGTCGAAAGCAATCTAAAACGTATCTAACGTCATCGGGCGAAAAGAAGGTGGAGTGTTTACCAGACTGCATCTGGAAATGTGTTCACTTTTACGTATACATTATAAAGACAATCGGGTAACAATCATCGATTCTTCAACGCACGGCGAATTTCCCTATCGGCATCTCGTTTCGCGATATCCTGACGTTTGTCATACAGTTTCTTGCCTTTCGCCATAGCTACTTCGACTTTTGCAAGTCCATTCTTCAGGTAAACCTGCGTTGGAACCGCGGTATAACCCCTTTCTCTTAGCTGAGTGATAATCTTCGCAATTTCGCGCTTATGCAGCAGTAACTTCCGCGGACGTAGTGGATCAGTATGTCCGAATGCCCCACCCTGTTCATATGGGGAGATGTGAACACTCATCAGCCAAAGCTCCCCACCCTGTTCCTGGACAAATCCATCCTGCAAGCTGATCTTATTTGCTCGAATCGACTTGATCTCAGAGCCGAACAATACAACACCTGCCTCGTAGCGATCACTGAGATTATAATCGTGCGAAGCTCGCCGGTTTCGCGCGATGACTTTCCTGCCTTCAGCCATAATCAGTTCAGTTCCATTGAGATTTGTTCATCATGTAGAACGCGGATCGCTTCCAGCAATTCGACATCGCGTCCTGTTTGGTCGGGAATCATCACGATGTCAGGTATCAAACCAACGCCATCTAAGGCATAACCGTCCGGCGTGAACCATTCCGCCGAGGTAACATGAATTGACGACGAGTCTGATAGCGTAAAAATCTGCTGAATCGTTCCCTTGCCATAGCTGGTCTGACCTACAACCAGCGCCCTTCCCCGATCCTGCAAAGCTCCGGCGACCAATTCTGCTGCACTTGCGGTCCCATTATTGATAAGAACTATGATTGGGACATCCAGTGCGAGACCGCCAACTTCTGCCAGAAATTCTTGTTCTCCTGTTGTAGTGTTCTCGATAAGAACTACTCCACCATCCAAGAAAACGCTCGCAACATCTACAGCTTCTTGTAGCAAACCACCGCCATTGTTTCGAAGGTCCAGGATAAGACCTGAGGCGTTTTCTCGCATCAACTCTAGAATGGCCGTTTCCAATTCGGACGGAGTACGATTCGTAAAACGCAGCAGTTGAATATAGCCAATCTCCGAATCCTCTGTCAAAATCCGCCATAATACAGAAGGAATGTTGATTACATCAAACGCAATAAAAGCTGTGAATGTTTCTCCATCAGGACGGCGCACTGTGATTTCAACACCGCTTTCGCCATCCACCTCTCCACGCAACATCTGATCGATTGCATCCTGACTCGTAGTAAGGTCTACCGCTTCACCATTAATTTTGACCAGAATGTCACCATCAATGATACCGGCAGTAATTGCCGGACCATCAGGGAATGGCGAGACAACAAATTCACCGGTAATCCCTCGTTGCAGATTAATACCAATACCACCATAAGTCCCTGCGAGAACATCTGATTCGCTCCGTGCAACAGGCGGCTCTATGAAGAATGTGTTTCGATCACCTAGTGAATTTAACATTCCGCGAATCGCGCCATATTGTCGCTCTACATAATTTGGCTGATTTCTAAGATAATGTCGATCAAGTAACGTCTGCACCTCATCTAGCAATAGATAACCCTCATCATCTGCTGCATTTGAGACAGCAAATACTGGCGGGACATCCACAAAATCACGGACGAAAAACCCAAGTGAGAAGACGACTGCCATCACGACACCTAAAAAGACACCGATAAGAATCGCCCGTCCGTACTCTTTTATCCGATCTGAAGCGTTTGTCATGCGTTTTCGCAGGTATAATCGACAATATAAACAATGTGATTGTATCATTGAGACAAAGGAAACCCAATACAAGATCAACGTTGGGGAATTCCTTATTGTGACAAATTCAGGAAGGTTAGCATATGACTAGCTCGGAAACTGTCGTACAAGAAATTGCACCACTTGTGCTCATTGCAGATGATCAAGTTCCTACTACTGTTATGCTGGAGCGTGTATTCGAGTACGAAGGATATCGAGTAAAGAGTGTTTACGACGGGGTCACAGCCATTGAGACTGCGCGGAATATTCTCCCCGATTTGATCTTGCTTGATGTGAATATGCCAGGTATCAACGGTTTCGAAGTGCTTAAACGACTGCGGCAGGATGATAAAACTACCAACATTCCAACCATTCTAATTACAGCAATGGGAGAATTGTCTGATGTTGTTCAAGGTCTAAACCTCGGCGCTGACGACTATTTGCGCAAGCCGTTCCATCCTCAAGAACTTCTTGCCAGAGCACAAAGCAAGATGAAGTCACGCAAGCTTGAGGAAAACCTTCATCAACGCACCCAAGAGTTGGAGGCACTCTTACGGGTCAGCGAGGAACTAAGCCAACACCTAGAGACGCAGGATTTATTCGAATTTATTTTGTATCTTTCTCTTGACTTGCTCAAAGGAGACATCGCGGCAATTTATCATCTGAAAGATGCGAATCACATTGAAGCCTCTTGTATCAAAAGCAAAGACGGCAAACACGACAATAAAAAGTTTGACGAAAGTCTCATTCTAGACTTTTTGGCTAGCCGCGATACCGCTCTTCTTTGGCCTGAGGAACCTGCACTTTTCCCAGAATACGATACTGGCATGATGATCCCGCTTCAATATGGAGGCAAAACGCATGGTCTTATTATGATCATGCGTTCCGATGCCAGTTATGGTCTTTCACATCTTCGCTTATTCAGCGGAGTGGGAAAGCAGGCGACACTCGCAATACAAAACGCAGAACTATACGAAGTCCAACAAAACTACGCGATGCACCTGCAAGAAATGGTCAATGCACGAACGGCAGAACTGGAATCTGCACAGCACATGCTAATTCGCTCGGAGAAATTGGCTTCGGTGGGTAGACTTGCGGCTAGCATCGCACACGAAATCAACAATCCACTTCTTCCAATTCGTATCAATCTGGAGCATATGCGTGAAGACTTACAAACGGATGGTCGTATCGAAGTGGAAGATATTGAACGCACTCAGGATAGTGTCGAGCGCATTAGCCGCATCGTCAGCCGTTTGCTTCAATTTACAGGCAAACGTCAGCAAGATCGCTCGACCTTACAAACGCTGGATGTCAACAACATGCTTGAAAGCATCATGACATTAAATCACAAGTTCTTCGAACAAGAAGACATTGCGTTAATTGCAACATTGAGAGAAGCACCATTGATTCATGGCAACAAAGACCAGCTCGAACAGGTCTTCATGAATCTCATGTTGAATGCAAAAGCGGCAATGGATCGTGGGGGAAAACTTGAAATCCGAACGTCCAGCCTGAATAATGAGGTCATCGTCGAACTCATTGATACTGGCCATGGTATTCCCGAAGATATGATCGAAAGCATTTTCGAACCATTCGTTTCTACAAAAGAAGAAGGAACCGGCCTGGGCCTGTTTATAAGCTTCGACATTGTTCAGAATCACAATGGAGTTTTAGAAGTCAGCAGCGAAGTTGGCAAAGGAACTACATTTACTGTGCGATTGCCCGCTTCGGATGTGGAAACCACCGAAACACCGACAAACTCATAAAGAACAGCCGAAATCTTCAAGCTGTTCTCGAAAGTTTTAAAGATAGCTTTGATTATCCCACAGGACGCCAAGTTGTACGGAACTCGTTTGCAGATATATCACCTGAAGCAAACGATTGCGCAGAATCCACATCTACTGCGATCACATTAAGGATGTTGTTATTATTGTCACAGTCTACGAAACGCGCACCAACTGCGTCAATAGAATCATCGATATCGGTTAAGGCAGAGGCGATGACAGGCATTGCTTGAGTTAACGTATCGCGTAACGTAGCCCCGACCCCACTACATACAGAAACGAGCAGTGTTTCGCCTATCGAAGTCGTTTGCGTCGTTGTCTCGCCTTCAACCGCAACAAGACCTGCATCATCCAGTGCAGTTTCAACGGTCGCTGCGACATCATCAGCAGAAGAGACCGGTAATTCAGACGTAGCCGTGGGCACCACTACTACCGGTGTATCCACTATAACAGGATCAGATGGAAGTGTCGCAGATTGGGCTAGCGTATTCGGGGTCGGAGTCGCCGCATCCTCATCTTCGGACCCAAAAGGGTTCACAACTACAAAAACGAACAATAACAAAAGTACAATAACAACGGGAATCGCTAGCAGTGTCAACATCTGGCGTTGAGATTGTGAAGCAGATGATCCTTGATCTTCTTCGTGGAAGAGATCGTCCGAGTCCAAATCGTCGAGAAAGTCATCATCTGTTGATTTGCTGACCAGATTATCGCTATCAACACCCGACAGTGAAGTATCAATGGGCACTTGTCCAGATTTGCGTTCCTCAAGTGCCTGCAACAAATTCGTCACCCCTGGATAGTTAGGGTCAAGTTGGCTAACCCGATTCAACGCTGACTCAGCAGGTGCCATATCATCCACTGCGTGTGCATACAACCACCAAACATCTGGATTGTCTTGCTGAGTGCTTAACATCGGCTCCAGGATTTCGAGCGCCTGCGATCGTTGATCTGCTTCGATCAGATCGAATGCGTGCGACAACCGTTCATTAGTCGATTCGCTCATGCAGTGCAGCTCCTATTTACAAAGCCGTTAAGTCAAGATGAGGGTATTCATTGGCAGTTTACATCTAAGTGAACGGCCTCGCAACTCTTTAAGCAAAGCAAAAACACCCACTTAGTGGTGGGTGTTGATTAATTTGCCCTGGAGAGGATTTGAACCTCCACCCCGTAAAGGACACGGCCCTCAACCGTGCGCGTCTACCGATTCCGCCACCAGGGCTTGCTGACAGAGCATTATATCAACTTGCCATTCGCTGTCAATCCTTTTACACTCACTTGTCTTTCTATACAATACAATAAATGCTTAGGGCAATATGGTGATCGTAAGCGTAAACGACATCGATAAGCACACAAGTATGTTATGTAAGGAAATCAAATGCGCATAGTTCTGGACGCGATGGGATCAGATGTAGCCCCGGTACCTGATGTGCAAGCAGCAATTCTCGCAACACAAGAAACTTCACATACCATCATCCTTGTGGGTGATGAAACACGCATCCGTCAGGAATTAGATCAACATAAATTGGTTCGCAATATCGAAGTCGTCAATGCGACTCAGATAATCACCATGGACGATAAACCGAGTGTCGTAGGACGTAATAAACCAGATTCTTCAATGCATGTCGGGATGAGACTCGTCAAGTCAGGAGATGCCGATGCGTTTGTGACTGCCGGCAATACAGGTGCAGCACAGGCCGTTGCGATGTTATACACACTACGGCGCATTCGCGGGGTTAAACGCCCTGCCCTGAGTGCAATTTTCCCAATCAACGGTAAACCCGTGACTTTTCTAGATATAGGGGCAAATGCGGATTCCAAGCCAGAATGGCTGGTTCAGTTTGCCTTAATGGGAGAAATCTATGCACGTAAGGCACTAGGCGTTAATCTGCCAAGAATCGCTCTACTTTCGAACGGTGAAGAAGAGGGCAAAGGGAACGCCGCGGTTACTCAAACCGGCGAATATTTAAAAGACCTACCATTAAACTACATAGGAAACATCGAACCGCGTGATATGTTGGCTGGCGGAGTGGATGTAATTGTGACCGATGGTTTCATTGGTAACATTCTGCTCAAGACATTTGAGGCGACCTCACGTTATCTGACAAACATGATTCGTGAAGAGATTAGGCGTGACGTAATTTCTTCCGTAGGTGGGATACTAGCGCGTAATGCCTTTGATCGGGTCCGTAAACGGGCAGATACAAGTGAAGTTGGCGGAGCACCGCTCCTGGGCGTTGACGGAATTGTAATTATCGCGCATGGAGGATCTAGCGCCTATGCGCTGAAGAACGCAATCAAGCAAGCAGCGATGGCTGTAGATGGTGACATTGTGCGCAGCATTCACGATGGTCTAGCTGAATTAGCATTGCTGGTAGAATGAATTGGCTGTGCTCAAGTCTTAAGGAACACATATGGATTTACTTCGTAACGGCTATCCACGCGCTGTAATCACGGGTATGGGTGCGGTCACAGCCCTGGGATCAGTAGATGAGTTATGGGAATCGCTGACTAACGGTGTATCCGGAATACGAAAGTTGGAAAATATAGTTACCAACCACGTACCGGTCAAAATTGGCGGTGAAGTTCGAGACTTTTCCTACGAAGAATATATTGAGCGCAAAGAAGCACGGCGTATGGGCCGGGCATCACAGATGTCTTTGGTCGCTTCTTTAGATGCTGTAAAAGATGCCGGATTAGAAATCGAGCAAATCGAAAAAGATGGTGAACGCGTTGGTGTAGTGCTGGGTACATCTTTAGGGTCGCACGAGATGTCAGAGCAAGCAACCACCAAATACAAGACCAATGGGTATAAAAAACCAAATCCACTATCGTTAATCAACTCGCTGCCTAATATGCCCGCACATTATGTTAGCCGCTATATTCGTGCGTTTGGCCACTTAAATACGCCTTCAACGGCTTGTGCCGCTGGAACACAATCGATTGGACAGGCGGCAGAACTTATAAAGTTAGGTCGCTGTGATGTTGTGATTACTGGCGGAGTAGAAGCAATCTTACAGGACTACACTGTAGCGGGTTTTGATGCGATGACTGCGTTGGCGTCCAAATACAATGACAATCCTGAAGCAGCGAGTCGCCCCTTCGATGCGAAACGCTCCGGTTTTGTCTTTAGTGAAGGTTGCGCAATCGTTGTACTAGAAAGCCTGTCACATGCCTTGAAGCGAAAAGCAAGAATCTATGCTGAAGTACTGGGGTATGCATCTTCCTCGGATGCGTTTCATGTCGCCGCGCTAGACCCTAAAGGAGATGGAGCATATCGAGCCATGAAGTGGGCACTAAATGACGCGCATGTCGATCCTGTTGATATTCATTGCATAAATGCGCACGGAACATCTACCCCTGCTAACGATGTGATGGAAACGAACGCAATAAAGCGACTATTTGGTAAACGCGCCTACGAAATTCCGATCAGTGCAACCAAGAGTATGCTAGGACACGCACTTGCCGGCTCAGGGGCTATTGAGGTGGTGACCATTGCCAAATCGCTGTGCGATCAAGTTATTTCACCGACCATTAACTACGAATTCCCGGACCCGGAATGTGACCTAGATTACGTCCCGAACATTTCTCGGTCCGTAAAAGGCATGAAGTATGTTCTGTCCAATAGCTTCGGTCTGGGTGGACAAAATGCGTCAATCGTCATAGGTCGTATTTAATGCCAGGTGATCTTATCTATACGTGACACTGCGCGATTTGATATCAAACGGTACAATATCTCTCGATTGATTAGGATAAAAGGTGCTGAATGGCATTTGAGGCAATTGTTATAGGCGGCGGTCTCGCCGGGTCGGAAGCAGCGTGGCAATTAGCTGAGTATGGTGTAAACGTTCGCCTCTTCGAAATGCGTCCCCAACGCAATACGGAAGCACATGTAACAAATCATCTGGCGGAACTTGTATGTAGCAATTCTCTCGGTTCAAAGTTACCAGATCGAGCCACAGGCTTGTTGCAGAGTGAATGTCGGCTGCTCAATTCTTTGCTGATAGACTGCGCATCGCAGACCGCAGTACCAGCTGGTGGCGCGTTGGCAGTAGACCGAGAAGCATTCGCTGCCAAAGTCACAGACATGATCGAGAATCACCCGAAAATTCATGTTGTGCGTGAAGAGGTGACTGAAGTTCCGCAAGGACCCGCCATCATTGCAACCGGCCCACTCACATCCCCTGCTCTCGCACAAAAGATCGGTGAGCTTTCAGGACAAGAGTATCTCTATTTCTATGATGCAATCTCACCAATTGTCCGCTTGGACAGCATTGATATGAACATTGCCTATTATGGCAATCGGTATGACCGTGGAGAAACAGAAGATGGCGACTATATCAATTGCCCGATGAATTCCGAAGAATATACGCGCTTCGTCACTGCACTGAGAGAAGCAGAACGTATTGAACTGAGGAGTTTCGAAGTGGAAGACCCGCATTTCTTCGAAGGGTGCGTTCCTATCGAAGAACTTGCACAACGCGGGGATGAGACGCTGGCTTATGGGCCACTCCGTCCTGTGGGGCTACGCGATCCACGAACTGGCTTGCGTCCCCATGCAGTCGTGCAGCTACGCCGTGATAATTTAGCAGGTGATTTATACAACATTGTCGGGTTTCAAACGAACATCCGGTGGGGTCATCAACGCGAGGTACTTCGACTAATTCCGGGTTTACAGAATGCGCAGTTTGTCCGCATGGGTCAGATGCATCGCAACACATTTATGAACTCACCCACTCTTCTTGAGCCAACAATGCAGTTTCGACAACGTGCAGACCTTTTCTTTGCCGGACAAATTACCGGTATCGAAGGCTACGTGGGCAACATCGCAACAGGTTTGGTTGCCGCAATTAATTTATGTCGTACACAGGTGGGTCTAAATGCGTGGATACCTCCTAAAGATACGATGCTCGGGGCACTCTGCCATTATGTCACACACGCAGAGCCGAAGCATTTTCAGCCTATGAAGGCCAATTTCGGTATTTTGCCTTCACTGGAAACACCTGTGAAGAATAAACGGGCACGCTATGCAGCATATTCCCAGCGTGCTCTGAATTCTATGCACGAGTCTATTCAAAATGCGCGGGTGGTAGAAACCAATCTCACACAATAAGGAAATCCTTAACCGATCTCAACAGAGCAAAGCAGATGCCAAAAAAATCAAAGCGTTTGAATAATCTGCCTGCATACATCTTTTCAGTCATTGGAGATAATATCCGCAAGATGAATGCAGCCGGGATTGATGTGTATCGCTTGGACATCGGTAATCCCGATATGCCACCAGCCGATCATGTTGTTGAAGCGCTGGCACGGTCAGCTCGCCAGCCTGGACATCATGGTTATACAGGCTATCGAGGTATAGCAAGCTTCCGGCAAGCTGTAGCCCGGTATTATGCCCTTCGATTTGGAGTTGATGTGGATCCAGATACGCAAGTTCTCCCATTGATCGGCAGTAAAGAGGGCATTATCAATCTTACGCTTGCATATATTGATCAGGGAGATGTAGCCCTGGTACCAGATATCGGTTACCCCTCTTATGCCATGGGAACCCGTCTGGCAGGGGGAACTGTACAGTGGATGGCCTTAACGGAAACGAACGGATTTCTGCCAGACTTCGATAGTATTCCTCACGATGTCAGTGAGAAAACTCGCCTACTTTGGGTGAATTATCCGAACAATCCCACAGGTGCTGTAGCTGGTCTAGAATTTTACCAGAAAGCGGTCGATTTTTGCCGCGAGAATAACATCTTACTTGCATCAGACAATCCTTATGTAGACGTGACGTTTGACGGATATAAGGCCGGTAGTGCCCTGTCGGCGGCAGGCGCACTCGATCACACGATCGAGTTCATGTCACTGTCAAAAAGCTATAACATGGCAGGGTGGCGTATTGGTGCGGCTGTAGGATCAGCCCAGGCAATCAAAAACCTTCTTCACGTAAAGAGCAATGTAGATAGTGGACATTTTCACCCCATTTACGATGCAGCGATTAACGCACTTGACGAAACATCCCAGCAGTGGCTAGATGAAAGAAATGAAATCTATATGCGTCGTCGCAACCTCATATTAAACGCATTGAGCGATATTGGGCTAACTGCTGAAAAACGCCCAGGATCATTATATATTTGGGCCAAACCGTTGAGAGGGTCAGCAACTCAATATGTAGAACGGGCTTTGTCTGATGCACATGTCTCGTTAGCTCCAGGAGAAGCGTATGGTCCAGGTGGCGCTAACTACATACGTATGAGCATAGCGGTGCCAGAACAAAGACTTACAGAGGCACTTGATCGCCTCAAAGTGTGGTATTCAACAAGCCACAATATCAGAGCTGATTGAAGATATAATGTCAGAAATACACACAACTAACGGTGCAAATAACGACGAGCGAGCAATAGTTGTTGGTGCAACGGTGCGCGGGAGCGATCCTCTCTTCGAATTGGACGATTCCTTAAGCGAGCTATCACTGCTAGCAGATACAGCCGGTCTCACCGTGGTGAGCCAGTTTCATCAAACACTGAATCGTATTGATCCAGCGACATTTATTGGCTCTGGTAAAGTTGATGAAGTCAAAGCCGCAGCCGAGCAGATCGGCGCACAAGTCATCGTATTTGATGATGAACTATCGCCGCGTCACCAGCGTGAATTAGAGAAGCGATTCGGCGAAGATGTTAAGGTGCTTGATCGATCTGCTCTCATTTTAGATATTTTCGCACAACATGCTCAAACTCGTGAGGGTGCGCTACAGGTAGAACTTGCGCAATACGAGTACCGCCTACCCCGACTTACTCGCCAGTGGACACATCTTGCCCGACAAGCTGGTGGCAGTGGGTCCAGCGGTGGTGTTGGTTTACGCGGACCAGGTGAAACGCAGTTAGAAGTAGATCGGAGGGAAATCGGTCGAAAGATTGCCAAGCTAAAGCGAGATATCGAGCAAGTACGTCAGCATCGTGGTCGTCACCGTTTGCAGCGACACCGTGCCGGCATTCCCGTTATTGCCCTTGTAGGCTATACCAATGCCGGGAAGTCTACGTTGCTGCGATCACTTACAAACTCGAACGTTTATGTAGCTGATCAACTGTTCGCCACTTTGGACCCTACCACAAGACGTGTTTCTCTTCCCTCCAATCGGGAGACACTTTTCACAGATACAGTAGGTTTCATTCAAAAGTTACCCACCACACTCGTTGCGGCATTTCGTGCTACGCTAGAGGAGATTGCACATGCGAATGTCCTGATACATGTTGTTGATGTCTCACACCCTAATGTTGTTGAACAAATCGAAGCCGTCGAAGATACTCTTGCAGAAATTGATGTCCCCGATATACCTCGCATTCTTGTGTGGAACAAAATTGACCGCTGGCCTTCAGACCAGTTCCCTGAATTTGCTACAGATGAAAGCTATAACGCGCAAGTCGGGATATCCGCCCAGAAACAGATAAATATCGATAAACTGATGAAAGTAATTGAGGATATAATTTCATTACCGCTCACCAGCATGAAATTACTTATCCCATACAAACGCGGCGAGTTGGTGTCGATGTTATATGAGATAGCGACAATAGAAGAGAGAAATGATACTGCTGAAGGCGCGGAAATCACAGCCCAGCTACCACGGTTTTTGGTCGAACGTTTTCAAGAGTTTCAGATCAAGGAGGAATAAAATGCTAAAGTGGCTTGATCGCTCTAAGTTACTGTCAGGGATTGTCGACTGGTTTTCTAATTTTCTCGCCCGCCAGCGCGGATTACCAGTGATTGTTGGGATTGTGCTTGTTGGTATCAGTTTGGTAATACAATCGGCAGCCGTTTATGCGGACACACGTTTTCTTGAGTTAATTGGTGTGATCGTCCAACATGCAGGTGTCCTGATCGCACTAATTGGTCTGTTGCTCGCCGCACCGCTTGGACGTTAGTGTGATCAGGACACCTGTGATCTCAGGCTTAGCTTGTCACAGATTCAGGGAGTTCTATCCAATAAATCTCTGGCCTGAAGATGGTGTGAAAATACAAACGCATGTCCGGTGAAATTGTCATTCCAGCAAGTGGAGCGTCCAATTCCGTATACACAACAATTTCAACTTGATCATTAGTACATCCTCCATCCATGCACTCAACGGGATTAATCCGACCTATAACACCACGTCGACCAATAGCATAGCTGAAGTAGAGGTACCCATCATCTGCAAGAAGTAGCCCTGTTGTATTCTGAAGACCATTGACAAGTGGTTGTAAAACTGGTTCGGATTCTCCGTCGGAAAGTTCTTCTCGTAAAACCCACTCAATAGACCGTCTGGCGCTGCCATTGTTTGCGAGAAATACGAAATCTTCATTGATTGCCAGCCCTGTAGGTGCTCTTAGGCCATCAATTAACTGCGTGACTTCCCCTGATTTCGTTACAGAAACCAGATTATTCCCCTGAATATTGGTGATGAGGAATGTTTGCTCATCGAATACAACAATTCCCCAGGGGCCTTCTAGACCTGTTGCAATCTGTTCAGGTGCACGGATTCGATTAACACGTAGAAGCGCATTAACGTCGTAGTCAGGAATCCATAAATCGAATTCTGTCTCTGATGTTGTCTCGATGTGTAGGGTGTGAGCGTTTCGTACACCGAAAATATAGGTTTCAGTATCACCGTTTGTATCGTCAAGTTCGTAAAGGGTCCAGTCTCCATTGCATACAGCGTAGAGGTTTTCATTATGCCACGCAATTCCGTTTGGGCGTTGGACATTCCCTGTCAGCACATTTAAATCGGATTGAGTAAACGGTTCAATGTTGTTTGTTCCAGTTTCAGGGCTGGATGTGCTTTCGGGAGAAATAGTTGTTTTCGTTGGGGCGGGTGTTGGATCTGTATCAGACTGACTTTGAAGGTTTATTGCAATGCTGGTAACACTCAAAGAGCAGACCAACAGAAGTTGCCAGATATACTTTCTCATGTTTTGCCTTATGACTATACGAAATTATACGGTTGAAGTTTCCAATGCAGATACTTCTACATAGAATGTTGTACCAACTCCAACCTCACTTTTCAACCAGATTTTTCCTTCATGATGCTCCACGATTGACTTTACTAGATTTAGCCCCAAACCGGAACCAGTCACATGTTGAACACCTTCTTGTTCCGCACGAAAGAAGCGATCAAACACACGATTTTGCATTCCATCAGGAATACCTACACCATTGTCGGTGATGGTAAAAATGATTTTCCCATTTACTTCTCTCACCTCTACCTCAATACACTTACGATCTTTAAGTGAGAACTTCAAAGCATTTTCTACTAGGTTGACAATTGCGCGTGTAAATTGCTCACGATTGCCTAAAAACGGGGGTAAATCTGCATCAAGTACAACTTTTAGATCGACATCGACATCCAAAATCTGAAATTCTAGTTCATCTATAGCGCTTTTCACCAACGCTTGTGGATCAATCACATCCCGTAATTCGGAAAAAGAACGCAATCGCTCTAGATCAAGCACCCCCTTGATAATTCGATTCATCCGCTCCAATTGCCGTTCTATGTTTACTGCTGCTTGAAGTGTCTCTGCTCGATCAAGTGGTTGGGCTTCATCCCTCAATTCGTCTATCAACAGCTCAAGATAAGCCATTGCTCCCATTAGTGGATTCTTGAGATCATGGCTTGCCATTCGAACCATCTCGCTCTTCAAGCGATCTAGTTCCTTAAGTTCTGTCACATCGTTTAACACCGCGACCCACCCACGAATACGTGGACGCCCTAAAATCGCTAAATGACACAGGAACACGCGGTTATCTAGATTCATCTCATAAATGTGCATCTTTCGCTTACGAATATCGGAAATTGTCGCTTGTAGGTCTTCAGGGAACACATTTGAAGGTAACCACTCATTTAGTGGCTTGTTTTTATGCTTTTCTGATATACCGAATAGTGAATTCGCTGCTGGATTCGTAAAGATCAAAGATAGATTACGATTAACAGCAATCACCGGATTTTCTGTACTGATGAGAACAGTTTCTAGCTGTTCGGCTAATGATCGCTGTTCGGCAAACAATCGTCCGTGCGCAATTGCAACCGCGGCCTGTGCAGATACCAATTTTAGTAAGTGGACATCTTGCTGGTTAAATAATCTCCCATGTTTGCCAGAAATAACGGACAATACTCCGATAATCTCACCACCGTAAATTAATGGCACACAGATCATGGAACCAAAGCTCTGACGTGCCATTAAAAACTCGTCTTGCCCTGTCCAATCTCTGTCATAATTTTCAAGGAAAATTGGTGTCTGTGTAAGGGCTACCGTCCCGGCTACGCCTTGGCCGTAGTCAACATGTGAGTTCATTAATGCTTCTGGCATATGATAAACGTTAACTAGCTCAAGGGATTCTTCTCTCGCAAGAAAGATACTTACGCCATCCGCACTAAGCCATCCAGCCGCTTGAATAGCTATTTCGTTAAGTGTTTTATCCACCGCCATCTGACTGGAAATCGCCAGACTAACCCTGTGCATTGACTCAACTTGGGAGTTGCGTTCATTGAGTGGTGCGATAATCTCCTGTTGGACGATAGAAAAACTGATCACTAAAACGCCAATAGCGCTCACACTCGTAGATAATTCGCTAATGGCTAGCTCTGGATTTATGAAACTAAGGCCCTGCCCCAGGATAAAAATCACAATTCCTAAGCTTAATGCTCGTGAACGAATTCGCCGCCTATACCTCCAGATCACATATGCTGTTGCAATATCAAAAGATAAATAGAATGCAATTGTTAGAGCATGGTACTGGCTGGCAACACTATTTTGCCCAATCGATAAACTATTGCCTTGAGAATTGACTATAAGAAATAGCCGGTACGTGACGATTAAAAATACACTCAACACTGCGAGGATAAGAAATCTTCGTGTATGTGCACCTGCTAGAACGGTCGCAAGAATGTAGCCCGAAATGCTGGCTCCAGCAAAACCAAGCTCTGTAACACTGAGAGCAATCGTCAACAACCCGGATTCAAGCTGAGTCAACACGCCAACTTGAACTAGAAGCGAGCCTGTGTTCCACAGCACAACGAAGATCAAAAACGCCGAAAAGAACTGGTTTAAGGGGCGTTGAGCATCATGCCAGAGAATTAGAATGAGAAACCCAATAGATAGGGATAGTGTCAGGCCATTGATGAGCAGAGTAATTGCACTAAGGGTAGGCATAAATCGCTTGGCAACTCCGACAAGAAACTAATTCATATCAACAGAATCTCGTCCTTGGACATTAATATGGCTCTGCTTCTCAAATCGATATCCCACGCGATGCTCGGTCAAGATATAGGTCGGATTTGAGACATCCGGCTCAATTTTGCGCCGCAACTGACTGATATACACACGTGGGTAATAAATATCATCAACGTATTCCTGACCCCATACCTGCTCAAGTAGGTCACGCTGTGAAACCACGCGTCCCGCATTTTCCAGCAATACGGCTAGCAACTTGAATTCGGTTGGTGTCAGATGCACTTTGTGCCCATCAACATGAACATGTCGGCGGTGTAGATCAATGCTCAGATATCCGTCGTTATATCCTTGCTCGACCTCATTTGACACCAATTGTGACCGGCGCAACAGAGCGCGAACACGAGCAACAAACTCATTGAGGCGAATAGGTTTGATCAAGTATTCATCTGCCCCGGCGTTCAAGCCCACGATCACATGATCTTCAGTGACTGCCTGCGCAGAAAGCATCATTATCGGCGTATCCGCAACTTCACGAATCCGTCGGCAGACCGTCAGCCCGTCCATACCACCAGGCATCACAATATCGAGAATCACAAGATCGGGCTTCTCTGCATGAAATGCACGTAACCCGTCCAAACCATTGCTACTGGTAACGATACTAAATTCTTCGCGCTTGAGTTTGCGTGCCAAAGCATCGCGAATCGCCTGCTCATCATCAACAATAAGGATTTTCATCAGATTTACCCCTGTCTTCACATCAACAGCGCAGGTAAGACGCCGCTTACACGTCGGGCCAAGTTGGGTTTTCTGCACTATAATGGTTTCATTATAGTGCGAAACTGAGGGAGAGGTAAATTAATGAGGCTTCAAAATCACCCAAAAGCCCGATCATACGTAGTACTTTTGACCCTGATAACATTGATGTTCGCCCTTAGCGCCTGTAACCTTGGCGCTTCTCCAGAACAAGACATTGATGTTACTAACGTTCCAACAAACGTGGCAAATCAACCAACCAACACGCCTCAGGCCACAAATATCGGCCCGACTCAACTCCCTCAACCTACACAATCTAATCAGTTTCCACCAACCTCGGTGATTCCGCCGCCACTTGTAGTGACAAATACACCGATGCCAATTTCTATTGTGATTCTGTCGCCCATATCAGGGAATGTGGTTGCAGGAAACGTTCAAGTGATTGGCGCTGCCAGCCACCCACAGTTTCTCCAGTACCAACTTGAGTATGGCCCAGATCCCAATGCGAATAACCTGTGGTTCCCTATCAGTGGAGTCATTCAAGCCCCAATCCTAACGCAGGGGCTCCTTGGAATCTGGAATACAACCACAGTGCCCGATGGAACATACCAACTTCGTTTGCGCGTTTATCTGCGTGACGGTAGTGATCTCCGCACAATCGTCAACAACGTGCGCGTACAAAATCAAGCTCCTACGCCCATCCCGACAAACACGCCATCCATTCCAAGGCCAATTGCAGCGTTCACCCCAGATCGCGTAACAGGGATTGCGCCGCTGGTAGTTCAGTTCAGCAATCAATCGAGTGGACAGATCACCAGCTACAGTTGGAATTTTGGAGACGGTAGCAGCAGCAACGAAGCAAGCCCTGCGCATCGATTCAACAACCCTGGCATTTTCAACGTAACCCTCAGCGTGGTAGGTCCGGGCGGTGTTTCAAACGTCTCGAGACAAATTAGTGTTCAAAGTGCGCAAGCGCCTATCGCCGCTTTTACACAGGATCGCATCAGCGGGTCAACACCACTAACAATTCAATTCACCGATCAGTCTAGTGGCACTATCAACACCTATGAATGGAATTTTGGCGATGGCACTGTTATACGCAACGAACCCGGCATTCCGCCAACCAATGAACAACGCAGCCCATCACACACGTTTGTCGAGGTCGGCAGCTACAACGTGATCTTGCGCGTTACAGGTCCGGGCGGCTCTTCGACGGTCACACGACAAATCACAGTCGAAAATCCACAGATTGACCCGCCAGTCGCTGCCATCAACATTCCCGGTGTTGACATGAACCAGTCCATCATTCTCGAAACAAATCAAGCGATTCAGTTTGAAAGCACTTCAACCGGGCAGATCAATCAATACAACTGGAATTTTGGCGATGGCGCAACAAGTGTTGATCAGAATCCCGTTCATACATACACCGAAGCAGGAAATGCAAGCCTGACACTCACTGTAATTGGTGCAGGTGGGCAGAGTACAACATCCGTAGCAATTTCCATCGTAGCCCCACCAGAAGCACCCGTAGCTGATATTTCTGCCGAAACCCCAACCAGCGGCGAAGTGCCTTTGCAGGTCACTTTCCGCAATAACTCAGCGGGTGACATCAGCGAATATTTCTGGCAATTCGGCCTCAATGAAGGCGATGCCACCAGCACTTCCAGTGATGAACTCGTTACCCACACTTTCAACGAACCCGGGACTTACACGGTTCGGCTGACAGTCACTAACGAAACCGGGCAAGACTCTGCCGAGATCGTAGTCTCTGCCCTACCGCCGCTGGTACCACCGGATGCAGATTTCACCGTTGACCCTGATCCACCAAGCGGCCCTGCTCCGCTTACGGTGCAATTCACCAACCAGTCGTCCGGCGACAATCTCACCTATTTATGGGACTTTGGCGACGGCACCACTAACGACAGCACTGAAGCCATCATCAATCACGAATACACTACAGCGGGCAACTATACAGTCAGCTTGACTGTCTCCAACGTTGACGAAGGACTCAGTGACGTTGCAGAAGTTCTTGTTCAGGTAAGCGAGGAAGTCGTCACCCTACCTGAACTCATTGCTGGTTTCGATTCCTCCGAACTAAGTCCTTTGAGCTTTTCGTTCAATGCTTCAGCTACAGGTGGCGACGGAAACTATACCTTTAGTTGGGATTTTGGTGATGGCTCACAGCCTGTAAGCGGTCCTCAAGTTCAGCATGTATACAGCACTTCGGGACAATATAATGTCACTTTGACCGTTACAGATACCGCAGAGAATCAGGTCGTAGTAGGCCCTAGACCCATCAACGCATTCCCAACGCTCACCGCCGACTTCACCACCACCGATGACGGCAACCTGACACTTACCTTCAACGCCACCGCCCAGGGCGGCGACGGCGCTTATGCCTTCGCCTGGGACTTCGGCGACGGCTCACAACCGGGGACCGGACAGTCCGTGCATCACACCTTCCCCAACGCAGGCGACTTCAACGTC
>DAOTXA010000128.1:0-16542 GCA_034435595.1 Anaerolineae bacterium | reverse complement strand
CATCCCGGCGACAACGCGCAAAGTCCCCTTTTACAACATGCGCTTTCTGCTTTCTCTGCACGCCAAGACCGCCGGACGCCGCACATATTTGACCTATATTGACGAGAATGGCGCGAAATCCACGCTGAGTTATGCAGAATTCAACGCCCGTGCGCACCAGACGGCGAACTTTTTGCACGATGATCTGGGCGTGCGGCGCGGGGATCGTGTGGCGGTGCTGGCCTATAACCATGCGGAAACGGTGCTGGTCTACATGGCGTGCTGGATTATTGGCGCGGCGGTCGCCCCGCAAAATGTCGCCGAGGACGACCAGCGCATCGCGTTTATTCTGCGCAATAGTGAAGCCGTCGTTTTGCTGGCGCGGGACGAATATCTGAAACGGGCCGAGCGCATTGTCAGCGGGGATGAGAGCGAGGGATTGGGCGCGTCCAACATCCGCGAAATTGTGCAGATGGGCGGCGAAGAAAACGAACGCTACACGCATTTCAACACGCTGGTGAAAAATCTACCGAATACGTTTTTGGGCGACGGCGCGACGGTCAAGTCGTCAGATGACGCACTCAAGATCGACCCGGACGGCGCGACACCCACGCTCGATGACGAGGCGCTGCTGGTGTATACATCCGGCACAACGGGTGCGCCCAAAGGCGTTGTGCTGACCCAGTACAATCTGCTGGTAGATGCGCTCGGCATCTCGCAGGCGCAGGCGATCACAGGCGGTCAGCGCATGATGTGCGTGCTGCCCATCCACCACGTCAACGGCATCGTGGTTACGTTGGTGACGCCGCTGCTGGTCGGCGCTTCGACCGTATTGAACCGCAAATTTTCCGCGAGTCGCTTCTGGCGGACGGTGGTCGAGGAGAAGGTGCATATCGTCAGTGTGGTGCCCACCCTGCTACAGTTTCTCATCGAACACGGGCACGACTGCGAGGCACGCGGCGACGGCCTGTTCGGTGAAGGGGTACACAGGCGCGGCCTGTCGCACTTCCGCCATTTCATCTGTGGGGCCGGGACGCTGGCGGTCGCACTGGTGCGTGAATTTGAGGACACCTTCGGCTTTACGGTCCTGCACGGTTACGGTCTGAGCGAGACGACGTGCTATAGCTGTTTTCTGCCAATCGATATGACATGGGACGAGCATCAAAGCTGGCTGCTGGATCACGGGTATCCGAGTATCGGCATTCCGGTATCGACCAACGAAATGGCGATTTTTAGCGCGGACGGCAGCGGTCAGCGGCTGGGACCGGGCGAGCGCGGCGAAATCTGCGTGCGCGGGCACAACGTCATGAAGCACTACTTCAAGCGCCCGGATGCCAACCGCGAGACGTTTAAGTTCGGCTGGTTCCGCAGTGGTGACGAAGGCTTCTACACCGAGGACGAGCGCGGGCGGCCCTTCTTCTTCATCACCGGGCGCATCAAGGAACTCATCAATCGCGGCGGCGTGAAGTTCAGTCCGTTTGACATTGAAGAGGTGTTGTTAGCGATTCCGGGCGTCAAAGTGGGGTTAGCGGTCGCGTTCGAAAACACGTACTATGGCGAGGAAGTCGGCGCGTATGTGGTGCTAGAAGAGGGCGCATCGCTGAGTGAAGAAGCCATTCTTGCCGCCTGCCGGGAGCGCATGAGCTTTGAGAAGTCGCCCAAAGCGGTGATCTTCGGGCAGGATGTTCCGGTCACATCTACAGGCAAATACCAGCGGCTTAAGCTGCGTGATCTGTTTACGCGGTGGCAAGATACGCAGTTCAGGCAATAGCGGTTGCTTCCTGACGTGACGGCGTGATTTTGCACATTGTTTTGCACATGGTTGTGAAGACCCATGCGTTAGACATCTGTAAGCGTTTTGCCTGATGGTAGGCGCAGGGCGTCGGATGCTGTTAAACCGTGTACGCCCTTTCATCTCACTAAAATCGCTTCGAGGGTCGTCGTTCTCATGGCAAAGCGCAGCAAACGCAAAAAACAACAACAGACCCGCCGCAATCAGGCGTTGACCGGGATCGGCATCGTCGTCGCGTTGCTGGTGGCGGGGGGATTGGCGTTCGCTTTCTCCGGTGCGGGTGGACCGCCGGAAGTAGCCGAGTCGCGCCTTGAACTGGACCCGGTCCTCGGCGACCCGGACGCGCCCGTCACGGTCATCGAATACGGCGCGTATGGGTGTCATGCCTGCCGCGCATGGCATCAAGCCGGGGTGATTGAGCAGATTCTCGCCGAGTTCGGCGGGCAGGTGAACTTTACCTTCCGCGATTTTCCGGTGATTGCCCCGAATTATGATCGTGCTGCCGCCAACATCGCGCAGTGTGCGCTCGATCAAAGCGAGGACCTGTTCTGGAGCTATCACAACGCGCTCTACACGGTCGCAGATACGCACTTCAACGAGGAGCAGTTGCTCAATCTGGGCGGGCAAGCCGGATTGAACGAAGCCGAACTCCGCGAATGTGCAGGGTCGGATACGCATCGTCGCACTGTGCAATACGATGAGGCGCGGGCGTTCCAGTTGGGTTTGCGTGGTACGCCGGGTTTCATCGTGGACGGTCAGGTGATCTATAATGCCTCGCCAGATGTGCTGCGCAACGCCATCCGCGCCGCGTTGAACGGGTAATCTACCCGGTCGCGACGGGCTTGTTGCTGCCTGTTTCAAATTGGATCATGCCGTATCTTGTGCCGGATATCGCCCGTTCAGGTAGAATGGACGATATTCGGCACATTTTGATTCAACAGGGGATAATCTACCATGACCGACGACCGCTTCGGGCTGCAAAGCCACGTAGACACGTTATATGCTCAACCACGCACCATGGCCTTCGACGCATCCACGCCGGAGGAATTCGCCGTGTGGCGCGATGAACTGCGGGCAGAAGTGCGCAGGCTGCTGCGCATTGAGGATCGCGTGCTGCCGGATATGATCCGCGCCGAAAAGGTACACAGCATCCCGCGTGAGGGCTACACAGAAGAGAAATACGCGCTGTTTACCGGCGAAATCGACTCTCCGGTGTATGTATTGATCCCGGATGCGCCGCCGCCGTATAAACCGATCATGGTCTTTCACGGGCATAATCCGAGCGTGCAATATATCCTCGGCAACTATCCCGACGAAGCCACAGCAAAAGATCGCCGCGCCGTTGATAATAATTACGCGCAGGCGCTTGCACAGGCCGGATACCTCGTCTGCGCAGTGGAACAACGCGGATTCGGGGAGCGGATGACGCCTGATGTACACAGCCCCGACTATTCAAACTCCTGCCGCCATCTCTCGTTTGACTATCTGTTGCATGATCGCACGCTGCTGGGCGAGCGTGTGTGGGACGGCATGGTCGCCATCAGCTTCATCGAAGCGCGGGACGATGTGGTTCCCGGCGTGATGGGCGCAACGGGGAATTCTGGCGGCGGAACCACTACGCTATGGCTGTCGGCAATTGATGAGCGCGTGACCGTCGCTGTGCCCTCATGTTACTTCTGTTCGTTCCGCGCTTCGATCCTCGGTGTTTACCACTGCGAGTGTAATTACGTGCCGGGAACGCTTCGCCTGATGGAAATGGGCGATCTCGCCGCGTTGATCGCGCCGCGCCCCTTCCGTGCGATTGCCGGCGAAAACGACCCGATCTTCCCGGTGGCTGCCGTCCGCGAGCAGTATAAGACGGTCGAACGGGCGTATGCGCTGCTTAATGCGGCGGATAAAAGCTCGCTGACCGTGCATCCCGGTGCGCACGCTTACAATCATACGATGAGTCAGGCGTGGTTCGGTCAATGGCTGTAAGGTTACGTATCACGGGGCTTTTGCTGATGCTGTGGCTGAGTGGATGCAATCTGGGCGGCAGCAGCAATAATTCTGGTTCCGGTGGCGATCCTGTTGCGGTTCCAACTGCCACGCTGACCGAGGCGATTCCTACATTTACCATCCTTGAACGCGCCACGCCCACGCGCATCGGCGTGGCAAGAGAAACATCTGCCGCACCGACCGCGCCGCCGGTTGCGCTGCCCTTTGTGCCGCAGTTCGCCTTTACCGGCGACCGCACTGGCAACGAGGACATCTTCATCATGAATGGAGATCGCTCCGCCGTGACCAATCTCACCAACGCACCCGGCGATGACAACCGCCCGGCCTGGTCGCCGGATGGCACGCGCATCGCCTTTACGTCAGAGCGCGTGGGCAACTGGGAAATTTACGTCATCAACGTGGATGGGTCTGGCCTGACCAACCTGACCAATGACCCCGCGAGTGATATTCGCTCGGCCTGGTCGCCGGATGGGTCGCAAATCGCCTTCCACAGCAACCGTGACGGCGATTTTGACATCTACGTCATGGACGCCAACGGCGGCAACGTGCGGCAGATCACCAACGCAGACGGCAGCGACTTTGTGCCCATGTTTTCGCCGGATGGCACGCGCATTGCCTTCCACAGTGAAAGAAACGGCAACTTCGATATTTACACGGTCGATCTGGCGGGAAATAATCTGCGGCAGTTAACCACCAGCGGGCGCAGCGACTTCGCCCCGGCTTACTCGCCGGATGGATCGCAGATCGCCTTCCACAGCAACCGCGACGGTGGCTTTGACATCTATGTCATGGACGCGAATGGCGGCAACGTGCGGCGGCTGACGACCAACTTTGCAAGCGACGTATCGCCGACGTGGTCACCGGACGGGCGCTATGTCGCCTTCCACAGCGACCGCGACGGGCAGCGCGAACTCTACGCAATTGATGTGCTCAACGGGACCGAGTACCGGGTCAGCTATGCCGCCGGAGACGATCAATCGCCGAACTGGTTCCCGGCAGCGGGCTAAATTCTGTCAGTTTTTCGGGTATTGGGGGAGATTTAAAGGGGCAAGACTTTGAACCCTGCACTAAAGTGCATTTTGAAGCGCTTGCCCTATGGCACAGGGAACATTCGCAGGTCAAAGATATCATAGCGGCCTGCGTCCACCCGCGCCAAGTGCGCCCATGATCGCCCCTTCAATCGCAGAGACGACCACCGAGCCGACACTGATAGCATGTACCCTCTGCAAAATTTGAATGTTTCTTTAATACTGGCTCAATTTCTCCTCGTAATTTTGAAAGATCGGGACGATTATCTGCGTTTGAGAACCACGCCCGCTGTTTACGCAGACTTGCACCCGGATCAACGCCACGCGGACGCTCTGTACGCACACGACTATCAATATGCGGCGCGTGCTTCCTTATGGATACTCGCCATTTCCGCTATACTATACGCAAAACTTGAACAAATGAACTAGGAGCGCGGCGTGAGTGATTATTACGACGAAGACGAGTTCGACGAGCCGATAGAGGCGTACTGCGTGCGCTGCAAGGATTCGATTGAGGTCGAGAATCCGCAGGGAGTATGGACGCGCAAGGGGATGCCTGCTACTCGTGGCGAATGTCCGATTTGTGGCGGGACCGTGTTTCGTATGGGCAAAACCCATCTCCACAAAGAGAATCAGCGCCCGGAAGCCATCAGCGTGACGCCAGACAAGCGCAAACCGCCGCGTCTGGAACGCGATACCGCTTATGTCGTGTTCGCGCCGGGGGACGAAGCCATTGCGCGGCAGGTCGCCGGGGATTTGGAGAAGATCGGCATCGCAAGCTGGTTACATGAGGACGACGACGGGACCGCGTGGGCGGGCGGTGTGCATCCCGCATTGCAACAGTGCAGCCGCCTCGTCTATATGCTATCCGCAGAAGCGCTGAACAACGCCACCGCCACCGCCGCCTGGGAATTCTTCAAAGAGAAGCGCAAACCTATCGTCATTGCGCAGGTGGGCAAGGCCGACCCACCCGACGCCATCCGCCGCAGCCCGCGCTTTGACCTGAGCGACAACTACAAACAGCAGTTCCGCCAGATGGTGCAGGCCTTGAGTAATTAGAATTTACTGATGCTTCGACACTTTAGCCTGCGCAATGTTCCCCTAAATGTTGAGGGGATTAAGTCCGCTCAAAGGCACGTCTCATTGAAAAACGGTATAATCATTTACGGCGGTTGTGGGATTTTTCTCACACCATAATTCCGTCGGTTGAGTTTGAGAGGCTGGTCTTTTCCGGTGTCTAACGTCAACATCATCCTGCAAAGCCGCGTTCTGCTGCTGAACGGGAGCACCTGGGAGCCGCTGGCGGTCATCACGGTTCCCCGCGCCATCAACCTGCTGATTGCGGGCAAGGCCATCATGGTCGAGGAAACGGGCCGTTTCCTGCGGACGGTGCGCACGCAGTTCCCCGTACCGTCGGTAATCGCGCTGCGCACGTATGTCAACGTGCCGCGCCGCAAAGCCCACTGGAGCCGTAAGGGAATTCTGATGCGCGACAATCACACCTGCATTTACTGCGGGGTGCAACCGGGTTCCATCCAGAAGGGCAAAGTGCTTTCCAAAAGCGACTTTACGGTCGATCATATCGTGCCCCGCTCTCGTGGAGGGCGCGACCAATGGACCAACACCGCTTGCGCTTGCGGGCACTGCAATCATCGTAAGGGAGATCGTCTTCCGCACGAAGTTGGAATGAGGCTCCGCTGGGAGCCAAAGACCCCGCGTACAAGCTATCTGGTTATCGCCATTGGCACCGGGCCAGATGCGTGGAAGCGGTATATCGAATATTAGACGATACGAGGGGGCTGTCATCAGTCCTCTTTTCCGTAGTCGCCTAACGACCCCGCTGAATGCGGTCGTTTGACCGACGCCGCGCCGGTACAGGCGTGCGGCGGATAGGTTGCGCTTGCCTGCCAAAATCACTCAAATAGGGTTGGTTCGCGTTTTGTCTACATAAATTCGCGTTGCAGTACTTTTAGTATCCCTCCAGTATCGACAATTGATAGTTTGTTAATTTTTTACGAAAGACAGGCGCTGCCTTATTCCAATCCTGTGACAGCGTCAATTGTTTATCGTTGTTTCGGATGCAAGCATCTATAATAAATGGACGTTCGATTGTCAGGTGATGACCACCGAAAGCAAACTGTGATGCAAGATACATTCGCATTCATCATCCATCCCATTACGATTAAAAAAGATGTTTCGCGCAAATACCCGCTGCTGGGCAAGGTATTGAGCGAGGGGCAGATCAATTATTTTTCGCGCTTCTTCCCGCCCGTATATCTCAGCGAAATCACGGGCATTCGCTCGATTGACAACGGGCGCGAACTCAAGGGCTGGTTCATCGCCTGCCCGTTTACCCCGCCGACGATGATGTCGCTGCCCGTAGAGACGGTATATAAGAAGATCATCGCCTGCGGGCATAAGGCCGAAGAACTGGGCGCACGGATGCTGGGATTGGGCGCGTTTACGTCGGTGGTAGGCGATGGCGGCATCACCATCGCGCAGCGGCTTGATATTCCCGTGACCAACGGGGACAGCTATACGGTCGTCATTGCGGTCGAGGCCATCCGCGAGGCGGCACAACGGATGCACGTTGATCTGGCGGAGGCGCATGTCGCCGTTGTCGGTGCGACGGGGACCATCGGCAAGACCTGTGCGGAGATGCTGGCTTCTGACGCCGGAGAGTTAACGCTGGTCGGTCGGCGTATGGAGGCATTAGAGCATATCCGCGAGCGCTGCGAGGGCAAACGGGCACGCCTGCACGTCGCCACCGATGTGCGCAGTATCTACAACGCTGATCTGATTTTGACGGTGACAAGCGCCATCCACAGCATCATCGAACCGCAGCACCTTAAACCGGGTGCGGTCGTATGCGATGTCGCCCGCCCGCGTGACGTGTCGCGCCGGGTCGCCGCCGAACGCGACGATGTGCTGGTCATCGAAGGCGGCATGGTCGAAGTGCCCGGTCCAGTCGATTTTCACTTCGATTTCGGCTTTCCACCCAAGAAGTCGTATGCGTGCATGGCAGAGACGATGGCGCTTGCCCTTGAAGGCCGCTATGAGGACTACACAACCGGCAAAGACATCAGCGTCGAACGCGCCCTGGAGATTCAGGAGATTGCATCGCGTCATGGCTTCCGGCTGTCGGGATTCCGCAGCTTTGAAAAGCCGGTCAGCGATGAGGCCATCGCCCTCGTCCGCGAACGGGCGGCGGTCAATTTGCCGGGGTGGTCGCCCGTGGTGTAGGGCGCGTTGTGTTTTGTTTTCCCCTCTGTTTTCTCTTCAGTGCAAGGATCAATGACCGGACCGCCTGCCAGACACCAGGGACTATAGCCAACTACATTTCCGCCAATTTCGGCAGAACCGGTCACTTTTCGTGGCATATAACGAACTTCAAACGCAATTCCTGCGAGATTCTGCCCACTATGCGCATAGAATAACAGGACCTACGATATGGGCTATCGGTACTAGCCCGCATGATTTGCGGGTGAAGCAAGCGGTTAGGGACTTCCAACCTTAAGCCTCCTGCGGTGCAGGTTTGACCGATATAGTGTATAGTTGTCGTAGGATAAGTTTTCTACAACGTTGTCCCAATCAGTACCATGTACACGGTAAAAGGGGCGGGCATGAGCAAAGGTCGTATCCTCGTCGTCGAAGACGACTTCGACATCTCGAATATGTTACGCATCTACTTTAGCGGGCAGGGCTATGAAGTCCAGGTTGCGCCGCGAGGTGGAGATGCGCTATCCATGACGCGCAAGCAGCTTCCCAAGCTGATTATGCTGGATATCATGCTGCCGGATATGAACGGCTACGATGTCTGCCGCGAACTGCGTACCACCACGCGTACCAGCCATATTCCGATCATCTTCCTCACCCAGCGCGACGAACGCAGCGACCGTATCGCCGGGTTGGAACTGGGGGCGGACGATTATGTCACCAAGCCCTTTGACATTGAGGAACTTAAGCTGCGCGTGCAAAACGCCATCGCCGCATCCGAGCGTCAGATTCAGATCGACTCCAAGTCAAATCTGCCGACCGGTCGCTTGATCGAGGACCATCTGCGCACATTGATCCGCAGCCAGAAAGACTGGGCGTACCTGGACATGAAAATCGACAAGTTCGATGAGTTCAGCGACGTGTACGGGTTTGTGGCGGGGGATGAGGTCGTGCGCTTTGTCGCACTGTTGATCGGCGAATTGGTCGATGAGCATGGCACTGCCGATGACTATGTCGGGCATCCAGGGCGCGATAACTTCATCATCATCACCCATGCAGAAGACGTGGTTCGTATGCAAGAAAAGCTTGTCAAGCGATTCAACGAAGAAGTCAAACAGCACTACTCGTTTATCGACCGTGAACGCGGTTACATCCTCGTGCCAGACCCGAAAGGCGGCGAGCGCAAGGTCGAACTGATGACGGTTTCTGTCGGCGCAATTTCGACCCGCACCCATCAATTCGCCGATATTCGCGAAATCACCGAACTGGCTGCCGAAGACCGCCGTCGCGGGCGCACAGGAGTGGACGATCAGGCTTCCTCGATCCCAACATCCTGGTAATACAACCACAAGATTTTAGCGCTGAGGCACACGTATGACACTGGCAATCATCCTCTTCCTCGTTGGCGCAGTCATGATGGCGGGGATGTATGTTTGGTCCCGCCAGCGCCAGTCTCTGGGCAACATCATTGATATGGAACAGGTGCTTCAGGAAGTGCCCCCAGCTACGGGGTCAGACGCGGTGCTGGTCGCCCGTGGCCCCGGTCAGTTGATCCACGCCAATGAAGTCGCCCGTGAGTGGCTCAATATGAGCGGCGGAATGCCCAACCTTGAACGGGTGGCGCGTCTGGCGGCACCTTCTGATAATCTGCTTGACCTATTCGCCCGTGACGGGCAAGCGTCGTTTCAACTGGGCGATCGCTGGGTAGAAGCGTCTTCGCACCGTATCCCGACCGGGGACGATACCCGCACGGTGGTCGTCATGCGCGAGATCGCGTCGACGACGAGCGATCCTGAGTCCCTCGATTTGAGCAAGGCCATGCGCCTGATTAACCTCGTTGGCAACACCGTCAATGCGATGTCGGGCGTAGAGGAGACGGTCGTCACGTTGTTGGCGCTGTTACAACAGGAAGTGCCGTTTGACGCGGGTGAAGTTTGCCTGTGGGACCCTGAAAAGCAGATTTTGGACCAGCGCGGCTATCTGGGCGATATGATGTACTTGATCGCGCTGGAAGACGCGGGCGGTCATTATGCGCTGGGCGAGGGCATTAGTGGATGGGTGGCGCAGCATTTGAAGCCCGTGGTCGTAGGCGACCGCCGTGACCCAACTGCCATCCAGCCTAAACTCCCCGGAACTGATTTTCACAGCTTCGTCGCTGTGCCCTTGATGCTGGGCGAGACATTCGTCGGCACGCTGGAAATTGCCAGCAAAACGGCGGGCGACTATGACCGCCGCCATCTGGCGCTGTTGCAGGCGATTAGTGGGCCGGCCTCGGTGTCGATCTACAATGCGCAGCTATACGCCGAACAGCAGCAGCGCATTACCGATCTGGCGACGTTGCAAGAGGTCGCCAAAGGTGGCAGTGAGGACAACACCTACCCCATTTATGAGGCTCTGAACGAGCGCATTGCAAATTTAATGGGCGCGGATATGTGCGGCGTGTTCCTGTTAGACGAAGACCGCGAAATGCTGGTTCCGGCGCTGCCGTTTCACGGTCTGCCAGACCCGCTGGTGCAAACGCTGAACGTCCCAATTGGGGCCAGATCACTGGTCTACCAGTTGTGGCAGCGAGAGGACTATTGGATCAGCAGTGATCTGGCAGAGGAACCAGTCGTCGATGAAACCGGCCTGCGTCCGATTATTGCGGTGGCGGGTGTGCGCAATACGATGTGGATGCCGCTGTCGATTGGCGACATACGGATCGGCGCACTGGCAGTCAGCAACAAACGTGGTGGCACCTTCAATACCAGCCGTGATTTACAAAACCTGACGATTCTGGCGGCGCAGGTGTCAATTGTGGTGGAAAGTCTGCGCCTGTTCCAGCGCGAGCGCCGTCTCGACAACGAACTGGCAGGCTTGCAGGAAATCACACACGCCATCGGCGCACTGACGGAAGAAGGCGAGTTCTACTCAGAGATTACTGAGCGCATCGCCCGCCTGATGGACATCAACACCTGCGGGATTCTGCTGCTGGATGAAAGCGAGCAGCGCCTGGTTTCGCAGATGCCATTCTACGGTGTGCTGGATAAGCTGGTTATTGATTACAACATTCCGCTGACACCGGGCAGTGTCATGACGCAGTTGTGGGATGACGAGGACTACTGGATTAGCAACCGCGTGCAAACTGATCCGCTGGCGTTTGCGGCAGGGCTGGAAGAACTGGCGGTCGAACTGGGGATCGAGAAAACTTTGATTGCGCCGATGGAAGTTGGCGGTCGCCGGATGGGTGTGGTGCAGGTTTCCAACAAGCGCAACGGCGAGGACTTCACCGACAAAGATGCCCGCCTGCTTCAGATTTTTGCCGCGCAAACTGCCGCCATCATTGAGAATGCCCGTCTGTTCCGCGAGGCGCAGCGCAGCGCCGACGAAGCGCAAAGTTTGCGGCGGGTGGCGGAACTGGCAGGCGCGGTGTTGACCAGCAAAGAGACATTCGCGCCGGTACTGGCAGAAATCGCCCGCTTCACCAATAGCGAAATCGTGTTTATCAACGAACTTAACCAGCAAATGGCAAGTCTGGTGACGTACCCGCGCAATGTCTACGGTGTGCACCTGACAGAACCCATTGTGCTGGATATTTACACGCCCGGTTTTGAGTACAGCGTGTCGGTATCACGCAAGCCGTATATCGGCAACGACGTAATGAATGATGACCGCGTGCTGCCGGGGTATCATGCGATTGCGGAACGCATGGGGCTGCGCAAGGCGATCCTGGTGCCGCTGGTCGTGGGCGATCAACCGCTGGGAGAACTGGGGATCGCCAATCGCAGCGACGGCATTTACACGCGGGATGATCTAGACGTGCTGCGCGTGATTGCGGCGCAGATCGGTTCCGCGCTGGATCGTATGCAGTTGTACGAAAAGACAGGCCAGAACCTCGAACGGCGCAGCAAGGAACTTGATGCGATTTCGAATGTCAGTAACGCGCTGACGACCACGCTCGAACTGGAACCGGTGCTAAACGCCATCCGCACAGAAGCGGTGCAGGCGACCGGGGCCGATGACAGCAGTATTGTGATGTTGCGGCGCGGCACGACCACGCCAAAAGTCGATTATCGTGTGGGCAGCGCAGATTTTGCGCCCGGTATCGCCGATATTGAACTGGAGGCGATTAACCGCAGCACAGAATCAGTGCTGATTACCGATTATGAGTTCAGCACGCTGGTTCCGGCTCCGCGCACGGCACGGGCCGCCATCGCCACACCGATTCTGTATCTGGACGAAGTGGTGGGCGTGTTACAGGTCTACCATCAAGAGGTGAACGTATTCGACGACCGCGCCGCGGCCTTTCTAACCACGCTATCGACAAAGGCTTCGCTGGGCTATGGCAACTATGTGCGCTACCAGGAGCAGATCAATCGCAGCGACCGTTTGCGCCGCCGTGTTGACCAGTTAAGCCGCATCTTCGAACTGGGTCACATGCTCAGTAGTGTGGGCGATGTGGTGATGATTATGGAAGCGATTGCCTATAGTGTGCAGCAAGCCGTTGGGTTCGACACTGTGGTGATGACTGTCGCCGACGAGACTACGGGCGAATTGCGGCGCGTGGCTCATGCCGGTTTGCCGCTGGAAGTGTTCGAATCGACCAGAAAGCAGGTGATCTCGCTGGAAGCGCTGGATAATCTGCTGCGTGATGACTACAAAATCAGCGAATCCTACCTGTTCCCGGTGGAAAAGGTCGGCGACTGGTATGTCGAGGGGGTTGGTGCGCTGGGCACCGCCTATGACGGCAACCGCTCGCTGCACAGCAGCCGCAAAAACATCTGGCGCGACGGCGATATGCTGCTGGTGATGCTGCAAGGCGCATCTGGCAAGACACTGGGCGTGATGAGTTTGGACCGCCCGCACGATAATCTGCGTCCGGGCCAGAACACGGTGGAAGTGCTGGAAATCTTCGCACATCAGGCGTCCACCGCCATCGAAAATATCCGCTTGATTGACGCGAGCGCACAAGGTGCAGAACGCGAGGCGCGATTGAGTGAAATCGCAGAAGCCACCGCCAGCACCTTTGATCTAAACGAGATCATGCGCGTGGTTGCTGGCGGTGCATACAGCATCGCCGGGTGCGCACATGTGAACGCGGCACTGCAAACGCCGGATGGCACCGCCTATGATATATACCGTTCTGTTATTGAGGGCGACGAGCCGGTTGTCGAGCGCGAGCGGGTGAGCACACTCAACGGGACGGCACTCGGTCGTACCATCCAATACGACTCCGAATATATTTACGGCGCAGATGTGCCGGAACGCCTCGAATACACTGATCTGCGGGATAATTATGCAGCGGGGGAACAGGGCGCATTCGTGCTGCCGCTGACGACCGGTACACAAATGCTGGGGGCGCTGTATTTTGGCAGTTCAAATCCGCGCACCTTCGAGCAAACGTATATCTTGCAGGCGTTGCGGCGTGTCGGGCAAATTCTGACCTCTGCGGTGCAAAATTCTCGCCTGTTTAATCAAGCGGTAAACCTGCAAGTCCTGAACGAATCGGTGCTGGAATCAATCCAGCAGGGTATCGTCGTGCTGGATAGCGACCTGAGCATTATCTCGCTCAATGACTTCATGCGCGAGCGCTTCGGCTGGGATGATCAGGCCATCGGTCAAGATTTGTTCGACTACGAGCCAGAATTCCTGCGCGTGATGAAGGAACAGATCGAAGAGACGTTGAGTGAAGGCACGAAGCAGGAACTCATCAGCCAGACCTCTACAACAGCGGACGGCACGCAAATCAGCCGCAACTTCTACTCATATCCACTGCGCTCTGGTGAGACAATTCGCGGTGCGGTGCTTTTGGTCGAAGACGTGTCAGAACGCGCCAGTCTGGAACAGGCCATCGAGCAGCGTGCCAACCAGTTAGCCGCCCTCACCGAAGTCTCCACGCGCATTACATCAACGCTGGAACGTGAAGAAGTTATCAATCTGGCTTTAGAAGAAATGGGCTGGATCATCGCCAACGACAACATGACGCTGTGGCGGCGTATCAGCGGCGAGATGGTCCTCGAAGGCAAAGGTGGTCTGGACGGCAAAGAGGAATTTGAGCCGTTCGGCATTCGTTTGGTCGATCACCCGCACATGCAAGAGGTGTTTGAGGCACAGCACACGGTCGTGCTCAACAGCGGCGACGAATTCGTAGTGCGGCTACCGGGCGAGGACAACGCACAAAGCTGGATTTGCGTGCCGCTCATCAGTCAACAGCGCGTGATTGGTATGATCGTCCTCAGCGACGACGAGCCGAACGCGTATGACAGCCCGTCTGACCAGAACGTCGCGCAGGCGTTTGGCAGTCAGGTGGCGATTGCGCTGGCGAATGCCGACCTGTTCGAGCAGACTTTTGACCGCACCAACGAGCTTGAGACGCTGCTGGAAGCGACGCAGACGACTACCCTCACCCGCGACCTCGACGCGGTGTTCAAGACCGTGATTGAGTTGATGTTCACAACATTGGACG
This sequence comes from Anaerolineae bacterium, assembly GCA_034435595.1. GTDB lineage: Bacteria > Chloroflexota > Anaerolineae > Aggregatilineales > Phototrophicaceae > JAVJSU01. The sequence goes on along the minus strand of DAOTXA010000128.1, from coordinate 2,084 downwards.
TGGACGACTGCGCGATCATGACATGGTATGAGGTGGATGGCGAACTGGAAGTGCAGGCCGCCATGAGCCGCCTCGAAGACCAGTCTAGTGTGCTGGAAAAAGGCACGCGCCTGGACCTGAGCCGGTATCCGGGGCGTTTGTATGCGCTTCAAGAGCGCGATATTGTCGTGGTGACACTGAACGACGAGACGACGCCCTACCCGCATGAAATGGAAGAACTCATCGCACTGGATGCGGGCGCACGTATGATTGTGCCGCTGGTCATCAGCGAACAGGCGATTGGCCTGCTGCAATTGGAGCAGCGCGAGGAGCGTGTCGTCACGCAGCAAAAGTTGCGCATGGCGAAGGCGCTGGGCGCACAGGTAGCGGTCGCCATCCAGAACGCGCAGTTGACCGCAGAAATGAGCACCCAGTACAGCGAGTTGATGATTATCAACGAGTTAAGCCGCACGATTTCTGGCACGCTGGAACTATCCCAGATGCTCAAGGTTGTGGCGCAACAGGTCCCGCAGGTGACAGAAGCCAGCGAATTGTATATCGCGCTGTACGACGACGCCACGCAGGAAATCACGTTCCCGCTGGCGGTGCGCGATAGCGAAGAGTTCGAGATTCCGTCACGTCATCTGGGCAGCGACGAAGTCTCGTTCATTATCAAGAATCAGCGCTCGCTGACACTGGGGTCCGACTACTTCAAGCCGGATGACCTGCGCAAGAGTCTGGGCATTACCAACGGCGAGGGCGACGTACAGAGCTATCTGGGCCAGCCGATTTTTGCCGGGAACAAGGTCGCGGGGGTGCTGGCCCTGCGTGACCGCAACCGCACGCGGGCATTTAACGTCAACGACAGCCGAATTCTGGAAATTGTCGGCTCGCAGTTGGGCGCGGCGATCCAAAATTCGCTGCTGTTCGAGCAGATCAGTAACTTCGCCGCCGACCTCGAACGCGAAGTCGCGGATCGTACCATTGAGCTTGAACAGGAACGCGACCGTATCGAGATGCTGTTCCAGATCACTTCGGAACTGGCGACGACGCTGGATATGGATATGCTGCTCACCCGCGCCCTGGGCATGGTGTCGAAAGCGGTGGAAGCGCAAGACGGCGCGATTATGCTGCTGGACCCGATTACGGACCAACTGTACAGCCGCGCAGTGCTGGACCCGAACGCGATGCAGTTGGACGAATCTCGCGAGCGTGCCTATCACCCGGCGGAAGGGCTGGCGCAGTGGTTGGTAGACGAAGACGAGCAGTCCATCGTCGTCAACGACCTGCACACCTTTGAACACTGGGACCTGGGCGTTGACGGTGCCACACGCTGGCACAGTGCAATCGCGGTGTTGCTGGAAGCAGATAAAGACCTGCACGGTGTCATTGTCGTGTTAAACGAAGAAGCAGACGCATTCGGCGATTCGCAGTCACGTCTATTGATCGCCGCGGCAAATCAGGTCGCCGCCGCTATCGACAAGGCGGACCTGTACCAGTTGATCCGTGAACAGGCAGAGCGCCTGCGTAATATGCTGCGGGGCGCACAAGAAGAATCTGAGAAGAACTCGTCCATTCTGCAAGGCATCGCAGATGGTGTCATCCTCGCCGATGCAAAAGGCATGATTATCCGCTTTAACCCGGCGGCAGAGCGCATCATGGGTGTTGACCGCGATCAGGCGGTCGGGCAATCGTTAACGAAGGTCACGGGGCTGTATTCTGGCAACGCATCGGGTTGGGCGGCAGCCATGGAAGCCTATCAGAACGACGGCGCAGAACTGAGCGAATACATTGACGAGCGGCTGACCATTAACGACAAGATCGTCAGTGTCCACCTTTCGCCGGTCTTCAACAACGAGACGTTTTTGGGGACGGTATCGGTGTTCCGTGATATTACCCGTGATGTGGAAGTTGACCGCATCAAGAGTGAGTTTATTTCGAGCGTATCGCACGAGTTCCGCACGCCGCTGACGCCGATCAAGGGCTATGTAGACCTGCTGTTGATGGGTGCGGCGGGCGACATGACCGAACCGCAGGCACGCATTGTGACGACGGTCAAAGAGAATGTAGAGCGTCTGACGCTGCTGGTGGAAGACGTGCTCAAC
>DAOTXA010000127.1:0-11415 GCA_034435595.1 Anaerolineae bacterium | reverse complement strand
GCTACAGCTACGAGAAAGGAGAAGCGGCTGCGAACTTCTGGTTCGACTCCACCCGCTAAAGCAGGTGGGTTCCGCCGCATAATCTCTATGAAAATCACCAGGCTAGAAACTTTTCACGTCAAACCGCGCTGGCTGTTCCTCAAGGTCCACACCGACGAGGGGATTGTCGGCTGGGGCGAACCGGTCGTAGAAGGTCGCGCTCAGACGGTCGAAGCGGCTGTCCACGAAATCGGGCGCTACCTGATCGGGCAAGACCCGCGCCGCATTGAGCATCACTGGCAAGCGATCTATCGCGGATCGTTCTATCGTGGCGGTCCGGTACTGACGAGCGCACTTTCTGGCATCGAACATGCGTTGTGGGACATCACCGGGAAGTGGCTCGGACAACCCGTGTATGCCCTGCTCGGTGGCGCGACCCGCGACAAAATTCGCATGTATGGCTGGGTCGGCGGCTCATCGTATGGCGACTATATCGAAAGTGCAAAGGTCGGCATCAAGTCCGGGTTGACCGCGTTCAAGATGGGCATCCCCGGCGCACTGAATATCGTGGATACGCCCGCTGCTGCCGAACATGCGATTGAAGCATTCGTGAAGATGCGTGAGGCCGTTGGTAAATCGGTCGATATCGCCATCGACTTTCACGGGCGCGTCAGTCCGGCGATGGCGGTGCGTCTGGCGCAAATGCTGGAACCATACCAACCGCTGTTTATTGAAGAACCTGTCTTGCCAGAAAACGTTGATGCGATGGCGAAGTTGGCCCGGCAGACCAGCATCCCGATTGCCACGGGCGAACGTCTGTTTACCAGGTGGGGTTTTCGTGAAGTGCTGGAAAAGCAGGCCGCCGTCATCTTGCAACCGGATTTGTCTCACGCAGGCGGCATCCTCGAAACCAAGAAAATCGCGGCGATGGCGGAATGCTATTATGGGGCCATCGCGCCGCACTGCCCGCTGGGGCCAATTGCGCTGGCGGCAAGCATCCAACTAGACGCGTGCATCCCCAACTTTCTGGTACAGGAACACGTCACGACCGGAGAAGGCCTACTCAAGCAGCCGTTCGTGCTGGAAGAAGGGCACATCCCGCTGCCGACTAATCCCGGTCTTGGCATCGAAATTGACGAAGAAGCCCTCAAAGATCATCTCTTTGACGGCACATGGGACACACCGCAGTTCCGCCATGCAGACAGTTCTGTCGCCGACTGGTAAATCCAGACAAAACCAATGGGCGTTTTACAAGCGCCCGTTTCTCGCTATACTATTGGTCATATCCACATATTCAATTATTAGAATTACAGGTATTTTCATGCCCACTGAATTACACGAACTCCCTTTTCACACAAATATGGTGACCGGCGTACAATACGGAACCGCGCCAGATGGCACGCCGCTTTTGCTCGATTATGCGACCCCGCGTGAGACACCGGGAATGCCCGCCCCTGAAAAACTGCCCGTCGTCATGGACGTTCACGGTGGTGGCTGGCATCTGGGCGAGCGCGAAATCGGGCGCGGATTGGTGATGTCACTGCTCGGCTTCTTCTATATCAGCATCGACTATCGCCTGAGTGATGTCGCCCCCTTCCCCGCGCAGATTCACGACGTAAAAGCGGCGATTCGGTGGGTCCGCGCCAATGCTGACGAACTCCATCTGGACCCGGACCGCATCGGACTGCGCGGCGGTTCTGCGGGCGGACATCTCATCACCCTCGCCGCCTGCACCGCCGACATGCCCGAACTTGAAGGCGATTGCGGATCACCCGGATACAGTACGCGGGTTCATGCCATCGCTGCGGTGAATCCGCCGACTAATCTCACTGTTGGGCCGGATGAATGGCCCTGGTTGCACGACGAACCGGGACCAACGAACTGGATGCTGGGCGGTTCGCTGGCAGAAAAAGCCGATCTTGCGAAGCTCGCCAGCCCGATGACGCATATCCATAAAGACGCCCCGCCACACCTGCTGCTGCATGGGACAGAAGACGATGTCGTTGACTTCCGGCAGGCGTCGAAATACCATAACGCACTGCTCGATCTCGGCGTGGAATCGACCCTTATCGCCTATGAAGGTGACGATCACGGACTATACGGATATTCGGCGGACATCTGGGCACGTTCGATTCCCTTCTTCCAGCAGCATCTGGGGCAGGCCGCCAACTACGGCGATCCGTCAAAGGTGAAAGTTATCACCGGGAAAGTTGAGTAGGGACAACCATGAAACTGACCATCGACTTTGCCACAGAGTCAAAGCCGCTGCCGAAATTCTGGGCAGGGACCGGATTTTCACCCGCTGAACTGCTGCTTGACACCGATATGCGGCAGGCACTCGCCTATATCGGCTCGATTCCCAATCAGGGGATTCGCTACGTGCGGATTCACTACCTGCTCAATCTGGTCACCGCCGAGGGACTGGGGACCGATGCACCCGCCTATGACTGGGCGCATCTGGACACCGGACTCGATGTACTGGTAGAAAACAAGCTGCTGCCCTTCTTCGAGTTGATGGGCAATCCGTCCGGCTACTTCACCGATTTCACCGACGATACGCAGCTCCACGCATGGCGGCGACTGGTCAGCGACCTCGCCGCGCATGTGATCGAGCGCTACGGGCAAGAGGCCGTCCGCGAGTGGTACTTCGAGACGTGGAACGAGCCAGACATCCCCTTCTGGAAGTTTGGCGACGAGGGATTTCTCAACTACTATGACGCCTGTTCCGAGGGACTTAAAGCGGTCGATCCTGAACTGCGCTTCGGTGGGCCGGGGACGGCGAAGACACTCTCGCCGCTGTTCAAGAAGCTGCTGGCTCACTGCGACACCGGAACCAACTACTTCACCGGGGAAACGGGCGTGCGGCTGGATTTCATCAGCGTGCATGAGAAAGGCGTCCGCAACCACAAAGAGGACCTGACGCCGGATTCGCAGGGCATCACCGACCGCGAAGCCGGGGCAATCGCCTATATCCGCGAGCATCACCCACGCTTCACGGATACGCCCTTCATGAACAACGAATGCGATCCGCAGACCGGATGGGAGGACATCCACACCTGGCGCGGCAAACCCTACTATGCTGCCATCGCCTGCAAGATCATCGACCAGCACATACGCAGTTTGATCGATGACATGGGCGTCAATTACGCACTGCTGAGTAACGACAACGGCTTCCTCGGTAAATGGGGCCAGCGCGGATTGCTGGCACGCTTCGGCGGCAATCCTCTGGCACGCGGGCAGGCGGAACATGAAACCGTCCTCGAAGCACGCGATGACCCCTTCGAGTTCGTCAAGAAACCGGTTTTCAATGCGATGGTCGCGCTCTCACTGCTGGGGGATCGGCGGTTTCCGGTTACAAGTATATCCAATGAGATAGGTTGCATCGCTACGCAGAACGAACGCGGACAAATCGCTATACTGCTGTATGAAAGCCACGATCAGATCATGAAGTCGCGCCAGTCGTCAGTGGAGCTTGATCTCAAGGGATTAGACACGGATGCCTATACGAGCGCCGAGTATGATATTCAAGCCGGGTTCGGTAACCCTTTTGACATCTGGCAAAGTCTCCGAGGTGGAGGCCAGCACGCCGCCCCGGACGTGCCTTCAATGGCTGAGTTTTCGACTATTCGAGAACATGACGAACTACAACCCGTTGGTCAGATCACGCAGATCAATATTTCCGGGGGGAGTGCCTCATTATCTTTCACATCACTGCTGCCGGGTGTAAAGCTCCTCCTCCTCACACCCAAACTCGACAATCCACCCGCCGCGCCGACCAACCTACGTGCTAAACGCTACAAGGGGCTGACTGAACGAGAGAACATTATGCTCACATGGGATGGTATCGATACAACCGGGCTGTATACCTATGAAGTGCTGTTCGCAGAATCGCCCGATAGCGAGTTCACGCGCATCAACGGCAATTTGCTGTGTTCGGCCTATCTCCACGCCCGCGAACCGGGGACATCCGGCGTCTACAAGGTCCGCGCCCGTGATTACTGGGATCGTGTCGGGCCGGAGTCTGAAACAATGAATTTCTAATCCCATTTAGCGACAGTAGGGGCGACCCATGGGTCGCCCCTACACACGAATTAAATATCTAATTTCGCACAATACGGAAAACCAGAACATGACCATCAAAGACATTTTGCTCATCCACCACACGCACACCGACCTCGGCTATTCGAACTACCAATCGAGTGTGTTCGCGCTACAACGCGACTATATCCGGCAGGCGATTACCCTTGCCGAGCGCTACGCCGAGTATCCGCCGGAAGAACAGTTCAAATGGACGTGTGAGGTCACCATCACCGTTGAGGACTTCATCAAGCACGCCACCGATAGCGAAATCGAGCGCTTGCAGGCCGTCCACAAGAAGGGACTCATTGATTTTGGCGGTATGTACACGAACCTGTCTTCATTGTATACAACCGATATGCTGATTCGCTCGCTGACCGTCGCTGATTGGCTGCGGCAAGACTACGGCTTTGACATCCGCTATGCGTTCAACTGCGACATCAACGGGCAAAGCTGGGGAATGGTCGATATACTGCTGGACGCCGGGTTCGAGGGTATGGTAATGGCGATCAACCGGGCAATGGCCCCTGATCCGCAGCCGCGCCCGATGGGGTTTTACTGGCAAGCGCCAAGCGGACGCCGCATCCTGGCGTGGCACGGCGAACACTACGGCGATGGTAACAATCTGGGCATCCCGCGCTTTCCGCTGCCGACACGCGGCAAAAACAACTGGGTTTTCGACATCGACCGCGCCCATACCGCCATTCAGCGCTATATCGAATCGCTGGAAGCGAAGGGCTATGCGCAGGACTTCGCGCTGTTGCAAATTATCACGTCATTCCAGTGGGATAACGCATCGCCCAACGAATTGCTGATTCCGTTTATTCAAGAATGGAACAAACGCGGCTATACGCCGGGTATCCGCCTGATTACGCTGGACGAACTGTTCGCCCGCATCCAGACGGACGAGGTCCGCGCCGGAGATTGGACGGATTGGTGGGCGAAGGGGACCAACTCCAGCGCCTACGAAACTGCGTTGAATCGCCAGACGCACACGCGCCTATCCGCAACACAGCAGTTGGGGAGCGTGTTGCAGTTCCAGCCGGAACCCGCCGCCTATCCGCTGGATGAGGACGCATCCACCTGGCGCGATATGGCAATCTACGACGAACACACGTGGGGCGCAAGCGAGAGCATCACCCATGCCGATTCTGCACAGGGGCGCGGGCAGTGGGTGCGCAAAGCCGTCTATGCCTATGATGCCGCATTCGGGGCGTTTCGCCTGCAACAACACGTCCTGCGCGGCCTTGCCGCACGCATTCCCATCCCCGAAGAACCGCACGCCCTACTGTATAATCCGCTGCCGTTCGAGCGCAAAGTCGCGCTGATGCTACCGCCCATCTACTATTCTGGCTGGGAACTCAACCGGCTGGAACGTGATTTAGAAATCGGCAGCCCGCAGGGAGCCACGGGCGAGCGCGTCGATTATGGCGTGGTGACGCTTCCTCCCGGCGGCTACACGACCGTTCCGCTACAACGAGAGGACGCCCGCCCGATGCCGTTTAAGGTGCAAGCGCCGGAATTCGCGCCGCGTGTTCATGCACCAGATACGAAAGTCGAGGCGCACGGCTGGCGATTGCGCAACGATTTCTACACCCTGCATGTTGATTCGGTAACCGGTGGCATCCGCAGCTTGATTGCTGGCGGACGCGAATGGGTGGACGATTCGACCGGGTGGACGGTCGGGCAGATTATCCACGAGACGATCAACGCTGCCGGGGAACGCGACGACATCGAACTACCGCCCACTGATGCAGATTACGACTATCGCCCGCACCTCGCGCCGCAGTATGCGGGGACCAGCGCCGTCACCGAGAAGCAGTTCATCGCCGGAAAAGGACATGGGCGCTTCTTCCTGCGCGTGGATGCACCGAGCGCCAACGATGCCTATGTGCAAATCGTCCTCTACGACGAGTTGCCCTATATCGACCTGATTATCGACATCGATAAACAGATCGTCACCGCGCCGGAATCGCTATATGTCGCCTTCCCGCTCGCAGTGGAAAATCCAGTTCCGCGCTATGAGGTCGCCGGTGCCATCGTAGAAGCAGAGACGCAGCAACTCATCAACGCCACCCGCGACTACTACTCAATTCAAAATTGGGTCGATTGCAGCAACGATCATTATGGCGTGACTCTCGCCTCCCCGGATGTCAACATGCTGCATATCGGCGGATTCTATAACAACGCGCATCTGCAATCGCTGGAAATCGGTCAGCCGCTGCTGGTGAGTTGGCCCATGAACAACCACTGGTGGACCAACTTCAAGCGCGATCAATCGGGCTGGACACGCTTCCGCTATCGCCTCTGGCTGCATGACGGCCCCTTTGACGCGGTCAAGGCAACTCATTTTGGCGCGGACATGGCGACACCGCCATTGGTCGGCCCGCTGACGGATGTTTTCCCCGGTTTTCTGAACCGAGAAGTTTCCACTCCGGTGCATCTACCCGCAGAACAGGCAAGTCTGTACTCGCTATCGCCGGAAAACGTGCAGATCGCCAGCACGCGCATCACAGAAAGCGAGGTCATCATTGACTTACAAGAGATTGCGGGGGAATCCGCTGACTATACCCTGCGCATTGAGGGTATGGGCGAAATCAGCGGCAGCATCGAACCGTTCCGCATCTCAACCATACGGAAGGCCCGCTCATGATTCGCGCCGGAGTCGCAGAAGTTGACATCACGCCACCGGTCGGCACCTGTATGCTAGAACCGCCCGGAATCCCGACAACGGGCGTATATGAGTCCCTGTTCTGCCGCGCACTCGTCCTTGATGATGGACGGGTGCGCGTGGCGGTCGTCACGCTCGATTTGCTGGGCATGGATGACGTTCTGGTGCTGGCGACACAAAACACCGTCTTTGAGCGAACGGGCATCGCTGCCGCTCATCTCATGCTGACGGCGACCCACAATCACAGTGCGCCCGTCACCCTCGATTGCGGGCAGGATGAACACCGAAACCGCACATGGGAGGCCGATCTCGTCAACAAGATCGCGGAATGCGTGGCGGATGCTATGGAGACGCTGCAATCCGTGACTCTTGCCGTAGGGCGCGAACCGGTCCAGATTGGTAGCAACCGTCGCATATCGATCATGGGGCGCACGCGGATGCTATCGAATGCACATGGCCCGGTCATCCCACATGTGGACGTGCTGCGCGTCGATGCTCCCAACGGCGACACGCTGGCGGTGCTGTTCAGCCATGCCGCGCATCCGGTGATCGTGCATACGGCTTCCACCCAGTTCAACGCCGACTATCCCGGCGCGGCGGTGCGCACCCTGCGTAATACACTGGGCGAAAGCGTCGTGCCGATGTTCGCGCAGGGGTGTGCGGCAGACATCAACGGCGATCCACTGGCGGGCGGTCACGACCATGCCCTTGCTGCGGGGCGGCGGTTGGGTGACGCGGCGATCCGTGCGGCATTGAAGGCGCAGCCTATCGGCGACGACGTGCCGATCCGCATCGCCAACCGCGAAGCGCTGCTGCCGTTTGAGCGCATTGACCCCGGTGTGCTGGACGCCCTGCGCACACGCATAGAGGAATCAGCGAAAGCGCTGCCTGCGCATGACCCTGATCCGCGCATGTCGCACGATCAACAAATATTCGTGCAATGGGTGGAGCGCGTCGCGGATGCACCGCCGGGACTGCGTTTTCATGCACAGGGGATCGCATTCGGCGACGATTTGTTGCTGCTGGGCATGACGCACGAACTATTCGCGGCGTATGGCCTGAACATTGACGCTCGTTCGCCTTTCGCACATACGATGGCCTTTGCCTATACGAATGGCTGCCGGGGATACGTCCCCACCGCCGAAGCGACGTATTTGGGCGGCTACGAGACAGACGGAGCGCCCAAGCTGTTCGGTCTGCCGCGCCTGCTGCCGGATTGCGAGACGCTGGTTCATGCGGTTGTCGATGATGTGATGAGGTCACTATCCTCCGGCGGTGCTTGAGTGTGACCACCTATCCGTAGTTGGTGCTATCAAGGCACAGGCCGACAAGATCGCGGACGTTTGCCGTCGCCAGCGCGATGACGGTATCTGCCGCGCCATAGTAGATTTTCACGTCGCCGTCATCTTCCAGCACCGCCCCGGTCGGGAAAATCACATTTGTGCGAAAGCCTTCCTGCGTTTCATACGGAGCTTCGGGCGCGATGAGTGGCTTATCGTACATGCCGAGGATGCGCGTCGGGTCGTCTTTATCGAGCAACATGACGCCAGCCGTGTAGCGCTTCTTCCAGGCGTCCTCCCAGCCATTTTTGCCGCGACTGTCATCCCAGTCAACCGCGTGGAAAAAGACCAGCCAGCCCTCATCAAGTTCGATAGGCGGCGCACCGGGGCCAATCTTGCGATTGCTGAAAGGTACGTCTTCCACACCAAGAAGGAGTTTGCTCTCGCCCCAGTAGACGAGATCGGGTGACACCGAAAGCCAAATATCGAACGCCTCCGGCTCCGGGCGGCTGTAAATGGGAAACGGACGGTCAAGACGCATGTATTTGCCGTTGATCTTGCGCGGAAACAGGACAACGTTGCGGTTTTCCGGCAGGCTGATGTGTTTGATTTGCCACGTTTTAAAGTCGCCGGTCAGCGCGATCCCGGCGCGAACGCCGTGATCCGTATCGGTCGCAAAGGTCAGCGCCCAGCGACCTTCCAGTCGCATCAACCGGGGATCATAGGCGCGGCGTGCATCGGATAGGCCGAGCAGTTCTACCGGAAAAATCGGCTCTGGCTCTACCTGCCACGCGATGCCATCATCACTGTAAGCGAGGCCCATGTTCGTTTTATGCTTTCCGCTGGAGTCAAAGCCGTAGTCGTTGCGAAAGGCCATCACATAGCGACCGTCTTGCTTGACCACGCCCGCATTGAAGATAAGACTCGCGTCATACGGGACATCCTGAGAGGATAGGACCGGGTTTTGCGGGTAGCGGGTAATCACCGGGCTGGAGGTCAGTTCACCGATTGCAGACATACGTTGGTCGTCCCCTTTGTAGGTATAGATGTATGTGTAGATGTAGATGCGTTACCGGCTATCCAATCTTTTCACAGAATCGCGTTTGATAAGTGAGGTCGTGATGGTCGTGTAGACGGGTGTCTGGTCCGGTTGCGTGATGCGATCTAACAGCATCCGCACCCCAAGCGCACCTAACAGCGGTTGATCCACACGGATCGTGGTCAGGTGCGGGGTGACGATGGTGCTGTAATTGGGGTCGTCGTCGAACCCCACAATAGAAAGATCATCTGGTATGGTCAGGTTCAACTGGCGTGCTGCTTCAACGACCCCGACAGCCATATTGTCGTTGCAGGCGAAGATGGCGGTAATCTGCGGATTTTTGCGCAATAGTTGCACGGTATCTTGCTTTACATGAACGCGATTGAATAAACCATCGACCGCATAAGATTGTTGAATGCCGTGGTCGGCAAGGGCGGCGAAATAGCCCTGACGCCGTTCAAAAATGCTTTGATGGCATAGATGGCGTTCGTTGCTGCCGACAATGCCAATCTGGGTATGTCCGTTTTCGATGAGATGAGACACGGCTGTATAGGCCCCGGCAAAATTGTCGATGTACACAGCGTCATAGCGGGAAGTACGCCCGTAGCTGTTCAGCAGTAAGAGTGCCTTGCCAAGCGCAGCCAGTTCCGATTCGATCCGTGGGGGGATCATGCTGCCAACCAGCAGAAATCCGTCGATTCCACGATCAATGCTCATATTCGACCAGCGTACCAGACTCTGATAGGCGTCAATTTCGACGCCAGAATAGACGAGGGAGATATTTTTGCGGCGGCATTCTTGCTCGACCCCGGCTAGCACCCGTCCATAAAAGCCACTTTCGCTGATGCCCTGGTTGCCATTGAGATCATAGGGCGATAGCAACCGGATGGAAATCTGTTCGGGTTCGGGGTCTTTCTCCTCGATATAGCCAAGTTGAATGGCAGCATCAAACACGCGCTCGCGGGTTTGTGCGGATACACCCTCTCTGTCGTTAAGGGCCAGTGACACCGTTGCGACGGACACGTCCGCCAGTTCTGCCACATGCCGCAGAGTGATTTTTTCGCTCACGTCGCACTTCCGTTTCTAATCCAACTTAAAACTTTACTAAATATTTTTAAATTTTGCGGTCTGGTACGATATATTTATATAAGTCATAGATGAGCACAGTCGGTATTTCGCTTATGTCCACATCATATTTAATGTGATTATGTGCATTTTACACCGGAAATGAGTTATTTGACAAACAAAACGAGTCAGACTAGACTAAAAACATGCTGAAAATCAGCTAAAAATTTTTAAATAAAATTCAGTAAAGGGGGTACAACTTCAAGAGACGTGACAACATTCGCCATTACAGCATCAGATAATACCCGATTATATAGGAGAACCCTATGAAAACCCGTTCCCTTTTGTTTTTGCTTACACTCAGTTTGCTTGTGCTGGTCTCTGGCGTTATCGCCGCGCAAGATATGACTTATAGTGAAGCCCCGATGCTGGCGTCGCTGGTTGAATCCGGCGATCTGCCCCCGGTTGAAGAACGTCTGCCCGACCAGCCCTTTGTTGTCGCGGGCGAGGAAATCGGCGAATATGGCGGTGTATGGCGGCGCGTCTTCCCGGAAAATGGCGCGTTTTCCACACTGATGACCGCTTTCGCCTTCGAGCCGCTGGTGAAGTTCTCGCTTGACCTGTCTACGGTCATTCCCAATGTCGCCGAGCGCTGGGAAGTCAACGAAGAAGCCACGGTCTATACCTTCTATCTGCGCCCCGGCATGAAATGGTCGGACGGTGCGCCATTTACCACCGATGATGTTCTTTTCCACTGGGAAATGTCGTTGAACGAAGAATGGAACCCCAGCGGCAACCGTCCCTACCGCGCCAGTGAAATCGAGATCATTGACGAATACACGTTCAGCTATATTTTTGAACAGCCGAACGGTATTTTTCTGTCTCAGCTTGCTCATCCCGATGGCAACTTCGTGACGCAATCGCCGCGCCACTATCTGGAGCAGTTCTGGCCTGATAGCAACCCGGACGCGATTCAGATGGCAGCCGACGCCGGTTTCGATGAGTGGACCGAGTGGTACGAGCAAATCTCCTCTGTTTACTTCCTGGGCTTCTGGGACGGCGAACGCCCGACCCTGGGCGCGTGGACCGGTACCAGCGAAATCGACGGTGCAAGCACCCGTTACGAATTCACCCGCAACCCCTACTATTATAAAGTAGACCCTGAAGGCAATCAGTACCCCTACATCGACACCGTGGACGTGACCGTTTTGAGTGACGCTGAATCAATGGTGCTGCGTGCGGCGGCTGGTGAAGTCGATATGCAGTGGCAGTTCATCGGTGCGGGTACGGCGAATCGCTCGTTC
>DAOTXA010000126.1:0-6101 GCA_034435595.1 Anaerolineae bacterium | reverse complement strand
TGCCCACCGGATAATTTGTACGGTGGCGTTATCGGCGGCGAGATAGAATGTGACAGAGGGCGATTGAACCGCGAAGTAATAGGTGCGGTCGTGGCGGGCGATATCGCGGATGGAAGAGACGGCGCTAACGGCCTGCCAGAGTGTATTGAGTGTTTGCATGAACTATCCTTCTGACTGCTTGTTGGTTGTCTGGATGTGCTGTTGCAGCCACGTGTTGATGTGTGCGGCGATGGTGCGCGGTTGTTCGAGTATGGTGTAGTGTCCGGCTCCGTCGATGGTATGCAGTGCGGAATCGGGGATGTTTTCATGTAAATAGGTGCTGAACTTGAGCGGTGTCATGCGGTCATCTGTGCTGCCGATGATGAGTGTGGGGACTGCGATTTCGTGGATGCGGTCGCGGATGTCGAAGGCGTTGGTGGCGGTGTAGTCGTTGTGGAGCGTGCCCGGTGCCAGATCAAGTAATTGGGCGCGGACTGCCATACGATGACCGCCGGCGAAATCACTGGCCCACAGCCATTGGTCGAGCAAGTCGGCGGCGGCTTCGATGTTGGTCTGGCTGTGCTGGAGCAAATCGGGATGAACGCGCAGTTTCGCCCCGGTGCTGATGAGGATGACCCCGGCGACGCGATCCGAAAAGTCCAGCGCAAGTGTCTGCGCGATGGCCCCGCCCATGCTGTGCCCGCATACGACAGCCTGCGGGATATTGAGCGCGTCAAGCAGGGCGACGGTATCGGCGGCGTATTCTGCGATGCTGGTGCGCCCGTTGCCGGGACTTTTGCCGTGTCCGGGCAGGTCGATAGCGATGGTGCTGGCTTCTGGTCGCCGGCGGATTTCACCGGGCCAGACGAGGCGCGATCCGCCTGCGCCATGAATCAACAGGGTGGGGATGCTTGTTGCATCCGGTTGGCGATGGTCGCTGATGTTGAGCGTAGTGCGTGCAGTTTCTATTTGAGGCATAAGTCGTTCCAGAACAATCAAAGCAAATCAAGTATAGGCCGAAACAAGGCACAGGGCCAAACACAGTTTTCATAGCTTTTTAGGACGCAGGGCGTCCGGTAGGATTGACGCGGTTCTCAAGGTCGGGCATGATACGAAGGATGTTAGTCTTATTCAAAGACAGAAGTGCGCGATGTGATGCATGTTGCGTGCTAATCATTGAGGGAGAAACCACACGCTATGAGCGATGAAAAAGCCAAACACGGCGAGGAACATCTGGATTTATCTCAGCCGAAGACGCCGTTTGAGTATGTGCGGCTGTTCTTCAGTGGCTTTGCAATGGGGTCGGCGGACATTGTGCCGGGTGTTTCTGGCGGGACGATGGCGTTTATCCTGGGCATCTACGAGACGCTGATTAACGCGATCAAGTCTTTTGACCTGACGGCGATTCGGCTGGCGCTGCGGTTTGACCTCAAGGGTGTGCTGGAACATGTTCCGATCCGCTTTTTGATCGCGCTGGGTCTGGGTATTATGACGGCGATTTTGCTGCTGGCGAATTTGCTGCATGATCTGCTGGAAAACCAGCCGACGTTTCTGTTCGCGTTCTTCGCCGGGTTGATTGTCGCGTCGATTGTCGCCGTGGGGTTGAAGGTAAAATGGACTCCGGCGGCACTGGGTGCGCTGATCGCCGGGACGGTGTTTGCATTTGTGATCGTCGGCATCGATACGACCGGGGCTGATCCGGTGGGCGATCTGGCATATGCGGTGACGCACGAGGGCGATGTCGCAGTGGCAGAGGTGACTTTGCTGGAAGCGATTTCTGAAGCCGATAACGGTGTGACTGATGACGCGCCCGGTCTGGTGACGAGCTTTATTGTGGCGCTGGAAGCAGGCGAAGGTGCGGAGGCGATTGAGGATGTGCTGGACGAAGCGGTCTATTCGCCGACCAATCCGCTGACGTTGTTCGTGAGTGGCATGATTGCGATTTGCGCGATGATCTTACCGGGGATTTCCGGTTCGTTTATTCTGCTGATTCTAGGTCAATATGCGACGGTGCTGGGTGCGGTCAAGAGCCTTGATATTGTCACTATCGGTGCGGTGGGCGCAGGCGCGGTTGTCGGCATCATCGCCTTCTCGCGGATTCTAAGCTGGTTGCTGAAACATTACTATGACGTGACCGTCGCGGCGCTGGTCGGCTTCATGATTGGTGCGCTGCGCTTGATCTACACAGAAGCGGCGAACGGCGTTTCCGAGGTGAGCGACACCGGTGTGCTGGATGGTGGACAGATCGCGCTGGTGGCGGCGTTGATTGCGGTTGGCTTCTTGCTGGTGAGTGTGCTGGATCATCTGCAATCTGGGACGAACCCGGTGTTTGCGTGGTTCTGGAAGCCTGTGCAGCCGGTAGACGACATCGCACAGAAGGCGGAAGTGCTTCAATAAGGCGAAAGTCCGCGTGTGATTCACAGATAGTTTTTGAGAAAGTTTTGCTACCTTTTGCACAAAGGTGGCATCAAAAATTTCTGGATGTGTTGTTTCGCAACAGAATAAGGGCGAAAGCAAAATATAACGCCGAAGCGCATAGAAATAGAAAATGAGGGCGATCACACAAGATCGCCCTTGTTGTGTTTATAGGTTGAGGTCGAAGCGGGTTTCGGCTTCGCTGGCGATTATATCGCCAATCATCAATGAGGCGGTGGCGGCGGGTGAGGGTGCGTTTTGCACATGGATGATGCCCTCGCTATGTATAAATCGGAAGTCATCAATGAGTGCGCCGTTACGGGTGAGGTTCTGGGCGCGGACGCCGCTGGGTCCGGGGAGCAAATCGCCTGCGTGAAGTGTGGGGATGTATTGCTGCGCTGTTTTGACGTAGGCGTTTTTCACATAGTCACGAAACATCTCTAACGCGCCCATGCGCCAGTACTTGACTGCCAGTTTCCAGAAGCCGGGATAAGTCAGCGTGTCCATGAGATCGGTCAGATTTACGTCGCTGCGACGGTATGCCTCACGAGCGAAGGCAAGAACGGCGTTTGGCCCGATCCATACTTCGCCGCGCATCGTCGGCGAGAAGTGTACGCCAAGAAACGGAAATCGCGGGTCTGGAACCGGATAAATCAGGCCGTTGACGAGTTTGCGGCGGTCGGGTCGTAAGGTGTAGTAGCTGCCACGAAAGGGCACGACACGGACCTCGTCGCCGGTGTGGGCGAGGCGGTCGGAATGCAATCCGGCGCAGGCAATGACTGCATTGGCGTTTAGATGGCCTTTGGATGTGATGAGTGTGGTTTGATTGCCCCGGCGCACGACTTCGATGACGCGGCAGTTGGTGACGATTTCGCCTCCAGCGGCGCGTACATCGTCTGCATAGGCGTGGGCCACTTTCACATAATCAACAATGCCTGTGTTGGGTGACAGGATGGCTTTGACGCCATTGACCGAGGGTTCGATCTCGTGCAGGCGAGCGGCGTCAATGAGTTCAAGGCCCTGTACGCCGTTGGTATTCCCGCGTTGGTAGAGATCAAGCAGGCGTGGAACCTCGCCCTCGTTTAAGGCGACGATCACTTTGCCACAACGCTGGTAGGGGATGTGACGTTCCTCACAGAAACGCAGCATGGCGGCGTGCCCGGTGACGGAGAGTTTTGCCTTCAGTGAACCGGGCTTGTAGTAAATTCCGGCATGAATAACGCCGCTGTTGTGCCCGCTCTGGTGCTGGACGATAGCTGCTTCTTTTTCGAGGATGATCAGTTTCAGGTCCGGGTGGCGTTTTAGCAGGGCGCGAGCAGTCGCCAAACCGACGATGCCGCCGCCGACAATTGCCACATCTGTGTGCCTGGTTTGTAGGTCACTCATATGCGCCTATTCGTCTATCCAGACGGGTAGGTGCCCCAATGCGATGATATTTTGCCATTGGGCTTCGTCGCCCTCGGTGAGAATGGCAGCTTCTGCAACGACGTTGGCCCCGGCTTCTTCGAGGATGGCACGCATTCCCTGCAAGGTGCTGCCGGTGGAGATCACATCGTCTACGATGACAACGGGATTGTCTTTGATGAGCGCCCGATCTTTTTCGTCAAGGTAGAGGGTTTGGGGCGCACCTGTGGTAATACTGGTGGTTTCTGACTTGAGCGCGTCTCCCATGTAGGGCTTAAACGACTTGCGCAGTACAACGTAGGGCAGGTTGTCAAGTTCGGCGCTGATGGCGTGGGCGAGAGGGATTGACTTGGCTTCTGCTGTGACGAGGGCAACCGGTTTGTGGGTGGCGATTTTTGGGGCGAGGGCCTTGCTGACCGCTGTCACGAATTCGGTATCGCCTAGAATATTCAGGATGGCAATTGTCAGCCCTGGCTTGACCTCGAATTTGCGCAGGTCACGGCTGACCCCGGCGACATTGATGGTGTAGGTTTCATGTTTACCCATGTGTGAATCCTTCGCTGTGGTTTCCGCTGTGAAAGACAAGTTTTTCGTCGCAGACGTGGACAACGTCGCCGACGTTGAGGACGTGCGGACCATTCAGGGTCTGACCGTCGATCATGGTCCCATTTTTGCTGCCGAGGTCTTCAATAATCAAGTCCCCATCTTGTCGTTTGATCTGGCAATGGAAGCGGGAAACGCCAGTTGCAGTGATGATGATCTCATTGTGTTTGGCGCGTCCGATACGGATGATATCGCCATTGAGCGGGTAGATTTGCCCGTTCCATGTGACATAGGTCGGAGAAACACCGTCGGCACGCTCGACTTTGATTTCGGGCGGTGGCGGGACGATAGGTTCTGACTGTGACGTTTGATCGTCGGCACGTTTTTCCTCACGGACGCGTAGCATTTGCGTATCCTCGTGGCGTCCATGCATGGTGTAGAAGGCCTGTGTCGCCATAGATTTGCGCTCGTACTGGTCATAGGCGGCGGCCCCGCGTTCGATGTCGGTGGCCTGTTTTTGCAGCGCCTTTTGCTCATCCTGTAGTTCAGGGTTGTTGAATTGGGACCGTTCAATGGCATCGGCGGCAGTGCGCAGGATTTGCGAGGCGGTATCGAAGCGTCCGCCATCGGCGGCTTTGACAGCTTCGCGGCGGGCCTGGGCTGCCTGCAAGATCAGCACGGAATGGCGGACGGATGGGTCGGGCAAACGATTGGCGGCATCCGCAGAAACGGTAATGTCAATCGGCAGTTCGACACTGCGACGGGTCGCGCCGTCCGCGTGCAGGTCATCGTATTCGATGCGCAGCATTCCAAGACGGTAGGGGCCGGGTGTTGTGAGCGGCGGCACGTTGATTTCGAGCATCAGTGTCTTGGTTTCTTCTCCGAATACGTCGCCCATGCGGTAGGCGGCGTTTTTGCCGTCGGTGCGGAACGGATAATCGTTCATTTGCACGACGCCGGTAACGTATTCAGTCAGGGCGAGGCCGACGACAAGGTTTTGCCCGACAACGTTGAGCAGGCCGTTGAGTTCTTCACGGAAGATATCGGGCGCGACTTCGGGGCTTTCGATGAAGTAGAACGCGCCGCCGCCTGCATTTGCCATTTGCATGAGCAGGTCTTCGTTGAAGTCTTTGCCGAGGCCCATCGTGGTTGTAGTGACGCCATCGTTTTGTTTGATCTGCGTCATGGGGATGAGTTGATCGGGTCGCACGACACCGCGATTCGCCAGTCCATCGCTCATGAGGATGACTCGGTTGAGTTGGTCGCCGGACATGTTGCGGGCGACAAGCTGGCAGCCTTCGAGCCAGCCGCCGCTGAGGTTGGTCGTTCCGCCCGGTTTGATTTTGGAGATTTGCTGGTTGATGAGGTCTTTGTTGGTGACCTTTTCAGGCATGAGTAGGGTTTCCACGGTGTCGTTGTACAACACGATGGAGAGCGTATCGGCTGCGCCAAGGTTCTGCACAAGTACTTTGGCGGCCTGCCGGGTGTATTCGATTTTCTGGCCTGCCATTGAACCGCTGCGGTCGATGACCAGACTCAGGTTAAGCGGGCGGCGCGTGCCGACTTCAGGGGCTGGACCTGCGTCCAGTTGTAGCATGAGAAAGAGCGTGTGCCGCTGTCCAGTTGGAATCTCATTGTAGTCGAGATGACAGGTTGCTTTCATGATTTCATCCACATCTCAATTGTGGCGTAATTGATCTTCATTCTAGCAGACTTATGCGTTTGTGACCTGTAATCTTCGCTTTCTTAGTTGTGGCGGG
>DAOTXA010000125.1:0-2515 GCA_034435595.1 Anaerolineae bacterium | reverse complement strand
CGTTTTGCTGATTTGATGGAACTGCGCGAGGCAATGCTGACGCTGGTCAACAACCTGAATGGTATCCGGCGCGAGATTCGCGGGTTGATGGAAGACGAGGCCGCCCTACAACGCCGCGCCGATCAACTGCGCCGCGATGTCGAGGAAATTGAGGCGGCGAGCCTGCAACCGGGCGAGGACGACGACCTAAAAGCCGAGCGCAAACGCCTTGCCAACAGCGAACAACTGGCGGTCCTTAGCGGTGAAGTGGCGACTCTGCTGAGTGGAGATAACACCGCCGACGATCAAACACCCGCTGTGGATGCACTGATGCGCGTAGCGACAGTATTGTCCAAGCTGGTTGCTATTGATGAAGACCTCAACGAATGGGCAGAACTTGCCGATGGACTGAGCGCACAGGCGCAGGACCTCTCAATCGAGATGACTCGCTATGGTGAAGAGGTCGAATTTGATCCCGACAGGCTGAACGAGATTGAAGAACGGCTTGAAGTGATTAATTTACTCAAGCGGCGCTATGGCATGACCATTGAACTGGTGCTGGAACATCTTGAACAGGCTCGCGGCGAACTTGACAACATCGAACACAGCGAAGAGCGGCTTGAAGCGTTGCAGACGAAAGAGACGGAACTGCTCAAGCAAATTGGCGATCTCGGTCAGAACATTAGCAAGGTGCGGCGGCGCATCGGCGATCAGCTTTCCCGGCGCATTGTCGAGGAACTGCGTGATCTGCGCATGGATCGCACCCGCTTTGAGGTTGGCCTTGAATGGCGTGATGACCCGAATGGTTGCTATGTAGACAACCGCCGTGTCGCCTTCGATGCGACCGGGATTGACGAAATCGAATTTTTGATGAGCGCGAATCCGGGCGAACCGCTGCGCCCACTGGCGAAAGTCGCATCCGGTGGTGAGGCGGCACGTATTATGCTGGCGATCAAGCGTGTGCTTTCGCAGGCGGACCACACCCCGACCCTTATCTTTGACGAGGTCGATCAAGGGATTGGCGGGCGTGTGGGAACCGTCGTCGGGGAAAAGCTGTGGATGCTGACGGACGCACATCAGGTTCTGGTCGTGACGCATCTGCCGCAGCTTGCCGGGTTCGCAGATAACCATTTCCGTGTGACCAAATCTGCGACCGCGAGCCGTACCACCACGCAGGTAAAGCTGCTAACCGATGAAGATGGTCGCATTACGGAACTGTCTGATATGCTGGGTGCGACAGGTGCAGGCGGGCAGCAGAGCGCACGCGAAATTCTTGCTGAGGCACGGTTACGCAAGGGCGTCGGCGATGCGGCGGATGGTCTGCCGCAGCAGGACCCACTGCTGTAGAATCCTCGACAAGCCTTGAGTGTTCGCGTTCTAGGATAACCCCTTTTATTCTCTCGCAATGATTCAAAAAACTTATGAACGCAGAGCGTTGTCCTTTGAAGGGCACGCTATATTACGTAATGATTCGCCATGCTGTGGTCATTTGCTTTACGTTTTTGGCAAATTTAGGACCAATCGACCGGATTGATCGCCCATTCACGGAACAGCGTCCGTTCCTCGTGGGTAATCGTCGATGGATCACGTTGGGCGAGGTCTTCCAGAATCCACGCGTGCATCAGGATTCCACGTAACTGCATGAACTGTGTCAACGCATCCAACAAGCGTGCATCCAGTTGAAAATATGCCCGGTATCCTGCGGCAAATGCATCGCGGATTTGTCGCCGTTCCGCCTGCGGGCGCTCGCCGAATTCCATCAGCGCACGCGCAAAATCGACCATGTACCAGTTGAACATCGGCTCGTCAAAATCGACGGTGCGTGCCGTTTTCCCATCCCAGATGACGTTGCCCGGTCGATAATCACCGTGGGTCAACCCGAATACACCGGGATGTCGCGGCAGGCTACGCATCCATGCTTCGGTTTGCTCGAATACGCGCAGCAGGTCACCGCCGTGAGCTTCAACATGGGGACGGACTTTTTCCCAGGCGCTGTCGATGTCTTTATACGTCGTATTGGGTGCTGGCGAATACGTCGCAGCGGCAGCGTGCAATTTGCCCAGAGATTGACCCCACGCTTCAAATGCCGCCGGGTCGCGTGTGTTTAAGGCAAAGGGCACGCCCGGTACTTCCTCAACGACTGCGGCGTAGAATTCGTCTTGATCAATGGGGAGGATGAAGCGTCCGTCTCGCGCTGGAACGGGCGCACAAACATGTGTGCCAGAGACGTTCAAGTGACGCAGATAGGCGAGTGTGGCCTCGGCCTCGTTGATGGAATGCAGCACCGGATGCGAGATGCGCATATAGCGACCCGCACCGTCGCTCTCGAACCGAAACACGATATTCGCGCCTGTGTTGATATAGCGCAACGATCCGGCGTCGCCGTTCCATGTCTGACGGATGAGGTCGGGCAACCGGGTATGATCGAGTTGTTCGCTCACTGCTAACCATGTCATGTGTGTTGTCTGTAGTGTTGGATGGATGCAGAGTCAAGGTACCAGATGCTGTTGGTCAATCGGTGTAGGGGCGATCCCCG
>DAOTXA010000124.1:0-3960 GCA_034435595.1 Anaerolineae bacterium | reverse complement strand
TCGCGGTGTTGTTCCGCATTTATATGCCAATTTCCAAGCCTGCGATTGCCACGATCACGCTATTTGCGGCGGTCACCCACTGGAACTCTTGGTTTGACGGGCTGGTGTTCATGCAGAAGGTCGAGGACTGGCCCCTGCAAACCTGGCTGTATTCGCTGGTGACGACACGCCAGATTCAATGGCAGACATCGGGCGCGGTCGATCTGTTGAACGCGACCCCGGACGGACTGGCGGCGGCGCTGATTGTGATGGCGGCGGTACCGATTATGCTGGTGTATCCGTTCTTGCAGCGCTACTTCGTCACCGGGTTGACGCTCGGTTCGGTGAAGTCGTAAGCTGCCCGTTTTTGCAGCAGCAGTGGCAAAAAAAGTTTGCCGCAACCGGCTTTTTTTCCGGCAATGGCTTTGCCGCTTCGGACGCGCAGTTGTGATTGAGAAAATAAACACATAACGTCATTCGTGTTTGTAGTCACGGACGCGCTGTAGCGCGTCCCTACATGAATGCGGTTTTGTTTGAGCGCCTGACACGATTCTACAGGTTCGACGGGCGTTTTAGGTGTCCGTATGTTCCGCGAAACGTTCCACATTTTCGCTCATTTTTCGGCACGTTTGCTTATCCAGGATTCGCATATATGAAAGAGATTGCACAATGCTGACACAGGCACAAATCGACCAGTACAACGAAGACGGTTATCTTTTACTGGGAAAAGTGATTTCTGATGAAGTGCTGGAAGCGCTGCGGGAGGAAGAATACCGTTTTCGTACCAATCCGATCTGGCCCGACAGCGACGTGACCGAAGGCAAAACACTGTTTCGCAGCCAATTGCAGGCGTATTCGTCGGCGATTCAGGAAGCAGGATTGCGCGGAGCGCATGTTCCGGCAATGCGCCAGTTGATCGGCGAAGACGTGATCTTCTGGTTTTCGCAATTCGTGACGAAATTACCCGATGGCAACACGCAGAAAAGTGAATTCCCCTGGCATCAGGATAACGGCTATTCGATGGGTGTCACGCCAGCCACCAACATCACGGTATGGATCGCGCTGGATGACGTGGACGAGCAGAATGGATGCGTTTATGTGGTTCCGGGCAGTCACAAACAAGGCTTGCTCGATCATTCGCAGTCTGCGGATTCGTGGCATCTGAAAATTGATGTCGAAGGGGATGGCGTACCGGCAATTCTCAAAGCAGGTGAGGCCGTCGCATTTACCGGGTTGACGCTGCATCGCTCGAAGCTAAATTTGACAGATCAAGCACGGCGCGGTTTCTTTGTGGAATACGCCGATGCGGACGCCATAGAACGCACTAACACGGACGCACCGCGCTATCTGGTGGATCGGCGGGCGGTACTGTTCGTTTCCGGTCAGTCCAGTTTGGATCGACTGAGCGAGCCGCCGTCACTGGAGTAGCGGGCGACTCGCTGCGTATCATTTTGTCTATAGCGCGGAATTAACCGTCAGCGGAATTTTGACGATCTTGCGACCGAGCGCGTGCTGCACGATCGCCGTAATCTCGTTCGTGCCCCGGCGCTGCGTGAACACCTCGCCTTCCGGCGACACAAAAGCCGAACGTAGGTTATTGCTGCGATAGGTGACGGTGATCTCGTCGCCGCCGAGGTAACGCCCGAAGCGTGTTTTGCCGTAGGTGTGCAAGATGATGCTTTCGCCGTTGAGGATGGTATCACGCGGGGCGATCAACACGGCTGATTCCAGCGTGTCATCAACCAGTATGTCAAATGCGGATGAGAGCGCACCAAACGTTGCGGTGATGCGGGCCACACCGGACGACTGTGCGGTTACCGCACCGGATTCGCTGACGGTGGCGATGGCGTCGTTATCGCTGGACCATGTGACCGCGCTGTCTGGAATCGTCGCAACAAAGGCGTTTGCCGTTCGTGCAGATGCACTCAACTGGACTGACTCGCCGGATGACAGCGAAGCGAACGAACGTCCACCCGGTTCGCCATCCGCTGCGATGAACAGCCGCTTGAGTGTGTCGTCTGCATCTGCATAGGGGAAAGCGGCTGTAAGCCCGATGTTTGCCGCGTCGATGTCCTCGAAGCCGTATTGCAGTGTGGGAGAGTCATAGCGCAGGCGGTAGTCCTCGTTTTCTGCGTCCATGAAGATCGGGTCCGCGATTTGCGAAATCTGGTCGAAGCGGTAGCCCTCGATGCGCCGCCAGTCGTCGTAGGTGCTGGCGTCAGATGGGCCATCTACGTCATAGACTGCGCCTTCGCTGTCGTAGTAGGTGTTTTCATCCACATAGACAAATTTGTCGTTGTTCCAGTTGCGCGTTGTAAAAAGCGTCTTGCCAGAGCGATAGACGATGTTACGGGCGAACTCCAGATCGCGGTTCGGGTCATTGACGAAACCCAGCGCACCAACCACGCCATTTTTCGTGCGGCAATCAGCCAGGATGTTGTTCCACATACGGTTGCCGATGCCCTTGATCAAAAACACGACGGTGAGTATGCCTTCTGCGTCACCGGTTTGCAGTGTGTGCAGAATGTTGTGTGTGATGGTGTAGTAACTTGCCATGTCATCGAGATAGATGCCGAACCCGAACGAGAAGGGGATTTCGCTATCGTGGATGCGGTTGTGCTGAATACGATTATCTGGCCCATAGACGCCCCACGATTCGACCACGCCCGTATCCTGTGAATCGATGTTGGCGTTCCACATGTCGTTGTATTCGATGCGGTTGTTGCGCGTGTGCGAAAGGTGAACTTTATTGTGTTCGCGGACGTGAACGTCATCAATCAGATGATAGACGAGGTGTTGCGGGTGCGGCCCCTTGAGGCTGATGGCGTAGCGGCTGGTGGTATGGACGGCGTTGTGCGCGATGAGGTTGTCGCCACTTTGCACCAACTGAATCCCCGCGCCCTGTCCCATGACGATCCCGGCATTATGGATGTAGTTGTTGCGGATCGTATTGTGATGGTTTTCGTAGTGGATGCCGCGCCACGCCCCGCCGAGCAGCACGCCTGTGAACCCAATGTGATGAATGTAGTTATTTTCGAAGGTGCAGTACTGCGTCCAACCGTCACCGAAAATAGCGTGGTTCCCGGCGTGGTGCAGATGACAACCGTGTACGGTGATCGACTCTGCGTTATGCAGGGTGATCATGCCGTCTTCTTCAGGGTAAATGGCGTCTCCGGTGGGGCCGGGATCGCCGCCGATCTCGTTGACGGTATCGGTGCAGCAAATTTCCAGCCCTTCAAGGCGGATATTACGCACCGGGTTTTCGGGTGATGCGCCGATAAAGCCAATCGCACGCGGGGAAAAGGGCGCGATTACCTGTAACTGGCCTGCCATGTCTGGCGGGGGCAGACAAGTCATAGACCGCTCGGCCTCATTATAGAAAAACTGCCCCGGCGCTTCAAGGAATCCGGGTGCGCCCATGAGATAAAAGCGCGATCCACCCGCGCCGATGGCATAGCGTGCAGGCGATTTTAGCGTAATCAGGCGCTCGTCATGATCGACACTTGCGACCGGGATAATGTCGGTGAACCAGTTCCACACACCGCTAGGTCCACCGGGCCAGATGAACACCTGCAAGCCCTCTACGCGGTCGATGCGCTGCATGATTTCCGCTGATACGCGGAACTGCGTCAGCGATTCGGGGTCGTCGGCAGGTTCGGCATAGGCGTAGCCTTCGGCGGGGAAACGCGCTTTGCGGATGATCTGCTTATCGGCATAGAGGATGTTGCAAGCGTCTACACCGGTCGCAGTAAATGAGCCGTCGCCGTTATCGCGCCAATTCTCGATCAATTGACCTGCATAGATGACGGGTGTTTCGTCGGGGTAGTTCCGATAGGTGACGGTGAATCCGTCCGGGGCGCTGTCGCCGGGGTCGAAGATCAACGGTTCGCTGACGACATAGTCGCCGCCACGCAGAAAAACAGTGATGTCTTCGGTGATTCCGGCGGCAAGCTGTGCGCGAACTGCATCCCGCGCCCGCTC
>DAOTXA010000123.1:0-4276 GCA_034435595.1 Anaerolineae bacterium | reverse complement strand
GCGAATAGCTGGGATACTTTTGTCATACGCGGTAAAAAGGCGCGGGCCTTTCTGCACACCGTGTTGACTAACGATATTATCGCCCTGCGTGACGGTGACACACAGGCGACCAATCTGCTGAAACCGGATGGCTCGCTGCTGGCGCGGGGGATGGTCGAACACAATCTTGATGGCGGCTATCTGCTGCATGTAGATCGCAACGCCGGGGAGGTCGCCGCATGGCTGCGTGCCCTCAGTGACGGTCGCACCCTGTTCGAACCGGGTGACCCCTATGCCCGTGTTCCCGGCCCGGTGGATGTCGTCCATCTGGGACCGGCTATCGCCCCCGATCCCGAAGATCAGAGTGACGGCTTCGCAGATCGCAAAGCCTATCATATCGGCGCACGCGGGGAAGAATACATCGGCCCGGTAGACGACGCCTTGCCGCGTTTCGAATGGGAAGAACCGCAGCGCGAGTCGTTGATGACGACAACCCTGCACGCATTCCACCAGGGGATGGGCGCGAAGATGGTCCCCTTTGCCGGGTACGACATGCCGGTATGGTATACATCTGTCAGCGAGGAACACAAGGCCGTCCGCAATGGTTCCGGCGTGTTCGATGTCACGCATATGGGCGTATTCGAGTTCACCGGGGCAGGCGCGATGCCCTTCCTTGATGCCGTCACCACCAACGACCTGAGTACGCTCAATGTCGGGGAATCGCACTACACGTATTTGCTCGACGTAGACGGTCAGCCCTTTGACGACCTGATGATTTATCGTCTGGCAAAAGACCGCTACCTGGCGGTCGTCAACGCCTCGAACAACGATAAAAACTGGGCGTGGCTGCGTGCTGTTCGCGCTGGCGATGTCATGATCGATGCCGATCAACCGTGGCGGCGTGTCGAAGGCGTGACGCAATTCATCATGCGTGACCTGCGCCAGCGTGGAGCCGGAGACGATATGCGCGTCGATATCGCCTTGCAGGGGCCGAAGTCAAAAGAGATTTTGCTTTCACTGGATGGACTCGAAGAGGATAAGGCCGCTGTCGCCGCGCTCAAATGGGCCGACGTGACGACCGCCAGCCTCGGCGGATTCGATCTCATTGTTTCTCGGACCGGATACACGGGTGAGCGTGTCGCCTATGAAATCTTCGTGCATCCTGATGCCGCCCCAGACCTGTTCAAGACACTGGTCGATTCCGGCGCGACGCCGTGCGGACTCGCCGCCCGTGACTCGCTGCGCACAGAAGCCGGTCTGCCGTTGTATGGCAATGAACTGGCGGGACCGCTCTCCCTCAACCCCGCTGACGCCGGATTCGGCAATTACGTGAAGACCTATAAACCCTTCTTCGTGGGACGCAAGCCATTTATCGAGCACGAGGCCACACGCGACGCCGAAGTCGTGCGCTTCCGTCTCGATAACAAGGGGGCGCGTCCGCCGCACGCGGGCGATCCGCTGGTGGATGCGAAGGGCCGTGTCGCTGGCATCGTGACAAGCTGCTCTATTGACAGTGAAGGCTATCAGCTTGGGCAAGCCTACGTGAAACATGACTATTCTGACGAAGGCACGCAGTTAGGCGTATATACGGGGGTCAATCGCCTCAAGATGCCGTCTGCCGATAACGTCAAACTGGGCGCACGCTTTTCTGTACCAGAAGGCGTGACCGTCCTTAGCCGCTTCCCCAGGCGTCGCCGGAAGTAGGGCGAACAGCAGAAGCATATGTTCAGGGGCGACCAACCGGTCGCCTTTGTGTTTTATCTGTATTGATCCGAATCAAGGGCGTTACTTTTGCTTGCGGTTGCGGTCCACGATCGTGAGGATGTCCTCATGGCGGGCGAAGATCACGATGGTGTCGCCCGGTTTGACAACGGTGGTCCGGTTGGGCTGCACGTCAACATCAAGCGTGTTCTTGGGGCTGTGCAGCACAACATCCATGTCGTTATAACTCTGGATTTCGCCAATAGTCTGACCATCCAGAAACGAGCCTTTGTTCACGGTCAGGCGCAGCATACTGTAGTCCACGCCGTGAATGGTCAGCGTCTGCGTGATATCGATACCCAGGGCAGCCCCGGCGAAAGCGGGCGCGGCTAGATCGGACGAACTGAGCACCGACTGCACGCGGAAAAAGTCCTCGATTTGGTGTGAAAATTCGTCTTCCCACATGCGCACGACAATGCGAATATCGGGGTTTAAGTCACGCACGCGCATGACCGCATCCAGATTGACGTGATCGTTGCCCACGCAGGCGATGAACGCTTCGGCATGGCGCAATCCGGCTTTTTCCAGCACACCGGGCAGGCGACCATCCTCCGTCACCAGCGGAATATCCATGCGCTCAAGCGCGTCCTCTACTCCGGCGTCGGGTTGGTTATCCAGCACGACGACATCTACACCCATGCCGTATAGCGTGGCGATCACGCGCATCCCGACGTGCCCGGCACCGAATACGATAATGTGGTTGCGATAGGTTGAAGCCAAAGCCAGCCTCCAGGCATAACGCCGCTCATCGAGATTGAAAAACAGGTGGACGAATTCCGCTGCGCCGAGGCCGACGATAAACACCAGAAACGCAGGCAGCAGATACCAGAAGATAACCAGATACCATTCCGGCGGCGCATCTCCCGGCGATTCGAGGATCATCAACTGGAGCATGATATAGGGGCGGTCGATGAGGGCGATGGTTTCGCCACGAGCAATAAAGTACAACTCGCCGTAGACGAAGCCGCCACCAACCGTCACGAACAGGAACAGCAAAATCGCCACACGGAACTCGTGCCACAGCGCGATCATGTCGCGCCATAGGGCACGGATTGAGCGAATAATCGGGCGGCGTTTTTGTGATTTTCTGCCGGTTTGCGCTTCGACCAACCGTGTGTAAGGCAACGCGAATCCTTTTGAGGCGTCCCGGTCCGTATCATTTGAACCACCGGGCACAGTCGCCCGACGGTTACGATTGCGTGTCATTTCCATTGTAGCCAGCTTGATATTGTGAGCAACTGCGCTCAAGGCATCTGTAAATCATCCATCGGCGTGACGTTGGCGTATGGCACCCACACCCATGATGATCCGATGATGATCCAATGAACAGACCAACCCATAGTTCGCCGTCCAAATCCGCGAAATCGACGACGATGTAGGTATCTGCACCGCTGCATGTCGTCGCACCCACGATCAGTGTGTTGAACAGCGAATTTTCGAGGTTAAAAGTAGTCGTTTTCCCGTTAGCATTCATTGTCAGGCGATTGCGTTAAGAGAAGCGCCTACGCACTCGAAAAAATCAAAATCAACACGGATAGCGTCACCGGAGAGAGCAAAGTCGCGCCCATGATGAGGCCGAGGGCGAGATCGCCATCCAGGTCAAACTGGTTGGAAAAGATCAGCGTCAAGACGGCGGTGGGCATACTCACCTGCATGATAAAGGCGATGCGGGCCGCGCCCTCAATGCCGAGTAGAACCGCGATCAAGATGCCGATGACTGGCGAAACCAGCAGCTTTAGCGATACCCCCGCCGCCGCCAGTTTCGCGCCGCCGACCTGCTTAAATCCACCCAACTGCAAACCCAGCATCAGCAGCATCATGGGGATCGCCGCCCCGGATAGGCTTTCGACGGCACGAGCGAACACCAGCGGCAGTTCGGCCTCAAATCCGCGCAGGGCAAAGGCGATGGCAACAGCATAAATGGCGGGAGTACGGGCCACGTTGCCCAGCGATTGCATAAGATTGGCCTTGCCGTTGCTGGCGACGAATACGCCCAGCGAGTAGTTGACCGACACATTGGCGACGAGAACGACGACAGCACGACTGAGGACTTCCTGCCCGAAGGCGAAATCAATGGTGGATAGGCCAAAGTTCCCCGCATTGAGGCAAAACGCGGCGATCATCAGATTGGCCCGATGAACCGGAGACGCTCGCAGCAGGGTCGCGGTTCCGTAGCCCAGGGTCGCCATCGTGAACTGGAAGAACACCGTCCCACCAAACAGCAAGATGAACTCACGCCCGCCAACATCGGACGTATACAGCAGCCAGAACACCAGACACGGCGACAGCACATAGAAGATGATCGTCCCGACCGGGCCGGGTTGGATACCGAGGCGGCGGCGTAGCAGTACGCCAACGGCGGCGATAATCAAGATCGGCAGGATGTTATTGCCGAAGATCGCCAGCAGGTCATTCAATTGGGACACGGGATAGTTCCCCGATGGGTGCGCGGGTAAACAAGGTGATTGAACCACGAAGGCGGCAGATAAAGAAGGGGAGATTGGGGCAATGATACAGGGCGACAGGACTTTCGCTT
>DAOTXA010000122.1:0-9419 GCA_034435595.1 Anaerolineae bacterium | reverse complement strand
ATCCTGTGCATCAATTTCGCGGATTTCGGCGTCCTCTACGACCGGAGCGTCATCCGCATTCCCGGCGGGTGCATCATCCATCACCATCTCGTCGGTGAAAGAGAAATCCTCGCCATCCATACCGGGCAGGTCCATCGGCGGAGCTTCCGGCGCTTCGGGCAGAGAATCGAGGTCATCGTAGCTCAGGGCATCGGCAGCGGAACCCGTCGCGGCCTGCATCAGCAGCGTCAGGCGATTCGCCATCGCTGCCGGGTCGGGATGAATGCCGTCTTGCAGCAGGGCGGTTTCAAAGACCTGTTCGACGACCGCGTCAATCAGACGCTCGTCGCCGCCACTTGCCAGCATCGTGTTCAGATTGTGGATCAGTGTGTGACGCGGGTTGAGTTCCAGCGTTTTGACCGGAAGCTGGTAGTCACGGTCCAGCAGGCGGTTGATGCGGAACATGTTGCGCTGTGCGCCCTTCTCGTCACTGACCAGACGCGCCGCACTACCCGTTAGCGTCTTGGATTCGCGCACGTCTTTAACGCGGTTGCCCAGAATCGACTTAAAGCGTTCCTGCACCGTCTCGAACTGGTTGTCTGCCAGCGGTTCCTGCGGTGCGTCCTCGGCGTCAGTGTTGACTTCGCCGATTTCACCGAGGTCAATGTCGGATTCGTCCACATTGCGCAGCTTGTGCCCCTTGAATTCATCAAGGCCCATCAACATGGCGTTATCGACCGGATCGACCATGTACAGCACTTCGATCCCGCGCTGGCGGAAGGCGTCGAGGTGCGGGCTGCGGCGGGCACTGGTGTGGTCGTCGCCGACGATATAGTAAATATCCTGCTGATTGGTCGCCAGTCGCCCTATGTAATCATCAAGGCTGTGGAACGATTCGGGATCGTCGTCGTGTGTGGACTGGAAGAACAGCAGCGGCGTGAGATCGTCTTTATCTTGCGGCGCGATGGCGAGTCCCTGCTTGAAGAAGCGCCCGAACTGCTCGAAGATCGCCAGATAGTCCTCCGGTCGCTTGGACGCCATGCGCTTGAGTTCGTTCAGCACCTTGTTGGTCAGCGTCTTGCGCAGGTTTGCCATTACGCGATTGGCCTGCACGCTTTCGCGGCTGACGTTGAGCGGCAGGTCTTCGCTATCCACCACGCCCTGCACAAACTGGAGATATTCCGGCAGCAGATCGGTGTTGTAGTCGTCAATCAACACCTTGCGGGCGTATAGCTGGAGTCCCGGTTCCTTGCGCGGACTGAACATATTCGGCTCGCTGCTAGACGGGATGTACATCAGCGCGTAGAACTGCATCGGCACATCGGCCCGCATGTG
The DNA here is from genome assembly GCA_034435595.1 of Anaerolineae bacterium. Taxonomy (GTDB): domain Bacteria; phylum Chloroflexota; class Anaerolineae; order Aggregatilineales; family Phototrophicaceae; genus JAVJSU01. The sequence continues at coordinate 8,105 of DAOTXA010000122.1, read as the reverse complement.
AATGCGGTGCAGCGACCCGCCCATGAAGTCCATCGTCATCATCTTGTAGAAGTCTTCGTACTGCTCGTCGCTGATTTCCGAGGTCGGCTGCCGCCAGATCGCCTGCTGCTTGTTAGTCGCTTCCTCTTCTTCGCCGACGTAGATGGGGAATTTGACGTAATTCGAGTGCTTGCGCACGATTTCCTTGAGGCGGTAGGGCTGCGTGAATTCGGTGGCATCGTCCTTCAGGTAGACGATGATGTCGGTGCCGCGTGTCTCACGCTCGGCGGATTCGATAGTGTATTCGTTCGTGCCGTCCGATTCCCACGCGACGACTTCTTCGCCCTCAATGTGCGACTTCGACACAACCCGCACCTTATCCGCGACCATGAACACGCTGTAAAAGCCGACGCCAAACTGCCCGATCACGTCGGTCGCGGCGTCTGATCCACCGTTTTTACTGGCTTTCATGGCTTCAATGAACGCCTTCGCGCCACTGCGAGCGATGACGCCGAGGTTGTCGATCATGTCCTGCCGTGTCATGCCGATGCCGGTGTCGCTGATGGTCAGCGTTTTGGCTTCTTCATCAGCCTTAAGTTCGACGCGCAGTTCTACGTCTGCATCCGCGACATCTTGATTCGTCAGCATCTCAAACTGGGCGCGGTTAAGCGCGTCAGACGCATTCGAGATCAACTCACGCAGGAAAATCTCGCGGTCGGTGTACAACGAATGAACGAGAATATTGAGAAGCTGCTGGATTTCAGCCTGAAACGTATAGGTCTTTGCCTCAGCCATTGGTCCCAACTCCCTGATTGTAGTTTATGGATACGACGCGAAAGTGTACCAGATATGTGTAAGAATGGGGTAAAAAGAAAGTGGTGGAAAGGCAGAAGGGCGCAGAAAGCCTTTCGCGCTGTCATAGACGACAACTTCGTGACCCTGCGGGTTATCGCAATTCCGGTAAACTACAAGCGACTTTGCGTAACCATCACAAACACCCCGACATTTGCTATCCTGTCGGGGGGGCGAATCGATTGCGCCCTCTTTTGCTATGCACACAAGACACAAGAAGGAGTTCATCCACCTAATGAACATGCAAATGCTGATCGACCTGCACAAAGACAACGAGCGTCAGGGTCCGGGCGGCGACGAACAAACCCATCTAGCGATCACGCTTTCCGGCCTGCGCGGAAAAGCTGGCCTCAAAATTGCCGACATCGGCTGCGGGACCGGCGCATCTACGCTGGTACTCGCACAGGCGCTGGACGTACACCTCACCGCCGTTGATTTTCTGCCGGAATTTTTGACCCGGCTGGACGATGCCGCCGCAAAAGCCGGTGTCCAGGATCGCATCACGAAGCTGACAGCGTCAATGGAGACACTGCCCTTCGCAGATAGCGAATTGGACGCCATATGGTCCGAAGGCGCGATCTATAACATGGGCTTCGAGGCCGGGGTCGCTGCGTGGCGAAAGTTCCTGAAACCGGGCGGGATTCTGGCGGTTTCCGAACTCACATGGATCACAGGCCAACGTCCGGCGGAGCTTCAGGCGCATTGGGATAATGAATATCCCGAAGTCAATACGGCCTCTGCGAAAATAGCGGCGCTTGAAAAACACGGGTACACGCCCGTAGGCTATTTCCCGCTACCGGAATACTGCTGGCTGGACAACTACTACCGACCAATACAGCAGCAGTTTAGCGTATTACTGGACAAGTACAATCAGTCTGATGACGTAAAAGCGCTGGTCGCCGCCGAACAAGCTGAAATCGACCTGTACGAAAAATACAAAGCATTTGTCAGCTACGGCTACTATGTCGCACGCAAGGTAGGGTAGAAGCGTATAGCATTTGCTGAGGACTGCGCCTGAATACTGAAAACTTGCTGCTGTGTGCAGGCTGGCATTTCGCAGAGAAACGCCGATATTGGCGTTACAATACATCTGGTTTAGCGAATGGAGGGGAATCCACATGGACGAGCATCATGTGCGGCTGCACGCCCGCATCACCGGGCGCGTACAGGGCGTCAGCTTCCGCTTTTACACCGTCGAACAGGCCAATACACTCAACCTGACCGGATGGGTGCGCAATAATCGTGACCGCAGTGTCGAAGTCGTCGCCGAGGGGACGCCGGATGCGCTGCATCGCCTGAACGATTGGCTGCAAAGCGGCCCCGCACAGGCGCGTGTCGAGGAGGTCAGCGCCGAATGGGAGGACGCCACCGGGGAATTTAATGCGTTCCGGGTAACCTATGACTTTTTGTGATGCTCCTCACACCTGTTGACACAATTGAACCAGATGCTGTTGGCGAATCGATTTGACTGCTGTTTGCCCTCATCCCCCGGCCCCTTCTCCCGAACGCTACGCTGGGAGAAAGGGAGAAAACCGCTTTTTGAAGTCCCTCTCCTAGCCGCAAAGCGGCGGTTGGGAGAAGGATTTAGGGTGAGGGCATGATTCGCCAACAAGGTCTGAACCACGATTGAACAATGAGCGATTGATCACTGTAGCGCAAAAAAGATTGATGCGGAGATCAAGACTGACCATATTTTCGCTCATACGGTAGATCAATCTCACGGCGTACCGTTACCCAATGACATCTTCAATCGTCAATAGCGCCTCCCTACAATACGCAGCAAATATAGCGCCAACAACAGCGCCCCGAAGATCGTCATCCCTGCCCCACGATAGAACCAGTGCGGCACATATTCAAAGCGAATCGTCAGGGGGCCTTCGACGCTGTCGGGGTGCGGCAAGCGTACCCCCATAAGATTGCCTACCGATTCCAGTTGAACCGGCTCGCCGTTGAGGGTCGCGTGCCAGCCGGGATAGGCGACTTCATGCACGACGACCAGATCGCTGGCAAAGTGACCGTCTACCTGCACTGTGATCGAGTCCATGTGATGAGCGTAGGCGCGGACCGGGCGCGTCTCTCGCCGGGTCAGGGGCCAGTTGCGGTTGGTCGCTGTGTAATAGGACACCAGATAGGCATAGTTGGGCGTGCTTTCGTTGATCCACAGTGTTTCCCCGTACTCCGCATTGTATGGACGGTAACCCATTTCGCTAAAGGCTTCGCGTTGCAAAGCGGGCACGAAGGTCAGGGCATAACGCGGCGGATAGTGCCCGAACTGCGGGGAGCCAATCGTCGGCGGGGAGCCATCCACCGTGTAGTCGGGATTGCTGTATTCGCCGCGTGTGCGCAGGTCATAGAAGGGTAGATAGTCAGAGTAGTTGGTGGTAAACACAGACACCAACTCGCCCGGTTGCTGCTGCCGCAGGAAGAACAGCGCCGGACCTGTAATTGACCTGACGGGGACCGTACCGCCGATGCGTCGCCAGTTTTCCAGCACAGAAGCGACGGCCTGTGTCGTTAGCAGCACAACCAACAGCGCACCAGCGATCCCGGCAGCACGGGCGACCGTCCGCCGACGCGGGAGCGCCAGCACGACCAGTAAATCGTCAACGGCAATGGCGATCAGCACCGCAATCCATAATGACGAGGCCGCCATCATGCGACCGAGAAAGCGCCACTCGCTCAACAGCGAGACGCGCTCGTACAGCCATGCCACCAGCGGCGTATTCTCCTGCGCCCAAGCCGTGTAGAACACGATCAACAGTGCTGCGGGGACGACGACGCGCCAGTTGGCTGCGGGCAGCTTCGGGTGGCGGTGGATGAGCAGCCATGCCAGCAAGATGACGCCGCCAAACAGGGGCGGAATGATATAGTGAAAGTAGATGTTGTTCAGGTAGTGGTCAGGACCGCGCACAACAACATCGCTCGTATAGTTCCCGGCCATTTCCATGAAGGGGAAGGTCACACTCAGCCGCGATTCCGGGTGGACGAGGTGCGCGTGCAGGTCAATTTGCGGCAGCAGTCGCGCCATAGAAAGCAACAATGTGAAGGCAGTCGCCAGCAGCAGACGTGCCGCCATGTGTTGTTTCAGGTCTGCCGAGCGTCCATAGATGGCGAATGCCACCAACACCACGCAGGAAATCGCGGTCGGCAGTACATACCAGAACGTCCCCGCCGACAACAACAGCAGCGCCGAGATCGCCAGCAGACCGACGTGATAGCGTTCCTTGCGATAGAGCGTGCCAAACAATCCGGCGAACACCCAGGGCATATACGCCTGACTCACGCCCATTTGAAACTGGCTCAACGCGGCGGTAAAGCTGCCACTGGCCCCCAGCAGCAGCGCGAGGACGAGTCGCCCCGGTGCACGCAGTTCGAGGCTATTGCCAAGTGCCCATCCGCCATAGGCCATGATAAGCATGTGGATGAACAGGACCAGTTTGCCCGCCTGCACCCCATCGAACGCGAGAAAGGGCACGCTCATAAAGGGGTTGAGGATGAACGAGAACGACCCTTCGACCAGCGGTTCGCCGCGACCGAGCAAAGGGTTCCACAGTGGAATTTTGCCAAACTCGTGAAAGAAATCTCCGGCGATAATGCCGCTGTTGGCAAGAAAACTATACTCGCTGCCTTCCGGCATAAAATCGGGCGACAGCCGCCACACTTCCGCCGAAAAGACCAGCAGCAACAGGGCAATCGCCCCCAACTCCGCGCCTAGGAGTGCGCCGCGCAGCATCCAGCGCAGGCGCATCCGGGTGCGTTCGTCGGTGGCACGCGGGGCCGCCATCCATTGACGCAGACGAGTCGCCAGATCACGCGGGGGCGTTCGCCGCCTCTGTTGCGTGCGGGTGGGAACTTGCGACGGAATATCAGCCGGAGTCGTCGTCATATTAGCGAGATTCGCTCAGTATTCGCTCAGTGGACACTACAGTTGTTTAGTCGCTTGATGCGGGCAAATGGTTCCATGCTTTTAAAACGGCCCGTATGCCGTGCCATCGACCAGCAGCACAAACACCTGCCCAACTTCGACATCCAATAGCAGTGTGCCGCCTTCAAAGCGCTGGAGATTGACGGGCGCGGCTTGCAGGCTTGTGGTGGCGAAACCGAGCGCGGCTCGCGCCTCTGGCACGCTCGACCATACACCGAGCAGAATCCCCTCCGGCAAGGCAAGACCTTCTGGCACTTCGACGCCCAGTGTTGCGGCGACGATGGCCTGTTCGTTGATTGGCGGCTGCGTCAACGACCAATGCTGACCGATTACCGCCAGCCCACCCGGATTCACCGCCCAGACCTCGCTGGTTTCCTCACGCGCATACATCACACCACTTTCGAAAAATTGTTGCAGCGCGTCAAAGCCGAAACTAACCTGAATCGGGCAGCGCAGCCCGTTAAACGCTCGCGGTTCGTTGGTCCAGTTCACACCGAACACCTCGTCCGGCAAAATCTCGCAGTTGAGCGGGTTCAGTGCCGGGTCGATTTCTGGATTTAGCACGATGGGCGGCAGATCGCCACTATCCAGCGGATTATCGGGGGCAGCCTCGCCCAGAAATTGCCCGATATAAGCAGTCGGGGACGCCTCAATGGTCGGGCGTGGTGTACTGGTCGGGCGTGGCGGCGTCGTGGCGGTGACATCCGGTGTTTCTGTCGGACCGACCGTTGCCAACAGGCGCACCCGTGCGACTTCGGTCGGCGTTGTCGGGGCATCGGCAGCCGAACCGCCGCTATCGCACCCGGTCAACACCATTGCCAGCAATCCCGCAAACAGGAATCCTAACCGTCCTGGCCTATGGAACTTCAACACACGTCACCTCGATTTCCGCTTTCAGATCATTGACGGATTCGCCGTCCGCCGCCTGATAATATAGCCCATAACGGACGCTTGCGGCAGCGTCTTTACGCGGGAGGGTGTAAAAGTCGCGCACACGCTCGCCGGGGGCAAATTCACCGGTCGGTCGCCAGCCGAACACAGGCGCGGGACGGTCGGCCTCTTCGATGATCTCAGCGCCGGCATCCAGCAGGTGTACGAACACGCCAAAGTCACGCGATTCACTCGCCGCCGCCGTCCATAGTACGTCAAGCACCAACCGCTCCGGTTGGCAAATCAATATCGCCGTAACCGTGATTTCTTCCGGCGGATTGGCGGCGATGTCGCGTTCAGTCCCGATTTGCACCAGAGCGGGCGCGACCGCATTCAAGACGGCTTCGACCCCGATGCGCTCGGACCAATCTTCCGGCGGCAGCGCCTCGAACGTAGACGCCTGTGTCACCAGCGGCGAATCCCCGGCGACGATGGCGGCGAAATCGGCGGTTTCGTCAATTAGCGCGTCAATGTGAGTCAAATCACCCTGCACGTCACGGGCGAACCCGGCAGCGAAGTAGCCCGCCCCACGCGCCAGCATGACCGTTGATCCGACGGGCGCGGCACGTAACACTTCGACTGTCTGCAATCCGGTTTCGTCGCGGACCTGTTGCAGCACGAACCCGTGATTCAAGTCGTAGAGGGCGGCCCCCAGCAGCAGCGTCGCCGGGGCGACCGCCAGCGCAATCGCGTAACGTGCCTCGAAGATGGGCGCGAGGTGGGCATAGCGTTCTTCGAGGATGAGTTCAATCAGGAACAGCCATCCAAAGGCCATGCTCACGGTCACAGGCAAAATCAGCGCGTATAGCGTTTCTGTAAAGAAAAAGACATGCGCCAGATACGCCGCCCCCGCGCTCAGGATCAGCGTATTCGCCACGCGCCACAAACGATCGTTGTTGATCGCAAAATACAGCCCCATGACGCCGAGCGCCAATCCGGGTACGGTCAAATCGTTGAACAGCACATCGTTGACGTTCTGGAAATTGTCGCGCAGCACAGTCGCAGAAGCTTGCAGTCCAAGAGAACGATTTGCGTCCGTGCCAAAGAACAGGTCGAGAAAGCCGTTCAGCGTGCCTGGATCACCATATACCCATGCCGCGTTAGAAAGCGCACGCAGCGGTGGATACAGATACACCAGAAATCCGGGCAGGGCCAGCAGCAGACTCGTCCGCGCAAGGTGTCGCCACTGTGTGCGGTGCTGATTGAGTTGGGGCCAGACAGCGAACAGCAGCGCGGGCATCATCACTACGAAGGCGCGATGATGCGCCAGCGCGATCGCGCCAATGCAGGCCAGCCAGTACACCCGCGCCGGATGCGTCGTCAAGCGTGGGATTTCGTCGCGCCACAGCGCCAGAGCCAGCAGCAACAACAGCAACAACAGGCTGAAACTGCTTATTTCCGCGACGACATTGTGCATCCACACCGTCCGCGCTAAACCGAACAGCAGCGTCACCGACACCGCCGGAACCACGCGGTCCACCAGATGCAAGGCCAGCGCATACACCACGCACGCGGCGAGAATCCCCCAAAACAGTGATACCAGTGCCGGAGCAGTTGCCGCATCTGCACCGAGGGCGACAAACAGGCTGTTTAACGCCGACCCGGTCATCACGTACAGCGGATACCCGGTCGCGTGCAGCGATCCCCACACATTGAGGACGATCTGTGTTTCGCCAACATTGCGCATATAAGGGTCGCCGGAGCCATTGGGGATGGTTTGCAGGGTTGTGACGTAGAGCAGCAATAATCCCGCCAGCACAACGAGCAGGCCGGACATTCGATGAATACGGGTTGGAGTGTTCATGTCGCAAGCATAGCATACGGGGACCGCCTGTGGCAGTGTGGCGCAACGGTCCGCCGCCCCGTTTGAGGCGCGTTTATGCCTCGGCGCGGGCCTTGAGTCCGGCGCAGAAGTTCTGGAAAGTCTCGGTCATATCCGGGATGTTGCCCTTAAACAGCGGCAGCAGCAACCCACTAAATTCCTCACTGAGCGTGAAATCGGTCGTATTGCCGTCCCTGGGCGTCAACGTGAAAGTGCGCACGCCTTTGAACAGGCCAAACGGCATTCCGCTGGACCAGACCATCTTGCGGTTCGGCTCAAACGTCGAGACTTTCGCGGGGAATGCACGATCCGGCGCGAGTTTGGTATAGGCGGTGACCGTTTCTCCGGCGGCGATGTTGCCCTCAATGCGGATGGCGCTGGCGTCCCATTCCGGGTAGTGTTCAGCGTCGGTGAGAATGGCCCAGATTTTATCTGGCGCAGCGTCGATAGTGGTACTGGCAGTGTAGTGGAGCATGTGTGTTCACCTTTGCTGATTATATACGAACATCTGTTTTATACCACGTATGCCGCACAAGCGAAACCAGCAAAGTCATAGAAACAGGACTTTCGCTTTGTGTCTAACGGACGCGAAAAATC
>DAOTXA010000121.1:0-3920 GCA_034435595.1 Anaerolineae bacterium | reverse complement strand
CCCTGTTTATGACCGTCGGCTTCTTCGCGCCCCACCACCCGCTGAACCCGACGGAACGCTATCGTGACATGTACGATGCGGACGCCATGCCTGCCCCCGTCCAGCACCCGGACGAAATGCCGCGCAGCAGCTTCAAAGATGTCACCGCCGAGCAATGGAAAGTCGCCAAACAGCATTATTACGCACTGGTCACCGAAATTGACGACTGTGTCGCCAGAATCATAGAAACGCTCGCGCAATCCGGCTTGGAAGACAACACCATCGTCATATTTATGAGCGATCATGGCGAGATGCTGGGCGATCACGGTTACGTGGCGAAAGGTCCGTTTAACCTCGACGGCAGCATCCATGTGCCGTGTATTATCCACGCACCGGGACGCCTCCCCGCCGGACGGCGCGTATCCGGCATGGTCGAGACAATTGACATCATGCCGACCTTGCTTGATCTATGCGGAATCGACATCCCCTACGGCGTGAAGGGGCAGTCACAAACCGCGTTGCTTTCCGGCGACACAGACGAAGGCCGCCCGGATATTCTGGTGGAGTTCAAGAATCCGTGGGACGGTGCAGCCGTCAAAACGCTGCGCACGCCGGATTACAAGTATTTCCATAATCAAGACGGCGAAGAAATTCTATACGACCTGAACGACGAGCATCCCGAAGTGTTCAACCGTGCCGATGATCCGGCTTACGCTGAGGTGCTATCGACCCTACGCGCCCGCCTTCTGACGCGCCTGCTCAACGCCGCCGACGATCTGCCACGGCGTACAAATATGTGGTAGGGTGATTTTTCCCTCGCGCAATCCAACCACAACGAAAAACCGCACCGGAAATCCAGTGCGGTTTTGTTGTACTCTTTATCGTGCAAGATCGCGCTTAGTCGTGGTAACCTTCGGCGAGATCGGCGATGTCTTCCACATCCTGGAAGTCTTCGTTATCAATGTGACAACGCTTGCAGGCATATTCAACGGTGATATACGGCATCACGCCGCCCGTTTCGTCGTTGAACTGCGCCGCTTCAGGATCGACGTTGATCTGGTACAGATGCGTGCTGATGTCGGCCCAGAACAGGTCGATATTACGCGCACCGCTGGCTGTCATCGGCGGCATGTGGCAGTCTGTACAGCTAACGTTGGCGTCGTCATGTTCGACCCAGCTTTCCTGATCGAAGTGACAGTTTGTGCAGGTGCTACGCAAACCCTGATTCGGGTTGAATTCGGCGTCGGCATACACGGCACTCTGGTGCGGGTTATGGCAGGTTACACAGTCCATACCGGCGTGCGGCGCGGTGGTGATTTCTTCGTACTGCTCGTGATGCTTCACAAATCCGCCGCTGGCCTCAACCACGCCCTCAACACCGCGATAATGGCAGGCACCACAGGCTTCAGAGTCGCGGTCTACGCGCATCTCAAAGACAATCGGGTCTTCAAGGTGATTGCTGCCCGCGCCATGACACTCTTCACACTGAATGCCTTCTTCTTCCCACTGACCAACCAGACCCGGCAGGTCATACATGTTGGTTTCGGGATTATGATTGTATCCAGAAGTGTGGCACGAACCGCAGCTATACGGGCGATCTACCTCACCAGCGTGATACGGAACCCAACCGGCTTCGATGATGACATCACCAGTACGGTCATCAATCAGCGGGAAGTTGTACTGCGTCGTCGCGTCTTCATCGCCGGTGATGATGTAACCTTCAAGGTCAATGAAGCGTGCTTTCCACGCGAAGCCGCCAATCACAAACGAAATGTCGTCCCAGGTGTAGCCTGCCGGCGGTTCCGAGACTTCGGAGAATGGATATTCAGGCGGCTGACCGTCAACAACGGCGTTCAGCTTATAGTTATGTCCGTGAAGGACGTGCTGGTTGTATTCGTCCGCGTGGCAGTCCGCACACGTTTCCGAACCGACAAATTGCGTGTTGCCCATTTCCTGCGAAACGACTTCGCCCGGTGTAGCTGCAAAAAACACGGCAACGCCTAACAGACAGAGCATTACGCCAGCGATTAAGAATAATGTTGCTCGTCTTCGGTTCATGCTGCACTCCAAAATGTGAAATCTTTAACAATCTGCTGCTATCTTCATATATGAAACGTTTTGTATAATCAACTTTAGGGATGATTTGCCTCATCCTTTGGGATGAGGCGGCATTTTCTAGTTACAAACATCACACTCACCCATGACATCCATCACCCCATTCACTTGATATAGATCAACTCCCCTTCCTTGCATCCCCTATACCATCAAACCATCGTGAAAGACCAAAACACAGACTGTTCTGGCGTGCAGTGAATATCCGTGAACAACGTGCGATGGAAGGGGAGCGATGGCGCGATTTTCGCATGGCATGTAAATGAAGATTTTCGCAAAATTAGGAGGGATACATGCAATTTCTAAGACAGTCACGGCTGCTCGTCACAGCCCTGTTACTCACCGGATTAGTGATCGTCGGCATCGGCCTGACGGTTGCTTTTACATCTGAAGACGTTCGGGCGGGCGATCTGCCGCCGTCAGACGTAATCCTCGCCGCGCAGATCGCCGATAGCGACGACGAATGCGTCGTCTGCCACAGCGATCATACGCCCGGTATCGTCAATCAGTACGCCGACGGCGATCACTTCGCCAATAACGTCACCTGCGCGGATTGCCACGAAGTCGAAGAAGGCTATCCCGGCTCCGTACAGCATCCCGAAGCGGATTTCTATGTGCTAACCTCTTCGTCTACCGCGAAGTGTGAAGTCTGCCACACGCAGCAGGTCCAGCAGTTCAACCTCAGCCGTCACGGTCTACCGGCCTATGTCGCCTATGCAGGCGCGGGCGATCTGAGCGAAGAACACCTCGAACTCTATCTGGCGATCCCCGAAGGTCAGGGCTACGAGACACGCGGACGCAACGCCTTGCACGCGCTAGAAGGCCCCGCCGTCACCCGCTTTGCCTGTGAGGGCTGCCACAACGTCGGACGCCCCAACCCCGACCAATCCGTCGGTGACTGCACCGCTTGCCATCTGCGCCACGAGTTCAGCCTCGAACAGGCCCGCAAGCCGGAAACCTGCAACGCCTGCCACATCGGGCCAGACCATCCGCAGTGGGAAATCTATCAGGAAAGCCCGCACGGTATCGCCTATATGACCGGCGGCGATGACTGGCACTGGGATGCGGAACCGGGCACACTGACGACCGCAGACTTCCCCGCGCCGACCTGTGCCACCTGCCATATGAGCGGGTTCGGACTCAGCGCGACCACGCACGACGTAGGCGACCGCCTCACCTGGTTCCTCGCCGCGCCGATCTCGCAGCCGCGCCCCAACGCCATCGAAAACGAAGTGCGGATGCAAAACGTCTGCCGCGCCTGCCATAGCTCCAACTTCGTGGAACAATTCTACGAGGATGGTGACGCCATCGTCGAAGCCGTCAACGACTGGGTACGCCTGTCTGACGTGATGATGCAAGAACTACGCGACAACGATCTGCTGACCGCCGACCCCTTCGATGAACCCATCGACTTCACTTACTTCGACCTGTGGCATCACTGGGGACGTACTGCGAAGTTCGGTGCCTGGATGCAAGGTGCGGACTATGTGCAGTGGCATGGAGCCTATGAAATCCTCGCAGAACTGGCGGTTCTGCGCGAAGAAATCGACCACAAGCTAGAAGCCGCCGGACTCGAACCGCTTGAACTGTTCGAGGGCTTCCCCGGCAACGAAGCTACCAGCGCCTACCTCGACGAAATCGGCGCAGGAGGCTAAGCCATGCAACGCGCCACACCGACCCGTATCCCTGGCATCGGCACGTTCCGGCTGCCGGTCACACGCAACGACCTGCTGCTGATGCTGGTCGCCTTCACCGAAATCGGGACCGGGATCGAGACCTATCTCGCCCACCTGATTAGCGGCGGCGTCAAGCCGATGGAGGCCATCCCG
>DAOTXA010000120.1:0-11944 GCA_034435595.1 Anaerolineae bacterium | reverse complement strand
GGCGGCGCGAGTCATGGCAGGCGAATAGCCCATGATCATCGTAGAACGAGCCAGCGAAGAAGATTTGCCAGACATGTTCGAGATCGACCACCTGACCATCGGGGACGACAGCCGCCGCGAAACGCTCATCAAAGCTGTCATCAACCGGCAAGCACTCATCGCCCGCCAGGGAAACACACGCCTCGGTTTCGCTATCGTGAATCGCTCGTTTTTCGAGCAGATGTTTATCGCACTGCTGATCGTACATCCTGAGCATCAACGGCAAGGGGTCGGCGCTGCGCTGATGGCCTACGCCGAAAAAACCTGCCCGGAACCGAAGCTTTTCACCTCAACCAACGAGTCGAACACGATCATGCAAGCCTTGCTGAATAAGCGCGGTTACCAGCGCAGCGGCTTCATAGATAATCTGGACCCCGGCGACCCGGAATTAGTCTATGTGCTGTTCCTGAACTGATTACTTGTGACTCTCGACCACGTAAGCCCCGTCACAACTTGTGAAAAAAAACCTAAATTTGTGTAGGACATTATTCTAGCGTACACAGATCATGGTAGACTGCGTAGGTAACTCACATTTATGCATGTCGCTCGCTTCATCGCTTCTGAGTGAATCACAAGAGGTAAACGAACCCTATGAAAAACATCTGTGTCATCGGTACCGGCTATGTGGGCCTGATCAACGGCACCTGCTTCGCGGATCTCGGTAACAATGTTGTCACCGTAGATATTGACGAAAATAAGATCGAAACCCTCAAACAGGGTGAGATGCCGATCTACGAACCGGGCCTCAAGGAAATGGTTGAGCGCAACGTTAAGGCAGGCCGTCTGACCTTCACCTCCTCCTACGAAGAAGGGCTGAAGGATTCCGAGTTCGTCTTCATCTGCGTGGGTACGCCGGAAGGCGTTGATGGTGAAGCGGACCTCAAGTATGTCCGCAGCGCCGCCGAAACCATCGCCAAGAAGATGGACCACCCGCTCATCATCATCAACAAGTCCACCGTTCCGGTTGGTACCGGCGACTGGGTAGCAGACATCGTCAAGAGCGCACAGCCAAAGCCGATTGAATTCTCGGTCGTTAGCTGCCCCGAATTCCTGCGCGAAGGGTCCGCCGTTCTCGACTTCATGCAAACAGACCGCACCGTTCTTGGCAGCACCAACAATCTCGCCGCCGAATCCGTCGCCCAATTGTACATCCCGCTGCGCAAGCCCATCGTGATGACCGACCTGCGCACAGCCGAGATGATTAAGTATGCGTCTAACGCCTTCCTCGCCACCAAGATCAGCTTCATCAACGAAATGGCGATCATCTGTGAGGCACTGGGCGCAGACGTGATGGAAGTCGCCAGCGGTATGGGCTTCGACAAGCGCATCGGCCCGAACTTCTTGCAGGCGGGTATTGGCTATGGCGGTTCCTGCTTCCCGAAAGACGTGAAGGCCCTCGCATACATGGCACAAACGCATGGTATGCACCCGCAGTTGCTCACCGCAGTCATGGACATCAACTCCTATATGCGCAAGCACGTCATCCTCAAGCTAGAAGACCTGCTGGGCGACCTCAAGGGCAAGACAATCGGCATCCTCGGCCTCGCGTTTAAAGAAAATACCGACGATATGCGCGACTCGCCCGCGATCACAGTCATTGAGCATTTGATTGAGCAGGGTACGACGGTCCGCGCTTACGACCCGGTGGCGATGGATGTCGCCAAGAAGATGCTGCCAGATGTCGAATACATGGAAGGCCCGTATGAGACGGCAGACAGCGCCGACGCCATTGTGCTGACGACGCCCTGGAACGAGTTCAAGCACCTGGATATGGCCCGCGTGCGCGACAGCATGAAGACCGCCATCATCATCGACGGCAAGAACGTCTACGACCCCGAAAAGATGAAGGAAGTTGGCTTCACCTATCGTGCAGTCGGGCGCGGCTTTGACGGGCGCGGCATCGAACCGCGCAACGGCGACAATACCGTTGAACGCAGCATCGATACGGGTGCATTTGCGAAGGTCAGCCCCGGCACACCCGGCGGCGACTAATCGACATAACAACTTGGTTTTACAGAGTCGCAGCCAACGTGTAGGCTGCGACTCTTTGTTTTGGCAGTTTTGCGTATCAACATGCTGATTCAACTGTTTCGGATTTGCAACCGAGATGGTACGTTGAGCATGATTTCAACAAGGGAGTGCCATGCCACGCCGGATTCTGCCCCACTTAGAGCAACTATCCCGCCAGATTCAGGGAGTCATCAACCGCTATGTCTTCATGCTGGACGATGAGTTTCTATTCGCATCTGCGTCGCAGGTGCCACAGGTCGCCACTATCTTCGACCGCGTTACCGAACACCCATTGCGCTTTCGCGGCGAAGACCTGACGCTGACAGAACTTTTGACGCTAATCGCCTATCGTTATGGCCTCGAAGATGTACGCGTCATCGGTCATGGCGGATACGCGATTGTCCTGGGGCAACAACAGGCGACATCAGAAGACGAAAGCAGCGACCAGCGCCGCGTGCTGCGTCTGGTGCCAGAACATCACGTGCGCGACGTTACCGGGCGTTCTAGCAAAACACGTGACTTCGATGTCCGCTTATCTGCAAACAACGAACCCCTGCGCGATCCCGCGTATCCGCTGTTGCTCTCTGATCTGTTTTTGATGCCGCGCCACACCACGCGGCTGATCTTTACGGACGAAAACGGACAGCAATTAATGGCGGGCGGGTATCCAGCGATTCTGCATTGCCAACTGCTGCCAGAAGTCCGGGCGTTTAATCAACTCAAGGCAGATACAACCCTATCGAAAGCGGCGGGGAATCTGTTAGAGGCGGCACTGGCGACACTGGGCGTGAGTGTCGCAGACGCACACGGCGGCAATGGCGGCGTTTTGATTGGTCATGACGGCAACCCGATCTGGCATCCGCTTCCCAATCACATTTACGGCGGTACCTTCATCCCCGTCGTGCTCGACTACGGCTACTACGCAGAAATTGGCCCCCGCACACTCTCAGATATCCTGATTGCATGTGGTATCACACGGGAGGTCATCACGGCATTTTTGGAGGACATTCCATCATCAACTGCGCTTGACTCTGATTCCTCTTTAGATGTGGCGCTCGCGCAGGTCATTGCAAATTCGGGAGCGCCTCCACGCCAATTTGGACGATTGCTGTATCAGGTACAACCAGAGTTGATGAATCCGCACATCTGGATTGAAAAAGCCGATCAACAATGGCAGACGATCAAAGAACGAGCTTATCCGCCCTTGCGTGCACAGGCTAGACTCGACTACCTGTATCCTGATTACGATGAGGTCATCTTCCCGCAACGTATTGAGGAATACACCTTTATAATCTGATGGCTATCCGCCATCAACCCATCTTGGTTCCGGCGGATTGTGCTATAATGTCGCATCCTTAACAATCTGACAGTAAGTTTTCCCATGACCGTTTCCCGACATGTCCTCGATAATGGCCTGACGGTGCTACTCAAGGAAGTTCACAGCGCCCCCGTGATTAGCTGGTGGGTGCTGTATCGCATCGGTAGCCGCAACGAACCCACTGGCAAGACTGGCATCTCTCACTGGGTCGAACACATGATGTTTAAAGGTACGCCGCGTTATCCGGCAGGTGTCCTCGACCGCGAAATCGACCGCCTGGGCGGAATGTGGAACGCTCAAACCGGCACCGACTTCACCGCCTATTACGCCACCCTCCCCGCCGACCGCATCGGACTTGCCATTGATCTGGAAGCGGATCGTATGGTCAACGCCGAGTTTACGCCGGAAGATGTTGAGTCGGAGCGGACTGTGATTATCTCTGAGCGGCAAGGACTGGAAAACAGCCCACTGTTCTGGCTAACCGAGGAGATGATGGCATCCGCCTTCCGCGTGCATGGCTATCACCACGATATCATCGGCGATCTGACCGACCTCGAAACCATGACACGTGATGATCTGTACGACCATTACCAGCGCTACTACTTTCCCGGTAACGCGGTTGTTGTCGCTGTAGGCGCATTTGATACGGCAGCCATGTTAGCGCAAATCAAAGAACACTATGGGGCCGTCTCTGCTGGCGAGCCGCCAAAGCGCTTTATGCGCCCAGAACCGCCGCAGAATGGCGAACGTCGCGTTTGTGTAGAACGCCCCGGCACAACAGCGTTTCTACAGGTAGGCTATCGTGTCCCAGAAGCGACAGACGAAGATTGGACCGCGCTGGTGCTGCTGGCGAGCGTGCTGAGCGGACCCACGGGTATCGGCGGCGGGGAAATCGACAATAAGACGAGCCGCCTGTATCGCGCACTGGTCGAAACAGAACTAGCCGCCTCTGTGAACGGTGGCATCCAACCGAGCATGGACCCGTTTATCTACGAAATCACGGTGACACTACGCGACGAAAGCACACTGGTAGAAGTCGAAAGCGCTTTCGACACGCAAATTGACAATCTGCGCGAGAACGGCATCACGCAGGCAGAATTGGACCGTGCCCGCAAACAAGCCCGTGCCATGTTCGCTTACAGTACCGAGAGCGTCACGGAACAGGCGTACTGGCTGGCATTTTCCGAGAACTTAGGCGATGCGCACTGGTTCGACAACTATACCCAACGTCTGAGCGCGGTCACGCTGGATGCCATCAACGCCGCCGCGCAGACCTACCTACGTCCGCAACACCGCGTCGTTGGCTGGCTGGTTCCAACCAGACTCGACATCGACCAACGGGAAGACATTGACTATGCCTAGTCTGAACCCCTCATCGCTCCCCGGACCCGACTCTATTACACGCGAGCAGTTCGCCAACGGCATTACGGTGCTTGTCTATCCGAACATGCACACGCAGTCCGTCGTACTAACAGGCACGCTGCCTGCCGGTAGTCAGTTCGAGTCCCCGCCCAAAAGCGGACTCGCCGCGCTGACCGCCAGCAGCCTGATGCTGGGCACAGAAACCCGCGATTTCGCCGCGATTCATACCGCGCTGGAAGATGCCGGGGCCGATCTCGAATTCAACAGTGGCTACCACAAACTCGGTTTCGGTGGCAAAGCCCTCTCTGAAGACCTGTCACTGCTGCTGGATTTGCTGGCAGACTCGTTGCGCCGCCCCGTCTTCCCGTCAGAACAGATCAACCGGCGGCGCGGCGAGGCGATCACCTGGCAACACTACCGCGAACAGGATACGCGCTGGCAGGCGAATCGCGCCTTTCACACCCACGTTTACGCGCAGAACCATCCCTATCACTATCCGACACGCGGCACAATCGAGACGTTGAACGCGATGAAGCCCGAAGATGTGCAGGAATTTTATAGCACGCACTACGGCCCACGGGGAATGACGATTGTCATCACCGGGCATGTGGATGTAGAAGCGGCGCTTGAAGGTGTACGCGCCCGCTTCGCCGACTGGCAAAATCCGCAGCAGCCCACTACGCCAGAACTACCTGCCGCTAGCTCTCCAGCAGAGACGATCCATGTCCGCACCGGTATTCCCGGCAAAACCCAATCCGACCTTGTGGTGGGTACGCTCGGTCCCAGCCGCTTTTCCCCTGATTTTCAGGCAGCCAACCTCGCCAACAGCGTCCTCGGTCAGTTCGGCATGATGGGACGCATCGGCTATGCAGTCCGTGAAGAAGCAGGGCTGGCCTATTACGCATACAGTGATGTCTATGGCGGCTATGGACCCGGTGCGTGGAGCATATCCGCTGGCGTTGATCCGCAGGATGTGCCGCTGGCGCTTGATCTGATCCAACATGAATTACGCCGCATTGTCAGCGAACCCGTCAGCGCCGACGATCTCGCCAACAACCAGTCGTATTTTACCGGGCGTTTGCCGCTGCAATTGGAACGCAACGAAGGACTGGCAGGGGTCATCCTATCAATGGAAAACTACAGGCTGGGCCTCGACTATCTACAGCGCTATCACGATATGATCTACGCGCTCACAGCCGGTGATCTGTTGGCGGCGGCTCAACGCTATCTGAACCCGGATGCCCTTGTTATCGCGGTTGCGGGTCCGGGAGATGCATCTGCGCTCACATAGGTGAATCGTAGTGCTTCTTTCACCAGAAGTTTATGAAGCTGTCCTATCATTGCCTTCATTGTTCTCGATCATTGTGAGGAAACCAACTTGACCAAGCGTTTTTTCATCCTGTTCGCCCTGCTGTTGTTTACGGTTCCGGGTTTAACACAGGAAACAACACCCGAACCAGAAGCCGACATCGAAGTCATCACGACTCGTGAGGCTGCACCCGACGCCTCGACATTTACGCTCGTTGAAGTCATTAGCGGATTGCGCACACCGCTATTCGCCACCGGCTCTGGCGATGGTTCCAACCGTCTGTTTGTGGTCGAGCAAACGGGCCGCATCTGGATCATCGAAAACGACATCCTCAATAACATGCCCTTCATCGACCTTTCCGACATCGTCAGCCAGGATGTCTTGAGCAGATATTCGGAACGCGGCTTGCTCGGACTCGCATTTCACCCGAATTTTGCCGAAAACGGTCACTTCTTCGTCAACTACACGAACCGCGAAGGAACTTCGGTCGTCGCTCGCTATACTGTCTCTGCAGAAGACCCCAACGTTGCAGACCCGAACAGCGCAATCACCCTGTTGACGCTGGGCCAACCCTATGCCAATCACAATGGCGGACACATGGCGTTTAGCCCGAATGACGGCTATCTATACATCTCGTTCGGGGATGGTGGAGCCGCAGACGATCCGCTGTCAGCCGGGCAGAATCCTGCCACGTGGCTGGGGACCATTCTACGCATTGATGTCGATACCGACGGCAGCGCCAGCTATTTGATCCCGGACGACAACCCATACACGGTTGATCCGAGCCTCGCCCGCGAAGTATGGGCGTATGGTCTGCGCAATGTGTGGAGATTCTCCTTCGATCGCGCCACTGGTGATATGTATCTGGGCGATGTCGGTCAAAACGCACGCGAGGAAATCAACTTCCAGCCTGCCGATAGTCCCGGTGGCGAAAATTACGGATGGCCCGCCTATGAAGCCACCACACGCTACATCGGTCCAGATGTCGCCAACGTTGTCATGCCTGTCGCAGAATATACACACTCTGTTGGCGGATGCTCTATAACCGCCGGATATGCTTATCGAGGCCAGGCAATTCCGAGCTTGCAGGGGTACTTCCTGTATAGCGACTATTGCAGCGGTTTGATCTGGGCGGCCTATCGCAATGCTGAAGGCAACTGGAACAGCGGCATAATTACAGAAACAGGCCGCCGGGTGAGTTCGTTTGGTCAGGATGATTCAGGCGAGCTTTATGTGATAGACTATAGTGGCTCAGTACTCAGAATCGAACCCGTAAACCATAGTGACTAATCCTATTATGCATAACGACGCGGGAAAACGCTTTCATCGTCGTTATGCATAAACTTCACTGACTCAAGAATTCTTACATCGCGGTATTCTAAATTCAGACTATATTTTCCGCACGTGAAAATAGTCTATAATTTATTAAAATTACAAGGTAAGCGCTGTTAGGAATAATTCATGAGTGTGTCTGAAAATTTGTCAGGACAGGCACGAGAGCTACTTGGTGATTCCAGGTGGCTTGCTTCGCGTGTCGACGCATTATACGATGAACTGGCTACCCTTACCAAGCAAACCCCACCCGATGCGAAATTCGTTGATGATCTACTGATTCTGTTTCCGCAAGTCTCATCCTATGGAAATGTACGGAAATGGACAAAGTTACTAAGCGACACTGCCACAAATCTATTTCAGGAATTGAGCCAAACCCCAAAGAAAAATTTAACCTATCATTTTCTTGTATCCCACCCCCGCGAAAAGGTCACAGCCAACATTGCAGTGTCCCTCAAACGTGCACGCAAGCGATTGCTTCCGGTTAACCTGGTAGACTCTTACCTCACATTGTTCAAAAACCAGGTGTATCGGGGTGTATCAGAAACCAGCCCTTTGCTTGTCGAAAGCGCCATACGCACTGTGCGTCAGGTCAATGTTCCGCAAATGCAATGCAACCTTTATCTAACACTGGCCTTTACTCATTTGTTGTGGGGTGATTATCCAACCTCTATCAAACAGGCAGATTTAGCGTATCGGCACGCACAGCATCTACAGGCAGATTACGAAAGTGGGCTTGCCGCGCATGTCTTAGGCAAGGCGTATAAAGCGTCTGAACAGTCAGACATGGCTATATTCTGGCAAGAAAAAGCGGAATGTCTCTTTGAAAGAAGCGAATCTTTCAAAGAGCTTTTTTTAATTCAATACGAGCGCGGCATTGCCGCATACACCAAAAAAGCATTTACCACTGCACAGGAAAACTTCGAAAACGCATTAACTCATGCAGGCAAGCAAGATGATCTTGAACTTGTCGAACTTGCACGTGAAGCTGCCGCAATCGCATCCATCGAATCGGGAAATATCGACACAGCGAAACAGGCGTTAATGCAATCCCTGCACTTCTGGCAAAGTCAGGGGCAACCACTACGTATCGCTCACATCTACACAAACTTGGGGTATCTGTCGTCCAGATCAGGTGAAAACGACCTGCAAGCAGAATATATCGCCAACGCGAAAAATGCCCTCAATGATACAGATACCGCACAAGATTCCACGTCTCATGGCAGTATCGAGGCGCTGCGCACCTTCATCAATAAGCATGGAGGTGAAAAACCGATCCTGGATGCATAAACGCGAAAGTACGTCGTCTTTGCATTGACGCTGTCGGGGCGAAAATGCAGTATGCGACCTGCGAACATCATGACATTTGTGGTGATGCTCATAGTGAATAAACGCAGGTCGGCAGCCGTTCACACGGATATGGAGCTTCATGAATCAGAGATCAAGTAAGATATATGGATTGCAAAAAAACAACGCGGTATGATCCGGTCTTGAAAGCTCCTTAATTCGTATGATACTATTATGAAAGTAAGCACTCTTAACTTAGGAAGTGTAAGATCATGTCAAGTGAAATGCAGAACCGGCTCAACGAAATACCGCAATATTACCAGAATGCTGGGTGGCTGCAGGTCAATGCCGAAGAACTTTTCGGTGAAGTAGTCGGCGCGTTGAAAAGTGATGTCAAAGAAGAATCCAGCGACGCCGTGCGAGAGTTATTGCGAGTCTATCCTTACGTCATCCATCATAGCGATGTCAAGCGCTGGAGCAAGCTGCTGCAAGATGCGTTGATGTCTTACGAGAAGAAATATCCCAATCCGGGTATCAACGCCAATAGTCGAGTTACCCAGCTTTTTCTGACAGCACATGAAGGCGATGAAGTCATCGAGGCAGAATTCGCCGTCGCGTTAAAGCGTGCACGTAAGCGCATCCGCCCTGCAATGATCCTCGAAGCTTATACGAACCTGCTGCGCAAGTACGTTTTTCATCAGTCCAAGGCATTTGATAGAGGCATTATTCGCAGTGCGTTAACGCTAGCTCGCCAGGTCAACGACCAGGAAGCCTATGCACGCCTGTATCTCTCTCTCGCCTATGTGTTCATTTACCTCGGCGAAACCGAGAAGGCGCTGGAATACGGTCGTATGGCGCACGCATACTGGACGCGCATCGGCGACGAGTATGAAATCGCGCTTAGTACTTATCTCATGGCGACCGTCTGTACACGCAACAACAAGTTGGATGAAGCGCTCACGTGGCTGGAGCGCAGCGACAAGCTGTTCAATGAACTCAACCGACCGGAATATCGGGGCTATGTCGCCTACGAAACAATGATGATCCATACTATGAAAAGAGAGTTTGAACCAGCGCATGAGTGGGTGCTGGTCGCCTTGCAAGAGGTTAAACGTATCGAAAGCGACTATGCGCGTAGTACCTTCGAACACGCTGCGGGCATCTTAAAAGCACGCATCGGCGAACTGGACGCAGGGCGTGCCTTGCTTGAATCTTCAATACGCTATTGGCGTGGTAACAAAGACGCACACAATGTCGGTCATACGCTGCATTCGATGGCATATGTAGAGGGGTTGGCGGGCAACAAAGACGTAGCCTTCAAACACCTGGATGAAGCGCAGGAACTCCTCTCCTCATTGCAAGAAAACGCTCGACGCACACAAATTTTGAATGCTGTGAATGAACTCCGAGAGGCAATCGCTAACAATGCCGATCTGACCGCGTTGTAGTGCCTCCTTCAAAATCTTCAAAGCCAACATGGTATATGCAAACGGCCTGTCCTTATGGAACAGGCCGTTGTTATCAGTGGTCTATCTACCGCACTTATGCCATAAACGGCGGGGGTGGCGGACCCGGCTCAGGCATAATTGGACCCTGTGCAAGCAGGGGTGGCGGGTTTGGATCAGGCATGATCGGCCCCTGCTCAGGTGAAGGCGGCGGGTTCGGATCAGGCATAATTGGACCGTGGAAGACCATGATGTCTCTCCTTGAGACTGTTAGTCGATGACTCTACGATCTCAAAAAGAGGGGGTATCGGTCTTGCTTACACGGACATGAAACGGTCACAAAGTGGACATGTTGAAACGTGGGGTGGGCGTGGGGAAGCCGACTTGGAAAGTCAAGCCATTAGTTCTATAGTTGATCAAAGATCAATCGATTTTCACCAGAAGAAGGTCCCCGCAATGAACGCGTTCCTGGCACTACGCCGCCTCATCATTCTCATACTTGTGTTTTCGGGGGCGTTGTTGCTCGACGCACAGCAGGACACAGGCAGTCCACCCAATTACCGGATTTTCGCGGAAGACAGCCGGATTTCAGAAGACGGCACCGAAATTATCATCGCCTATACGGTATATAATAGCGGTGGAGCTTCCAGTGTTGAGGCAACAGTACGATTAACCGACACAGACCCGGTGCAGGCTGTCGCCAGCGCGACAATACGCCCCTTGCGTGCAAACGGCGACACCGAACAGGGCGAAATCCGCATTCCTGTGACGACCTTCCCCAATAACAGCCGACAATTACTGCGTCTTGAGGTCGGCATCGGCGAAGTCGAGGCATCCAGCGGAGACACAACATTTGACAACGGCGTATTTGTTGATGTCAACGTGCCAGACTATCTGGCGAATCAACCCGCGCAACCGCCACCTACCGCGACGGTCGATCAAGTGGACAGTCGCGGCGATGAGGGGATCATCACCATTCCCGGTACTGACATCGAAATCGACACGCGAGACCCACGCGATCTGGCGATAATCGCCGGAATTATACTGGCATCGCTGTTGATTCTTTTGATATTGTGGACGATGTTGCGCCTGATCTTCCGCCGTGCGCCAACATTTACCAACTGGCAGCCACCTTACGCATTCATGTCCCATATCGACCCCAACTCCCCTGCCGGACAGCGCCAGCAATGGCAACAGTTCGCGCAGAACAGTTTGCTACCCACGCCATGTCAGGAAGGTGTCGTGCAGGCAAGAAAAGTGCTGCTGGGTATGGATGGATTTTATCTTTCGGGCTGGCGTTTAAAGGCCCTGCGCATGACGCAGTACGATATGTATGGGCGCGTGGCAAAGAGTCAGGTCAATGCGACAATGGGGCAACTGAATCGCCTGAACGGGATCATACGCCGTCTATCCACCCTTTCGCCAGAGCAAACCGATAAGAAGGTGCGCCCCGTATCTCGCGTGCTGGCGAACCAGTTTCGCAAGCGCATCACCAAGCGCAGTGCGCTGCTGCCGATCGCACTCGATTTACTCGTTCAGGGGACACATGGCGAGGTGCGCATCCTGTTTGAACTGCACCAGTGCCAGCATGGGCGCTATCAACAGTTGGACAACTGGGAACCAGAGATGACCGTAAGCGGCAAAGCGATCCAGGAAATATACACGTTTACAATCTTCGGGCAATCTGGCGGCGAAACCTATCGCGAATTCCGCCGCCGCTTAAATGAAGACATCAACCAGGCATTTGTCGATTTGCTCCACAATGGTCAACTCACGGAACAAATGGCTACCGGTACAGGCACATTCCCCCCCACCCCGGCGGCGACACAGACCGCCACGCAA
>DAOTXA010000119.1:0-8046 GCA_034435595.1 Anaerolineae bacterium | reverse complement strand
GTACTTGATGATGTTGGCGCGTGTTCTGGTGCTGTATATCTTTGGAACGCAGGCTGTTTCCCGCGATGTGATCTTTGCGGCAAGTGCGTTGTATCTGATTCTCGGCGCGGCATTTGTGCCAGTTTATGGGCTGGTCGATACGTTGACTTATGAGACGATGGGAATCCACGCATTTACCGATGTCACATTCGACGGACAAGGGTATTTTCCGTGGCAAAATCTAATCTATTTCAGCTATGCTACCTTGACGACGGTCGGCTATGGGGATGTACTGCCGGTCACGTGGATTGCGCGTTCGATTTCCAGCCTGGAGACGATTATGGGTGTGCTATATGTGACGATTATCATGGCACGCCTTGTGGGACTGTATGCCACCGACAGGGCCGAACGTAAATAAGTTACACCACATCGGGTTCACTTGTGGAAGGCGGCGATGAGCGGTTTTGGGCGATCAGGTCCAGCGCATCGTCGAGGGTGTTGACGAAGCGATACTTTGTGTGGACGCCACACAGATTGTAAGCTCGGCTGACGATGTCGATCATCTTCCTCAACAGTGGATTGATACCCACGAAGATATTTAGCGGTTCATTGTCATGGTTTTCGCCCATCATCTTGCGCACCTGCGAGAACACGGACCCAGGTGGAATATTATTCGCCCTGGGGCTGAACTCGAAGATTGGATAGACATCGTGCTTTGTGCTGGCGATCAAGTGGTTGATCTGCTCCACTACCATGTGCGCTTGCTTCCAACTCCATGTCCCGGTGATTTGAATCAGGATGATGGTTTGTTCGGGGTCTATCCAACCGATTTTATAACTGTCGCCTTCTGTGAGTACTGTCTGCATTGCGCCTTCCTGACGTACTTAATAGTTTGTGAACAAGAGTCGTCCGCTACGATGTGCCCCGTTCACAAACCATCGAATCGGGGTTGTTATACATTGCGCAGCATCGGAACCGCTTTTTCTACCCAGGCGTGTGCCGGTTCGCTGCGCGGTATGAGCAAACGGTCTTCGCCCGCCATACACCACAGCGTATAAGCCTCATAGCCGGGGGCGATCACATAGCTATGATATCCCTCTGGTAGCATCAACAGACCGTTATGTTGCAGCGTATAATGCCGTTCCTCGCCGCCACCTGTCGTGTGTCGCACGATCCCGAAGCCATCTGCCGGGTTCAGGCGGGTGAAATAGATCGCCTCATGTACGGATTCATACGGTTTTTCATCGGTGTCGTGCTTCTGTGGCGGGAACATCCCCCAATTTCCGCTGGGGGTGTGTGTCTCGCCGACGATCAAGCGCTGGGCCTGAATTTGTGGCTGTGCGTCGGAGGTCAAGATTTTGGTGAACGAGCGTGAGAAATTGGCAGCACCCCAGGTTCCGCTTACCGTGTTGTCGGATGTGATGAGGGCAGGGGGGACTTTGAGTGCGCTCGGCGCACTGATGAGTGCGATTTCGGTATGTGATGATGGGCCAGTCGTCGTGATGTCGAAATCCACACCCGCCGGGAGGTACAGGCTGTGAGGCGGCCCGGAGAACACGTCCCTGCGGGCACCGATCGCTGTAAACTTCTGCCCGGCAACGCTGAAATCTGCCTGTCCATTGAGCATGACGGCGACAAATTCGCGGTCATTCGTTCGTGAACGATGCGTCTGGCCCTGGGCGAGAACGAGCAATCCGAATTGCAGCAGTTTGTTCGGGTTCTCGACAGGTGTGTTTAATCCCGGTTCAACCGCGATTGCGGCGTGGTTCGGCATGTTGTTTCCTTATCCGTCGTGCGAATTATGAAAGTTGTGCGTATGATATAAATCAATGATAATTTAATGTTATATTTATTATTTTAGCCTCTACTCCATTAAACTGCATTAAAGGAGTGTTGTTTTTCGTGAAGTTTCGGTTTGAAATAGGTGTAATAAACAAACCGTATAACCCTCTACACAGATATAACGATTTTGTATGGTGAATGTTGCAGAATTGCGACTATGTGCCGGGGAACAGTAGGGTGATCGTTTCTAATGAGAAGAAGAGGGTATATCCGCCCGCAATCAGGCCGATGACCAGCCAGCCGGAACCGCCAATCAAATAGTAGCCACCAGCGGCGATGATGCGCCTGCGCTCTACATTTTCGAGGGAATCGGGGTGCTGCATCTGACCCGCGACGGCATCCCATCCGGTGCGCAAAAATATACGCGCCCGACGCAGAGCATAGCGTGCAGCGAAAAAGAACGCCGCCGCGAACAGGCTGTTGACGGTCAGTAGCAGCATAGGCGGCTTAGTCCCCGCTACCTGGTCTTTGCCAGACGCGCCCACTTGCTGCTATCATCAGCGGCAGATGATCAGGCTTACTGCAAACGATTTGAGAATGGAGCGTCATGCGCATTTGTGACTCGCACGTGCATTTCTGGAAACAGGATGTACTCAATTATAACTGGTTAAACGGCGAACTCGACCGGGACTTTGTACCGGGCGATCTTGTTGAACACGCCGGAGAATTTATGCCGGAAAAGATCGTGTTTGTCGAGGCGGGCTGCGCTTCGCCAACGTTGGACGAGGTAGCATGGATCGAATCGCTAAATGATCCACGGATTGCCGCAATCGTCGCCGACGTACCGCTGGAATTGGACGAAGATGAGGTGCGCCCAACAGTGGAAAAGCTGGCGGCGAATCCGCTGGTGAAGGGTATCAGGCGCACCATTCAGAGCCGGGATGCGGGTTTCGCCATGCAACCGGATTTCCTGGCGGGGGTGCGGATGCTATCCGAGTTCGACCTGAGCTTCGATATCTGCATCAAACACCAGCAGATGGGCGATGCACTTGATCTGGTGTTGAACTGCCCGAAAACACGTTTTGTCCTCGATCATATCGGCAAACCGGGTATCAAAGACGGCCTGTTGGACCCCTGGCGCGAACAAATTACGACACTCGCCGGGTTCCCCAATGTGCAGTGTAAACTGTCCGGTATGGTCACAGAGGCCGATCTCGCCAACTGGACGCCCGAACAACTTCGCCCGTATATCGATCACATCATAGGCGCTTTTGGTGTAGAGCGGGTTATGTTCGGCAGTGACTGGCCCGTACAGGCACGTGCAGCGACATATCCGCAATGGATTGAGGTGTTACAGGACGCACTCAAGGACTTCAGCGACGATGAGAAAGACGCGATTTTCTACCGCAATGGCGCGGCATTTTATGCCATCGCATAGGAAGTGACCAGATTGAGGCGTGCTCAGGGTAGCAATCGCCACTCTCGTAGATATACAATTTTGCCGTGTAAATCGGGTAAATAAGGAGAGTTCTATGTTAGGTGATACCGTCACGCTCAACAACGGCGTGCAGATGCCGCGTCTGGGATTAGGCGTATGGCAAAGCGCCCAGGGCGAGGAAACGGTCAACGCGGTGAAAGCGGCTATCCAGGCCGGGTACCGTCACATCGACACAGCCGCCATGTATGAAAACGAGGAGTCGGTTGGGCAGGGCATCCGCGAAAGTGGTGTCCCGCGTGATGAGATTTTCGTAACCACCAAACTCGCGACCAAAGATCAGGGCTACGACAGTGCTATGCGTGCGTTCGAGGCCAGTATGAAGCGGCTTGGCCTCGAAACGCTGGACCAGTATTTGATCCACTGGCCTCGTAATGCCGAAGAACGCGGCAATTCGTGGCGGGCATTCGAGGAACTGAACAAAGCAGGCCGCATTCGCTCGATTGGCGTCAGCAACTATATGCCGAAGCATCTGACAGAGTTGCTGGAAAATAGCGAGATCGTCCCCGCTGCCAACCAGTTTGAACTGACCGCCTATAACTACACATCACGCAATGATGTGGTTTCGATGTGCCGGGCGAACAAGATCGCTATCATCGCCTACAGTCCGATTGCGCGTGCCCACAAAATGGACGATCCGCATCTCGTCGCGCTGGCTGAAAAATACGGGCGCACCCCGGCGCAAATCTTGCTGCGCTACCTTGTTCAGCAAGATGCGATTGTGATTCCGAAGTCGGTGAATCCGAAGCGCATTGCAGAGAACGGCGCGATTTTCGATTTTGAGATCAGCGATGACGACATGGTCAAGCTGACCGGGTTCAACGAAGGCTTGATCTTCGCCCCCGACCCCTATCCGATTCCGTAGCAACACGACCGTGTTGCGGCAAGAATGCCATCTTGATAGAGCTTTCGCTATGAGGCTCCACTAGCGCGAAGAATCGCGCCCTGTATGTACCAACTTAAGGGAAACAGGGGGACAATTTTCGCCCCTCGTTTCGCCTCTGGCTGAAGCTGTTCAACGTCAGAACCAGTCGGACAGATTGGCAGGGTAAAATAGAGGAAACTTTCCAACCCATTGAAGATCAAAGGAGATAGAAAATGGGAAAGAAAGCAACCGACACACTGCAACGCCGACGACAGGAGCAGCAGACAGGACCCATTCAAGCAGGAAATGAAGCAGCGAACAGCGGTGGAAGGCACGATTTCGGAAGCGTTGCGTGCACATGGATTGCGCCACAGTCGCTACCGGGGACGGGGCAAAACACAGTTGCAGGCCCACTTCATCGGCACCGCCGTCAACCTCAAGCGGCTGATGGTGACCTTACAAACACACCTTGCTTGCTACACTGACGACTTTTTCAACAGAATCAAGAATGCAGTCCAGAGAAAAACAGCTTTCCGTTTACTCTGTGCCTCGCGGATCATGTCTGTCGCTACCTTCACATTGCAATTGTGGCCTATTCTGCAAACCGACAAACGGAATAGCCGTAGGTTGAGCAATTCTGACTGATTCTCAACGCTAGTTATCGAATTTGAGAAGAAAAACCGGGTATGCTGCATAAAGGCAGATGGCCTTTTTTGTAGAGATATGGAGAGATGCATATGCGAAGAATAACAGTAGTCTTGCTTGCGGCGACCCTGGCAGTTATTGCGCTTGGCGTTACCGCCGGGACCGCCCACGCCGATATCGAGCTGCCCGCCAAACAATGGTATGCAGTCGTGTGGAACCGCACCACCGATACACTGCACTGGGTCAATGATGTGGCGGAAGTCGCCAGTATGCCGCGCCCGCAGTTGCCGAACGAGGGCAACACCGGGGCCGACCTCTACATCTCGCCCAACGGACGCTATATGATGCTCATCGCCGGGTTGCAGAACCAGAATAACGGTGTCGGCTTTTATGATTTGCAAACCGGGGAATGGCTGCAAACCCACGAAGCCCAACCGGGAGAGCAAATCATCTTTGCCGAACGCAACCCATTCAGTCACAACAGTGAAATGGTAGCCATCGGCTTCGCCAGTGATGTGGGATGGCGCGTGATCGCCTTTGATCCCACAACGGGCGACTTTATCGACCAGTTGACGAACGACAACCCACTGCTGGCAAATCTGCCGCAAAGCGCACAACCCCCGCCGCAGGGCGTGCCTAGTGTTTCTATGATTAGCCTTGAAGAAGGGCAGGCGGATTGGCGCGTGCACATCCGCTTCGTCACACTTGGGCCGCAACCGGACGGCGTATTGCAGCCGGAAGTGATCTGGTCGCCGAATCTGGATACCGTCACCGTAGGCAGCATGAATCCGCTTGCACTAAATTTTGAAGTGCTGCCGCTGCAAAACCGGCTGTTGTTCACACAACGCGATGGCAACGATCCGGCGATGACGCGCCTGAACTATCAGGTGATCGGTTTCCAAGCATCGGGATTGTACGAGCAGGCAGGCGCGTTCATCGAAAAGCCGCGTTGGGTCGCCAATGGTCTATATATCGCATTTCGGATGCAGTCCGGCGCACAAGTTCCCATGTGGAATCTGAGCAGCTTTGCGACACTATCGCCGGTGCCCTTTGCGCCGGATTACGATGAACTGCTGGGTACATTTGATGGTTTCTTGCTGGTCGATTATGAGGGCGGGGAGATCAAATTCGCCAATACATTTGTATTCGAGGCTTTTACACCGACACTCGGAAACACCGTGTTCACGACCGACACGTCAAATTTCCGTGTGGCTTACATCACGCCGCAGGGAATACAGCACACACTGACGACTATCGCAGAAACGGGCGCGGGCGTGTCTGCCGTTGACGGGCCAGGACTGATCGCGCCACCGCAAATCGACTGTGGTGTCGCCCCGCCTGCGCGTCTGTCTGTCAATGGTTCCGCCCGTGTGACCTTTACCGATGGAACCGCGCTGAATGTTCGTACTGCGCCCGGTGGTGAATTCCTGATGCAGATTCCCGAAGGTTTCACCGTGCAGGTGGTTGACGGCCCCGTCTGCCAGAATGATTTTCTGTGGTGGGATTTGCGTTTTGAATCCGAAGGCGTGACCGTCGGCGGTTGGGCGGCAGAAGGTGATAACGAGGATTACTATCTCGAACCAATTACAGTGAACGAAGTCGCACCACCTGCTGTTGCACCTACGAATCCGCCGAGAGCAGAGGCAACAAATCCCCCCCGCGCCGTTGATCCGACACGTCCACCGCGTGCAGGCATTCCGGGCGATGGGGATTGTTCCAATGCGCCCGTTGCCGTGGATGTCGCCATGGGTGAGTTCGCACATACAAATACAACGGGTACACTGCCATTGCGTGCAGAGATCACTGACCTGATTCCGACGTGGCAGGTTCCCGACAACGTAACGGTCAACATCACTGACGGTCCCGTATGTAACGGCGGCTTTCGCCTGTGGCGCGTGTCATTGACCTTAAACGGGCAATCCGTGCAGGGGTGGCTGGCAGATGGTTCAGGGCAGAATCGCTATCTGATTCCGGGTCCGGCTCGCGCCGGGAGCTAATCCGCAAATACTCGGCTGGCGGCAAACGTGTCACTCACCTGCCAGTTTTGCCGCCAGATCGAGTAAATCATCTGCCAGAATATCGACTTCATCATCTGGCTGTTCCAATAGAGTGCCGGGGGCGTTTTCCAGCGGACGGTGGATGAACGCGGTCTTCATGCCGATCTTCCGCGCTGCGACCAGATCGCCGGCATGGGCGGCTACCATCAGTGCCCGCGCTGGCGGCACGTCCAGCAGGTCGCAGGCCATTTGATAGGTTTCGAGGTCGGGTTTGTAATGTCCCGCCAGTTCTGAGGAAAGCACGCAATCCCATTGCAGACCGCTGCGCTTGCTGAGTTCGACCAGCAGCGACATGTTGCCGTTGGAGAGGGTCGTCACAGTGTAGCGCTCGCGCAGGCGTGCAATCCCGGCGACCGAATCGGGCCAGGGCGACAGCCGGTGCCAGACACGGTTGAGTTCGTCCTGCTGTGCGTCGTTGAGCGAATGGATGCCGAATTTGGGCAGTAGCCTATCCAGAATACTCCGGTGCAGGGTGTCAATAGTGGCCCAGGGCGCGTTACCCCGGCGGATGCGGTCCATCGCCGGTTGGTACCCTGCACGCCACGCGACTGCGAACGCGTTCCAATCAATCTGTAAGCCACGGTCTGCCCACACCGATTCGCCCTCAGCGATGATGCTGCCGCGCCAATCGACGACAGTGCCGAACACGTCGCATACAAGTACATCTACGTCAGGGATCATGTGCAATGCTCCGGGTGCGATGAGAAAACTTTGGCGATTGTACCGCTACGACGCATTCGATTCCAAGTCGAATCTACCCGTTGATGTCCTTCAGGATCGCCGGCACGCCATCGCTTTCGATGCGCTCCAGATAGGCAGCAATCTGCGCGGTGAAGCCGTCAATCTGCGTCAGGTCCTGCCCGAAGATCGTCTCATCCGCCAATGCGGATGCAGCTACCTTAGCCAGTGTATCCCCGTTGGACCAGTGTGACTTGAATGCCTCAACAATACCTTCTTCATCGCTGATGGGTAGCGCTTCGCCTTTCCACTTGCCTTTATAGAAGCGAATATAGGCGGCGATAACCAGCATCAGCCGTGTGGGGAGCGTGCCATTCTTCGCATAATAGTCCAGCAGAGTGGGCAGGATGCGGGCTTTGATCTTCGAGCCTGTATTCAGGGCGATACTGAGCAGCTTGTGGTCAATATGCGGGTTGCGAAAGCGGTCAAACACGTTGCCAGCGAACGCGGTCAGTTCGTCCTGTGGCAGGGCAGTAACGGGGGTG
>DAOTXA010000118.1:0-29848 GCA_034435595.1 Anaerolineae bacterium | reverse complement strand
CGGGTGTTCGGAACGCTGGAATTTCACTAGGAGGTATCGCGGCTGTTGCCTCAATTATTGGTGCAGGTGCCCTGGGCGATTTTATTCTTCTCGGCGTAAACACGACATCAGTTGACCTAATTCTGCTTGGTGCGATTCCTGCTATCATTCTTGCGGTCATACTAGATGCAATGATGCAGATATTGGAGGGGTTGCTCACATCCCCTGGCATTCAAAGACAGCAGATGTAGGGGTATGAAACACGGAGAGAAACATGATTGAATTCAAAAACGTTGTCAAACAATATCCAAACGGGTTTCGAGCGGTTGACAATTTGAACCTGCAAGTTCATGAAGGGGAAATATGTGTTCTGATCGGCCCATCTGGCTGTGGTAAAACAACCTCAATGCGGATGATTAACAGACTCATCAGTGTTACCGGTGGTGAAATCCTCATAAACGGGCAACCCAATAATGAATTACCAGCGGAAGAACTGAGACGACAGATCGGTTACGCCATCCAGCAGATTGGTTTACTACCACACATGACTGTCGCCGACAACATCGCTATTGTACCCAAGTTGCTGCACTGGGATAAAGACCGCATACAGAGGCGAGTGGATGAGTTGCTTGAGCTAGTTGGGCTGGATCCAGACATCACTCGTGATAAATTCCCACGTCAGCTATCTGGTGGGCAGCAACAGCGTGTTGGTGTTGCTCGCGCTCTGGGAGCTGATCCCCCCATTATGTTGATGGATGAACCGTTTGGGGCAGTGGACCCGATTACACGTGAAGTTTTGCAAGCAGAATTCCTGCAAATTCAGGACCGCGTGGGCAAAACAATTATTTTTGTGACCCACGACATTGATGAAGCTATAAAAATGGGTGATCGCATCGCAATCATGCGTGAGGGGCGGCTTGTGCAATACGACACGCCTGACACCATTCTGGCACATCCAATTAACCGCTTTGTGCGTGATTTTGTCGGCACAGATCGCACTCTCAAACGACTAGGGCTGGTACGAATTCGCAAACTAATGGATACAGAGCCGCCCTATTGCACAATGGATTCAACCATTGAAGAAGCCTCTCAATGCTTTGTGAATTACGGTGCGAATTCAATCTTTATTGTGGATAAGGATGATCACACACTTAAGGGTTGGATAGACCAGGAAGAACTCAAGAACAATACGTCGTTGCTGGAAGCTATGTATGAAGCTCACTGGGTTGACATTGCTGTGCGCGAAGACGCGACTGCTCGTGAAGCGTTGAGTGCGATGGTAGCTCGTGGCTTTCGTATCACGCCTGTAGTGGATCGGCGTGGCAAATTGGTCGGAACGATCACACTCAAAGCACTTCAGGACCTTGCTTCTTACAACCCCGATGCCATTCGTGAAACCAACGGAGTGGCTAGCCAATGACAAGTGACAGCATCAAAGCACAACCGAGATTCAACATTCCCTGGGCAGGCATTATATGGATCTGCGCTGCTCTTGTGATTTTTGTATTTGGCAATCAAGTTGTGACGATGCGCGATCAGGAACGCTTTCCTGACGATTTTGAGGTTATCGGTAGCGCATTTGATGAAGAAAATACCGTCCAGGTCAACATTGTTGATGGCACTTATGAATACAATGTTAATCCTGAAATCGCCAGTCCGGTCGAGACGGGAAACTTCGCATCAGACACCACGCATCCAGTTGCATCGCGCCTTTTCGAGAATATCCCGGATGTGACTGAAATCACCATTGAGTCCCAGTCCATCATCATTGTCTATGACAATGATATTGAGGCTGATCTGATGTTGCGGCGTGCTCAAAGACCTTTTGTAAATGCAGTTTTGAATGAGCAAGCAAACATCACAGGTGAAATTTCACCCGATGAAGATATGACGCTCAATTTCACCACCACGGACGAAGAATGGCAATTTGGACGATATGTGCCAGCTTTAATTCCTGCCGGTGAACAGGAAGTGTATTCGACACGAGATGCAGGCGAAAACGGTTCTCCGCTTTCGGCATTCTTATTTGAAAGGGTTACTTCGCTCGAAGCGCTTACGATTAACCCGGATAGCCTGATCGTTACATACCGCGAAGGCGCAGTCGAGAACCAAGTGGTGAACCGGGTGAAAGAAGCGCTGGATGATTTTCATCCACGTGCATCTCTGCAACCAAATCTATGGGTTTTCAATGTTATCGGGAGTAATGACCGTGTACTAGAGGTTATCCCGGTAGATACTGGTATCTCCCTGTTTATCGCCACTTTGGTATTTGCGCTTTTTGAACTGGGTACGGCTGTTTATTTTCGTAACCGGGATGATAAACTCCTCCGCCCTTTAATTCGGGTTGTCGGAGTATTTCTATTCTGTTGGTCGATTTATGGGCACGAACCATTATGGGATTACATCCTCGGACGGATATTTCCAACCGATATTCAGCTTATTCACCCTAATGCGACAGTGATTGAGTTTGCCGCCCAACATCTTGAGCTGGTGTTTGTTTCTTCACTGATTACCATTCCGTTTGGGCTGATGTTTGGCATTTTGGTTACACGAGATGACTTCCGTGAAATGCTGCCATTAGTGAACAACCTGGTCAATAGCGGTCAAACCGTGCCAACCATTGCAATTGTCGCGTTTATGGCTCCAATCATTGGTTTTGGCTTCTGGCCTGCTATTGTTGCATTGGTCGCCTATGGCTTGCTACCTGTTGTCCGTAACACCATTGCAGGATTAGAGGCGGTGGATGACTTCGTCATTGACTCGGCGCGTGGTATGGGTATGACACCTGGTCAAATCCTGTTCCAGATTGAGATGCCCATTGCCAGTAGCATTATTATGGCGGGAATTCGGACTAGCATGGTCATTAATGTTGGTACAGCAACGCTGGGGGCTTTTGTGGGTTCTGGTGGATTGGGAACACCGATTGCCAGTGGTTTATCGATGACAATTGATCCTTTCATCCTGCTGGGTGCGATCCCTGCGGCAATACTCGCAATCCTGATTGACTATGTTTTAGGTCGGATCGAGTATGTCTTAACTCCACGCGGACTTCAAATCGAAACGTAAATTCTGGAGATATTACACCTTCTATGTGTGGAATTCTTGGCGCGTATGGCAAAACACAGATTTCTGTTGCAGATGAACTTCATCTATTGACTCATCGCGGACCAAATCATCGCGGCACTGTTCAAATTAACGAAGTGACGTTGGGGCATACCCGTCTGGCAATCGTTGATGTTGAACATGGTCAACAGCCCTTGCAATCGCCAGATGGTCGCTACACATTGATCTGTAATGGCGAAATTTACAATCACAAGGATATCCGGCAGGCGTTGCCGGACTATCCTTTTCAGACCGAGAGCGATAGTGAAGTCATCCTGGCGCTGTATCAGAAGCACGGACCACAAGCGGTATCAATGTTGGATGGCATGTTCGGCTTCGTATTGTATGATGTTCAGGAAGACGCTATCTTGCTAGCGCGTGATCCAATTGGCATCAAGCCACTGTACTACGGATGGAGTGAGGGCACGCTGTACTTCGGCTCAGAAATCAAGAGTCTGCACCACATTGTTGATGAGTTGCTTGAGTTTCCACCCGGTCACTACTATACGGACGGTGATTTGGTTCAGTATTTTGACCTCAACGACTTCTTGCCATCCATGACATCATACTCGACCACACCAACAATACAGGACATTCGTGCCTCATTGACACAGGCTGTAAACAAGCGACTGATGTCGGATGTACCGTTAGGTGTGTATTTGAGCGGCGGTCTGGATAGCACAATTGTGGCGGCACTCGTTGCCCAGAAAAAGTCCGATTTACACTCATTTGCAGTCGGCGTTGAGGGGAGCGAAGACCTTGAAAATGCACGTCAAGCGGCTGATATGCTGGGTACGATCCATCATGAATATATTTATACAGCCGAAGAGATTTTGGAGGCCCTACCAGAGATCATCTACCACCTAGAGTCATTTGATCCATCACTTGTCCGCAGCGCCATCCCTAATTATTTCCTCGCTCGTATGACACGCAAGTATGTTACAGTTGTACTTACTGGAGAGGGTGCAGACGAATTGTATGCAGGTTATCATTATCTCAAGAAATTTGATGACCAAACATTGCATGGTGAATTGATTAAATTGACAGCAAGTCTTTACAATTGCAATCTACAACGTTGTGATCGTATGACCATGGCACATAGCATCGAAGCGCGAGTTCCCTTTCTCGATACCGAATTTGTTGCTCTTTCGATGCGTATTCCGAAGTCAGAGAAAATTCATCCATCGACGCAAACCGAAAAATGGGTATTACGCCAAGCATTTAGCGATATTCTGCCGGAGCATGTCACATGGCGCAGGAAAGAGCAATTTTCACAGGGTGCAGGCTCCAATCATATGTTAGAAGCTATTGCCCAAAAGCGATTTAGTGATGCGGAATATATGGCGCGTGCCAGTTCAATCCTGCACAAGAACGGCATCCGTATTACCTCCAAAGAGATGCTGATGTATTATTCGGAATTTGAACGCTTCTTCCACCACAAAGCATCACACCTTGTAGAATTGTGGCACGGTGATAGTCTACATAATCACTGATCTCCGATCATCTGTTAACTCACTAAAATGTTCTACCGGCAACGCTGGCTTAGTGGTATGCGAACCAGTCATCAGTACATTCTTGCATCAGTGTCGCTCAAAAACTCTGCTCAGATGCATTGAGCACAGCCCGATGAGTGGACATCACCTTACCAGATGTCTACAATCACGCTGTTTTCAACACATCATCGCTTTCATGCGCCCTCGGTTAATGAACCAAGCATAATATCCGCCCGCTGATACATTCGGAACAGCGCAAAAACGGCATACCCTATGCTCACCTTTCGACTATTCGACAACAGCTTATTTCATCGTTGCAGATCGTTCGAGTAGATGCCCATTATTGAGATAAGTTCATATCCATGCTACTCAACAAATATGGGTGGATCATTGCACCACAGAGACAAACATTCGCAAGTTGTAATCTGGCAGTTTCTACATCATGGTCATACAAGGTCACAAGCTGCCAAATCTCAGGACAAGTATAATCATTCATGTGATTGAAGCACCTATTCGACAAGCTACTCGGAGCGCAATTGTGACTGCTTACACAGATCGCTACTTTGATATTGACCCTCATCATCGAGAGGTGGCTCGAAATCTCTATCATGAGATCGAGTCTCTCCCTTTGATTTGTCCGCATGGTCATGTGGATCCCACACTTTTTTCAAACCCAGACTACAAATTTGGCACTCCCACCGAGCTTCTGGTGATCCCTGATCATTATATATTTCGCATGATCTACTCTCAGGGAATCAGCCTGGAAAGCCTGGGAATCCCATCTGAAAATGATGTGAATGTAGAGAAAGATCATCGCGCAATTTGGCATAGATTTGCCGAGCATTTTTATCTATTCAGCGGAACTCCGACTGGCGTCTGGATACGAGACGAACTAAAAAATGTATTTGGCATCAATGAACCGCTTAATCCCGATACCGCAGACATGATTTACGATGCCATCGAAACGCAACTACGGAAACCAGAATTCTCACCACGGGCATTATTCGATCGGTTCGGGATCGAAGTATTGTGCACAACAGATAGCGCTACAGATTCACTAGAATCGCATCAAGCAATAAAGGATTCTGATTGGCAGGGAGATATTCGCCCAACCTTCCGTCCAGATGCAGCAATTGATCTGTCCAATGAGAATTGGCTTGACGAGATCAACCGTTTAGGTGAGCTTGTCGGTACAAAAATTACGAGCTATCGTCAATTCATCACTGCGTTGGAAAATCGACGTACATTTTTCAAAGAGATGGGCGCAAAAGCGACAGATCATGCTGCGCTCTCAGCCTATACCGGACGCCTATCAGATACGACCGCCGAGCAGATCTTCCAGCGAGCTTTGAAGGGAATGCTGGAAAAAGACGATCCAATTATATTCACTGGGCACATGCTCATTGAAATGGCACGCATGAGTTCAGAGGACGGCCTGGTCATGCAACTACACGTTGGATCATTGAGGAATCACAATCCGACTATATTTTCTACGTTCGGGCGCGACAAAGGTGCAGACATTCCAATCACAGCCGAATTCACCCGAAATCTCAAACCACTTCTTGATCTGTATGGTAACAATCCAACTCTGCGAATCATTCTTTTCTGCCTGGATGAAACCAATTACAGTCGAGAATTAGCACCGTTGGCTGGCCACTACCCCACTCTGCTGCTAGGCCCTCCCTGGTGGTTTCATGACAGCTTAAATGGTATCAGCCGATTCTTTGATCAGGTCATGGAAACTGCCGGGATCTATAACACAGCAGGATTTAATGATGACACGAGGGCATTCCCTTCAATACCAGCAAGACATGACCTCTGGCGTCGTGCCAGCGCCAACTGGCTGGCTGGTCTGGTAGTTCGCCATATTATCGACATGAACGACGCACGCAACATGTCATATGAACTCGCCGTTGGATTAGCAAAGCGTGCCTACAAACTAGGATAGGTGAAAAGAATGAACACTCTTCAAGGCAAAACAGCAGTGGTAACCGGCGGTTCTGGAACACTAGGCAGCGTGATGTCTCAGGAGCTGTCGAAGGTCGGTGCTAACGTTGTAATTCTGGGGCGAGCAGAGGATCCGGGGGAGGCGTTGGCAGAGCAAATCAATGAAGCCGGTGGAAGCGCACTTGCCATTTCCACCGATGTACTTGACCACAACTCTCTATCAAACGCGTTGGAAAATGTAATGCAGACATACGGGCGCGTCGACATTCTTGTGAATGCCGCTGGCGGAAACAAATCTGAAGCAACAGCTGTACCGGGCACACGAACCTTCTTCGATCTACCTCCAGACGCGATGCAATGGGTTTTCAACCTCAATTTCACTGGCACCGTACTTGCAAGTCAGGTGTTTGGAAAGGTCATGACAGAACAACAGCAGGGTACGATTATTAATATATCGTCTATGGCATCATTTCGACCTATGACCAGAGTCGTTGCCTATGCAGGTGCTAAAGCAGCCATCAACAACTTCACACATTGGTTAGCTGTATATATGGCTACTCAACACAGCCCAAACATCCGTGTCAATGCGATCGCACCAGGATTTTTTCTGGCACAACAAAACCGGTTTCTACTAATTGACGAGGAAACAGGCGATCTAACAGAACGAGGTCAACAAATCATCGATCATACACCAATGAATCGCTTTGGAGACCCTGAGGACCTAATTGGTGCACTCATATGGCTTGCCGGCGATGCGTCCAAATTTGTCACCGGGATTGTAGTTCCAGTAGATGGTGGCTTCAGCGCATTTTCCGGAGTATAGAATGTTCCTATCTCAACCGATAAGGAGACTTGATGACCACCCGCTTGACATTGATCCGGCATGGCGAGACTGATTGGAATGTGAGTGGGACATGGCAGGGGATTGCCCCTGTCCCACTCAATGACAATGGCATAAAACAGGTCAGGGTTGCTGCACCTTATCTGCAAAACGCTGGAATAACTCGGATCATTTCCAGCGACCTTAAGCGATGTCGGCAAACAGCCGAAATCGTCGCGGAACAATTAAATTTGCCTGTTGTTCATGATCAACGATGGCGTGAAATTGACCTTGGTCGCTGGCAGGGGTTGAAGAAGGCGGAGATTATGACCTGGGACGGCGATGCCTACAATCAATTCCAAGCAAGTGAATATTTAAGTCGTCAGTTTCCTGATGGTGAAAGCCAGCAACAGCATATCGATAGAACAACACAGGCTATGCTGGAGATTGCGCTGGCCTATGCGAGCGAGCATATATTGATCGTGACACATGGCGGCAGCATCCGTTGCGCATTGTATCAAGTCAATAAAGAACGAACGCACTTATCAGGTAACTGCACGTTAACACGCTTTGTCTTCGATCAATCAGCCGAGGTTTGGCGTGTTATTGCAGTTTCTCAAGAACCAGAAACTGTAAAATGGGATTAAGGCTATTGGATTGTTGACTTTTGCCGGCGTGCCTTATAAGCATCAAGGCTAATAATTGGTGGTCGTTCACGATCACCAATTTCGGTAACATCCAGTGCCAGTCGTTCCGGCGTCTGCGTAATGAGTTTCATACTACGATTCGTATGATCAAGCAGTTGCACACCATATCGATCTTCAAGTCGGGATATAAACACCTGAAGAATGGCGAAGGCCATCTTGCTCAATCCAACGAGAGGCTGATTGTGATGCACGCGCTCCTTCAAGTTGGTCTGCGCAATGGCACCCAAACCAAATACATCGTGAAGGTCAATTAATAATCCAGTTTCCACGCCATAGCCACTGAAGAATGGAACACGTTCAAGTGCGCTACGACGACCTGCGTATTCTCCCGCAAGTGGTTGTACGATTCCGGAGAGTTCCGGGTAAAACAGATTAAACAGTGGGCGTGCCACCAATTCTGTTACTCGACCGCCACCATATGCTTGTAGTTGATCGCCAACCAGGATCGGACGATGATAGTATCCTTTCACGTATTGAATGTGCGGATGCTTCAGCAACGGACCGAGCAAACCATAGATAAATCGCGGATGAATATTTTTGATGTCAGTATCAACCCAGGCTATGATGTCACCATTGCAAATATGGAGACTCTTCCAGAGAGCCTCGCCTTTTCCACGAACACTACCGATTTCTGGTAGAATGTCAGGATGCTTATAGACTGGAATATCATAACTTTTGGCAATCTCTACCGTGTTATCCGTAGAGTTGCTGTCAATTAAAACAATTTCGTCAACCAATGGGATGTTATCCACAAATGCCGTCTTGAGTGTATTGATAACATCACCAACAGTCTCTTCCTCATTTAGAGCTGGCAATGCGATGCTAATCGTCAACCCTTGCTGAGTCTTAAGCCGGAGCAAACTTTCGAGATCAGCAAATTCTTCGCTATTAAATGTATTCTCTGCAAACCAACGATCAACACGCGTTGAAATATCCTCGTCTCGATAAAGAAGACGCGGCGCACGAAATGCCAAAGTCTCGGCTTTTCGAGCACGGACCAGAGCGACAGGCAATCTTGTCTGATCGAAGATGTGCTCAACTAAGCGCCCAGATGCAATTGCCTCGCTGTCACTTTCGAAAAACGCAGCTCCAATAACGATGATCTTGTGGCCAACTGACTCTCGCAAAACACCTCCGAGGATGTCGGATTCACTTCGCACAGTGACAACACGGCTGACACCACCATCAATACCAAGTAAAGGGTTTAATTCTGCCGCATCTTGAGTAGCTTCATTTGCTGCATGGAGCACGGATATGGTCGCAGTTTCGGACAAAGCACGGGACACATTGATCCCAACGCTAATATTTGGGCCACCATGCAATGAGAGCAACACAGGGCCTTCGTGTTGCCATTGCTCACCGCATATTAAGCATATGTCGCATGGTGCGTGCTCCAGGATATAATCCGTATCCACCCCACCAGTGTCGATACGTGGCCCGCGCCACTGAACAAGCAGCAAATCGACAGGGTCAGCAGCTAGTTCACCGATAACTCGCTCAAGCGGTTTATAGTCAACCCGCACCCAGTTCTCTCCACGAATAACGGGGTAGACCCGTGCCAGATTGTCAAAGTGATCACGCATTTCTTGAGCGCGAATTGTCCCCTCGGTTAAGGAACGATCCTTTGGGATGGTTATCATACCTCGCAATAAAATTTCGCCCTGCCCCTCGGGCAACATCCGTACAGCTAATCGCACCCAAGCTTCGGACATCGCTGATTCAGAGAGAATAAGAGCAATGCGATACTGATCATTATTATCCATGAACCTACCCTTTTTGTAGTAAAGGCACCATATGCTCGCGAATGATGCTTTCCCAACGGTAGTTTTGGCGAGATCGAACACGAAAGCGATACTGATGATCGTCTTGCAGCCTATGCAGTATCCAAGCGGCGATATCTTGAGGCGAGTCATTTACCGGGTCGAAGTAGGTCACGTCATTCTGCCCTGTTTCTCGAAATGGTGGAATATCCGAGCAAAACACAGGCAATCCAGCAAAACCAGCCTCCAACATGGGGATGCCGAAACCCTCTTGAATACTTGGAAAAATCAACGCGTCAGCCAACATATACAGATTTGCTATAGTCGCATTGTCCGGTACTAACGGGTCATCGCCATCACCAAACGCGTAAAGAAAGTGGGCCGC
Organism: Anaerolineae bacterium; assembly: GCA_034435595.1. Classification (GTDB taxonomy): domain Bacteria; phylum Chloroflexota; class Anaerolineae; order Aggregatilineales; family Phototrophicaceae; genus JAVJSU01. The sequence goes on along the minus strand of DAOTXA010000118.1, from coordinate 19,655 downwards.
ATCCTGCAAATTTAACTCGGTTCGAATATCCAGCAATTCACCTAAATACCCGGGGTTTGTCGGATTATGTGGACCGGGAGGACCAGTAACAATCAAACGGTAGTCTTTTCCTGATTGCAGACGTAATTCGGCAAGGACGCGCAACGCCAAGCCGATGTTCTTTCGGCGCGTCAATCTAGCAGGCAATAACACTATGCCATCAGCGGCCATCAAATTAACGCGTTGCGCCAGCGCACTTGTCGTCAGAGTCCAACCGTAAATCTCCTCTGGATCAACACCAGGCACCACTACACCGACAGATTGAGGCGAAATAGCCATTAGTTCAGCCAACTCATAACGCCGTGTTTCAGAAACCGTAATATAACGAACACCAGGCCAAGGTTGACGTAACAGCGTCCAAGGCGTTCGGTTAAACAACTCAGGAATATATTGTGGATTCGTCCACGCCAAATCATGACACCATGCCAACAGATTGAGATCATGTGAAGCAGCATAACCTTTAAGTGCTGCTGCGAGAGGAAGATTCTTATTAAGGGTCGGAACATTGTGAACGATACAATCTATACAACCATTCAGCGCCACACTCAGCTTTTCCTCAAGCGTCTGAACCAGTGTGTCAAATCTTTTAGACGCAATGCCCTGGTCCAACTCCTTTTTCACTGCCAGAATCTCCGGATCCGTTGACCCAAATAGCGGTTCAATCAGTGTCTTGATCCGTTCGTCGAACTGTCCACCACGACCACTAATCACACGCACATCAAATCCCAGGTCTGCCAATCCTCGAGCATGGTGATATATCGTCAGCTCGACTCCACCAACAATTGGCGGACTCGCATAATGTAAAATTGCAAGGCCGTTCATAAATGCCCTCATATTCCCGGCGAAACCGGGCAAAGATACGGTGTCGACAATTTAGCAGAAACTGGGAAGGTGAAATTCGTAGGAAACGGGAACTAACCCGCACTGTGAACTATTTATTGAACCCACAAGTCATTTACAATCAGACTATACCGCTATTAACTTACTATTGCCAAAGACTTTACTGATCGTTAACGCTATTCGCATTATGCTATATTTCATCTGTGATCCGTCACCAGAGACAATTGCGAAACCATCAAGCCAGAAACCAAAATCCTGAGAAGTGAGGTGAGGTGAAACCATACCCTAACGAACAGCTTCGAATTCAGGTGCACAGCATATTGTCTGGCAACCAGTCTACTTCGATCTCATAATCTTCAACGGATTTTACAAACGTGATATGATCAAGCTGAACCCCCTATAAACTTTGATGCGAATATGACGAGTATCGAATTTGCACAGCACATGAATAACATTATCATCGACCTTGACACACTACGCCTACAAGCAGCAATACGAGCAGAAGAGTTTCACGTGATGCGTCATTTGCTCCAACTTGACGATGAAATCGATGATCAAGCATTAGACCAATTCATCGAACGCATCGCAGCAAACATTCGCAGCAACATTGATTGCATGGCATGTGGTAATTGCTGCAGAAGGCTTGTTGTGTACCTGACCCCTGACGATATTCAACGAATTGCAAGGCATATTTCGCCATTGAATTCAAAGACATTTATTACGCTCATTGAGAGTGAAGGCCGATCCTCATCAGAAGAATGGGCAAAACTTAATCATCGACCGTGCTCATTCCTCAAAGGGAAAGTTTGCACAATTTACTCTACCCGGCCCGAAACATGCAGAACCTACCCGGCATTTACGCCAGACTTTCGCTGGGTGTTAGAGTATCTCATCAATGGTTCCCACTTATGCCCGATCATCTTCAATGTACTAAGTGAGATCTCCTCGCTTGTCGATGAAATCTCAAGTGGTCGGCTTCAACTATCTGCTTCGAATGAAGTGGATGGGACGATAAACCAACGAAATTAGAGACACAAATTTGATCTCGATATTATATCAATTTCTGTCATACTGCCTCTGTTTGTAATCATTCATTGTGAGCGTAGTAGTGTTGCCAACTTCACCGATTCCAACAACCATCATTACCGGATTCCTGGGCGCGGGGAAAACCACGCTGCTAAACCATATTCTCCATGCAGAACATGGTAGACGCATTGCAGTTCTCGTCAACGATTTTGGCGCAATTAATATCGACAGTCAACTTGTTGTTGATGTAGATGCAGACGATACCATCGAGCTTTCCAACGGATGTATTTGCTGCACTATTCGTGGCGATCTAATGGGAGCATTGTCGAACCTGGTAGAGCGTGGCCTCCCACCAGAATATATAATCATTGAGGCAAGTGGCGTATCTGATCCACTAGAAATCGCGCTGACATTTAGACAAGAGCAACTCAAGCAAAAAATTAATGTTGACGCAATTTTAACGGTAATCGATGCTGAGCAAGTGCTTGATCTTGATCATGAGAACAGAGTCCTGGCTGTATTACAAGTTGGGGCCGCTGATATCGTGATCGTAAACAAGGTTGATCTCGTAGAAAATAATCAGTTAGAGCAAGTAGAAAAATGGATTCGCTCAATCATACCGTCCGCTCGAATCATCCAGTCACAAAATGGGAATGTCCCAATACCTTTGATATTAGATATTGGCACCTTTGGGCTTGATCGTATTTCGCAACGCTCAACAATTGATGTTCATGTCCACGATGAACAATCTGAATTTCACGAACATCGCGATCATAGTATTATTTTTGATACTTGGAGTTGGAAATCATCTGAGTCGTTATCTCTCAAAGCGCTAAAACGTGAGATTTCGCGTTTACCATCGGACATCTACCGGATTAAAGGCCAAATTTGCCTGGAGAACCACGAAGGCGCTAATTTTATTTTGCAGGTTGCAGGTAAACGAGTTTCTATTTCACCGGTTGACAACGCCAACACTGTCAACCATGAGTCGCAAATCATCCTCATAGGCAAACATGGCTCTGTCAACCCTAGCATACTCGAAACAACATTTGAGCGATGCCTTGCATCTAACAATTCAAAAAATCCGGTAACAAAGTTGACAAACAGTATGCTAAATTGGCTTCGATCTCCACATAACGTGAAAGATACATAAAGAATATCTTCACGCTTTCGAGAATTTCAGGTAATATAGATGATCAATTCGCGAATCCGCGCCATGTCTATAGATCATGATATGGTGTAGCAAGTTAGAAATTCAGGAGTATTCTTATGGCCCGTACCGGCAAACGCAGAGTCAGCGCAGCTAAACCTCAGTTCGGTAACAATCGCAGCCACTCGATGAAGGCAACTCGTCGACAGTGGAAGCCCAATATGCAAAGCAAGCGTCTTTATGTACCCGAACTCGGCAAGTTCGTCCGTGTCAAGGTGTCTGCGAAAGAAATCCGCACAATCGACAAGATTGGACTGCCCGCCTTTCTCAAACGGCGGAATATTTCTCTCAAGAGCATCGCGGAATAGTCAACAACGCAGGTTAGTTTCAGCAAGCCTCAGATCACCTTGACTGAGGTCTTTTGCTATGAGTGCTTTTCTGTCAGCGGATAAAATGCAAACAAACATGGTAACACTCAGCGAATCTACAGAGATGTACCTTATCACAATATTCCGTTTAGTGAACAAGAACAGCGAAGTTCATGTCTCAGATATTGCAGAGATGCTAGGTTTGCACCATTCCAGCGTTTCCGAGAAGTTAAAACGGTTGCGTGAGCAAGATTATGTTATGAACGATGAACATCGCCTACATCTTACCGAGGCAGGAAATCAAATTGCCGTAAACGTACTACGTAAACATCGTTTGATTAAAACTTTTCTTGTAGAGTTGATCGATTATCCAATTGATGAGGTATATGATGAAGCCTGCCGTCTTGAGCATGTGGTTTCAGAGCGTCTGATCAATGGACTCGAGAAATTGATGGCGTATCCTAAAGTCGACCCACATGGATACCCAATTCCGCAATCAGATGGCACGATTAACGCGATTCAATATAGAACACTCAATGACCTTACCGTTGGTGACCAAGCAATTATCAAACGGGTTGACGCGCTCCAACACGAGAAACTGACTTACTTAAAACAAATTGGACTGGTGCCGGGAACACAGGTACGTGTCAAAGGAATTGAGCCATTTGATGGCCCACTGATTTTAGACATTGATCATAAGGTAATTGCTATCGCACCATCGCTAGCTCAAGAAGTGGAGGTAGACCGTTTAGACGGCGTACCCAAAACCACAAGTTGATACAAGCTTCGCCTAAACAACCCTCCAAAACTATCCAGCACTTGAAGCACTAATTGCCGTTGCCTGCGTTGCCGTTGCCAGCGTTGCCGTTGTCTGCATTGTCGTTGCCTGCGTTGTCGTTGCCAGCGTTGTCGTTGCCTGCGTTGCCGTTGCCTGCGTTGCCGTTGCCGACTTCATTGGAACCAGGCACAGGCGATGGAGTTGAACCAACAGACAGTATAATTGGAAGTTCTGTTTCCATATCAACATCAATTAACGGTTCAAATATCCAGCCAAGCCCGTCATCAATAACGACTTGCAACCAATCACCCGTTTCGTCCAGCGCAACAATCTGTACAGAATCCCCTGGACTCATCGCTCCGATTACGCTGAAACTGGTGCCCGGGCCAGATCGCACATTGACGATACCAGATGCTGAGACTTCTCCCACCAACCTATTCGGCTCTTCTGTGGTTGTTGCGGAAACTACTAGCACCTCAGTCGACAGTGTTGCTACAACCGGAACCGAATGTGTCGGCATGGGAACTGATGGTGGCACTTCAGGCACCGGAGTAACCATTCGCTCAACTTGCGTGTCGGTCTGATCTTCTTCTACAGTCTGATTTGTAGCAACAGCCAATGAAGGGGGCAGAACTGGTTGAGGGCTGATAGATAGAGTATTGACAGCAGTTGCCATTCCCGAATGCACACTAGAATCAATAATAATATCGATTTGGTCCGTGGAAGCATTCACATGTTGGCGAGCATTGTTGATGAGCGTGTTCAACTGAGCATTCAGTGCACTTAAGCGTTGGGCGTAAAGCTCACTCGACAAATCAACCAATTGACCGGCGCTCGTCACTGAATCAAATGCAGCCTCGAATAACTCAGGGTGGAACTGCCCACGAGCTAACAGCTCGTCAGCCTCAATGAGTCGACGGCTTGCCTGTACCAGATGAATCGAAGCGCGTTGAGCGTGGGATGACACGATCGCCAGTTCTACTTTTTCTAACCCAATCTTGACCGGATACAATAAATCTCCCGGCACAGCAGAGGCAGAAACAGGCACCGAACCAACTAAGAGCAAAACAGAGAGAATTAGAACAATTGAAGCTACCGCACGAAGCCCAGGCCAGCGCAACATGCGGCTCATCAGCGATGGTTGATAAGAAGGGGATTGGTCTGATGCCAATATACGTGCACGAATACGATCTCGCATATCGGCAGGCATAGTCTCGCCAGATTTTTCTGCTAGTAACATTGCCGTGTCGATAGTCGGATCGTCATAGTTGTTGCGAAATGACGATACGTTACCTGGAGGGAGGACCTTATCCAAGCGTGTCGACAAGCGGATTGCCTCGGACTTCTCGTCATCCATGACGCCCTCTTAGATAATGACGCGCTTTATCATTAGTGCCAAGTAACCGGGTTAAGCGAACCAATGCCCGGTGTTGGATGCTTCGAACAGCCATCTCACTTTTGTTCACGATCTTAGCGACTTCGCGATGGCTTTTACGCTCTACAAAACGCAATAGTAAAATTGTTTGCTCTTCCTGCGATAGTTCATTTAAGGCAGTCTTTAACTCAAGCGTCTCTTGTTGTTCCAGCAATACTTCCTCAGGCTTGGGAATGGTATCATCCGACATGGTTTCTAGAAGTTCAGTCTGAGGGTTTCGCGAGCGTGAGCGATAATAATCCGCCACGCGGGCCGCTGCAATGCGATATAACCAGGCTTCGAACGGTGCTCCTGTAATCTCATAGGCGGGCAAACTTTCCACCATATTCAGGAAAACCTCAGAGGTTAAATCCTCGACCTCATCAAGTGGAACTCGACTAGAAATATATCTATAAATCAGATCGGCATACATCTCGTAAAGCATTGAAATCGCAGAGCGGTTGCCTTGCTTCGCCTTCTGAATTATGCCTTTCTGGTCTTGTGATGATGGCGGCACATCAGTTCCTTTAAGGTTTGCCGCCGCATTGCTTTCGGGCTGAAATACCCTTGACATCTTGTAGATTCGCAAATGCGCATCGTTCAGATTTTAACCTTCTATAGGTATAATCGTGTGGCAAGCCCGAATGTCGCAAAACGGCAGACAATCTCTACACATCTATAAGCAATCAATATACAATCACACAAATTGGATAGGCATCTCTAGTTTAAACGGACCTCACCGTCTATTTTCAAAATTAAATGTGAATTCGCTTACATACTTTGTATCCAGTAACTCCACCACATCATTTGTGATAGTCTTCGCAGTAATCACGTAATACTTCTAAGAGGCGGGCTTTAACGACCCTCATAATTCCATTGTAGCGCAAGTTATCGTCAAGGATCATTTATGCTGGCTTCATTTATAAATCGCTTGCCTGTTTCTTGGTCATTGCGTCAAGCAACTCTCAGGCTTTTGGCACGGTGGCGATCAATCACCACTTTGACCGTTGGTGTACTCCTAGCAGCGATGACAGGTGCCAGCGTATCACTATATTCTGAGGCAATTTCTCAGGTTGGCTTATCACAAAGGTTGCTACAACGCCCAACCGATGAAGTCAACATATTTAGTCGGGTTAGCGTGCGTGCTGCGCCCAATGCATCATTAGACATTTCATTAGAAAATGTGTGGTCTCAATTAGATGAGCAGGCAAATACACTCTACCGAACAGATCTCAGTAGAACTGGCGATTGGCTGAGGGATATTATTTTATGGGCAGAGTCCGTCACCCTCTTAGTTCAGCGTGATGGTTCCGATATCGAAGATGTCCGAACACGTCTGAGCTACTATGCTGATCTCGAACTTTATGCCGAACTCGTATCGGGAGAATGGCCCACAGACATAATATCAAACCCTGCTGAGATCGAGGTCGCAATCCACGAACGGATGGCATCTGCTCTCAACTTAATAGCAGGCGATTTTATCGTATTAGATCAACGTGGGCGCGATAGCAGCAGTCCATTTACTGTAAAAATCAGCGGAATATTCCGCCCACTTGATACCAACTCAGCCTATTGGATGAATCCCTCCCCAATACGTGTCTTGTCAAATGCGCAATGGCGTCTGGAGACAAATGTAATCACATCAGAAAATGCATTTCTGAGCACGGTAAAAGAGCATTTGCCCGAAACAGGTATACAGATGGGGTGGCGTGTATTATTTAATCACCAACAACTTGCCTTTAACGATATTACAGTAGCAGAAAATACACTTTCTGCGTTAGAGGATAGGCTACTAAGCGAGCTTGAGAAGACGCTGGGCAATTCAACCAGGCTCGTTTACCAAACTGAATTATCTGATGCACTCTCAGACTATCGCGATGAAATCACACAATTTGGCGCACCCTTCGGATTATTGCTCACACAAATAGGTGTTCTTGTATTATTCTTCCTCGTCGTAATGGGCACGTTGGTACGACGAAGTGAGCGGCGCGAAATCGTTATGCTGAAGAGTCGCGGCGCCCAAAACCGGCAGATTATCGTATTGCGAGCCATTGAAGCCGCCATCATTTGCTTTGGTATGACACTCATAGCTCCCCCGCTTGCCCGTGAACTGCTTTCGCGATTAATCCCGGTCATCACCCAAGTACAATACCTTCCCCTGACCATATCTCCATCAACATATGTATTCGCAGGAATTGCAGGTTTAGTCGCCTTCGTCACATTGATCTCGTCTCTTCTGCCTGTTCTCCATCTTCCCCTTGTGTTGTCGTCGGGAGCCACGGAGCGCAATCAAGGGAATGCGTGGTGGCAACGCTACAATCTAGACCTTATTTTGCTGGTTATTGGATTTGGCGCGTTACTTCAGATCGTAAACGAGGAAACACTATTTGCTACTTCTGAAGAATTAGAAACGGACCCATTGCTTATCCTTGCTCCGGTTCTTATCGTTTTTGCTGTTGGTAGCATTGCGCTGCGATTGTTTCCGGGAATGATGCGTTTTGTAGCAAAACAATTTGAAAATTCGCACTTGCTAAAACCAACGCTGGCGAGTTGGCAAGTTAGCCGCGAACCGCTCCACTATGGACGGATTACATTCCTACTGGCTCTGGCAATCAGCATGGGATGGTTCGCTTTTGCATTCCTCCGAACAATTCAGCAGAGTCGCATTGATCTTGCAGCCTATGTGACTGGTACGGACCTTCGCCTTTTAATAGATAACAGCAGTTTGATTCCGACTCAAGCGGATTTATATTCACTCGAAGGAGTTGAAAACGCCAGCATCAGCTTACGCATTACTGATGAGGACATTACCACCCGACCCGGCAACTTCAATCTGGGTGATATACTGCTGGTAGACGGTCAAAATTTCGCAGATGTTGTGCATTGGCGAAGAGATCTCGGTCCTATTGTGATTTTTGACTGGGGGAATAACCAAATTCAGCGTGGTCGCCCCTTACCTGCTGGCATCAACGAGTTAAGTTTCTGGGGATTCTATTATGGTATTGTACCTCCTCGAGAGCAGATTTTACTCAACGAAAGCCTGCCACTAGAAGCCCTTCCTTTGCGATTACGTGACAACATTTCTATCCAATTTCGATTGCGAGATGCGTCAAATCGCTATCATATTATTTCGGCAGATTCGAAAACTGATGAGATCGCCACATTCTTAGAAAACACACGGATGTCATCCAGTGATGAGCTTGAGCGCCCAGCCTTAGACGCCTTCCCTAACAAAGGTTGGGTCCGCTACACCGTGGACCTCAGCTCATTATTAGATGAAAATACAACTCAACCGCTCACCCTTGAAACAATCATTGTTTCAACCCGCGATATCGGTTTGTTCTCCGGCCAAGGTTCTGATTCAAAACTTTACTTGCGTGATTTAACCGTAACGGATTCTCAGCAAGAGCAACAAGATTTAGATTGGCTATCTGATGCTTCAAACTGGCAACGTGTCAACGATGTGGGAATTCAAATAAACAGCATCACATCGCCGATAAAAGAAGACGACATACTTGATACTGACCTCGAAGCCAGATCATTGCTATTAGAGTGGCAGCAAGATGAAAACAGTGCGCGTTTCGGGGTGCTATTGGACCATCAAAAGGTGTCGGGTGACCCAACTAACGAGGGTATTCCTGCTCTGATTAGTGACACATACGCGGAACGCGAAAATCTAAACGAAGGACAACTATTCAATCTCGTAATTGATCGCACAAGCATGTGGCTTGAAGTCGCAGAGATTACTCGTTACTACCCAACTCTCTACGCCGAAGAAAGCGATTTTATTGTAGTAGATTTACAATCTGTATTGAATCAACTCTCCTACCGACCGGGCAGCTTTATTCAACCGAATGAACTATGGATCGACCTCAATGATGACGCAGAAGTTGAGAACTTCCTGCTGCAATTTGAGAACCGCTTCGACCAAACACGCATTATCGAAGTAAAAACACTTGAGCAAACCATACGCGAACTCGAAACAGACTTATTATCATTAGGATTGCTCGGGTTATTGTTTCTCTCTACTCTGATCGGTGCAATCCTGAGCATAATTAGCCTTATCACGTATACAGGTATCAGTGTGCAGGATCGCCGAACGGAGTTCACAGTTTTACGCGCAATGGGAATGTCAGCAAGAGACATCTCGATCCAACTGGCTCTGGAACAAGTCTTTGTGGTGACAATAGCCCTGATACTTGGAATCGGCGTAGGACTGCTCCTTGCATTTCAAGTTCTGCCGGTTCTTGCGCAAAATACCGGACAATCTGGATTAACCCTCCCATATACGATCGTAATTCGCCCTTTGGAGTTACTTCTCTACGTCGCGGTGATTATCGTACTACTTGTTATCCAAATTGGTGTGAATGACTTCCTAATTCGTCGCCAAACTATCTCCCAAGCATTGCGGACGACTGGAGAATGATATGCCCTTTGTCTTAGCCATTCGACGCATGGTTCGAGAATGGCGCACAATGCAGGTACTATTGATCGCAGCATGTTTTATCACTGGATTCATGTCTGTCGTTCCGATATATGTAAGAGTCGTGGCAAGAGCAGAATTTGCTCTCACATTAGAAGAGTTAGACTCAGACAGTCTGACGGCGGAATTCTCAAACCCTAGTGTCATTGACGATACTGTCCTAAATACTTTAATCACTGAACAATTCGGTGATCTTACAAGCACTATTCGAGCAAGTGCCATATCCGATAGCTATACATCCAACCGCGAGATTCTCATTCGTGTCGCCGCTTATAGAGATTTCGAGACCTATTTTGTGCGCGGCGGCACTCAGACCCATTCCTCCACCTTGCCACCTGAGAATGGCGTGTCGGCATATATTACAACTATGGCACTCGAAAAGTTGCGAGCACTAAACCAACAACGAGCATCAAGCGACATTGGTCAAAAGTTTATTATCGGCGATTTTGAGACTGGAACAATCAGTTTGGAGATAGTCGATACGGTTACACCCAGCATACCGGAATCTTCCGATTTCTGGAACATTCGCGAGGATATATTTGCCACCCTCCGCCCAGGTGAAGGCCCCGGATTCTCAGACGCATTGAGCATCGGACTCATCGTTTCCGAACGCGACTTCATAGAGCGAATCACACCAGTAGTTGGTGATGTAAGACACTTTCGCGAGATACAGATAGCCGTTGAACAGATCAGTGTTGACTCTATCAACGAACTCGTAGCCGACTTGCGCCTAATTGAACGGGAAATGCTCAGAGTCCACCCTCTAATAACCTTAGAATCTAAACTGTTCGACCTGACAAACGAATATAACGCCAGCGTTCGAGAAACTGAACGACCGGTGATGTTGCTGGCAGCAATTGTGGCGGTCATCATGCTTTACAATTTGGCGACGACTCTCGCTCTGATTTTGGAGCGGCAGCAGGTAGAATGGGCTATGATATCGTCACGTGGTGGCAGCGCATTTCAAATCACCTTAATCCACACTACGACGATGTTTTTTATATGCTTGACCGCAGGCATATTAGGCCCACTTGTTGCTTTTGTTGTTGTGACTTTACTCACAACGCTAGGCCCACAACGTGAAATCATCTCTCATGTTGTGATAAGTGACCTCACGCCAACTATCTGGATAATCAGTCTTCTAACAGCGGCCTTTGTTGTCACTGCACTCGTTTTACCGGTACGAGGTGTAGCCAGGCAAGGCATCCTGTCATTACGACATCAGACAAGTCGCCCACCGGAAAAACCTGCTTGGAACAGACTATATCTCGACATCATTGCGGTAGCTCTCAGCATAGCGTTTCTGATACGGATGTATTTGCTGAATGGCGGGGAGGAGGCTTCGATCCAATCACTCATTCAGAATCCTCGTTCTTGGATTTCAGCGCTATCAACGCTCGAAAGTACAAGTCCTCTGGCCGATCCTTTCAATCTGGCGGGCATCGTACTCCTGATCACAGGCTCAGCGCTCCTTTGGATAAGGTTATTCCCAGTTTTCATACGGGCGAGCGGAGTTTTGTTCAGTTCAGGGCGTAGTCTGTCGAACCGACTCGCCTTCTGGAACATTGAACGCAATCCGGGACATTATGCACAACTCGTGCTTCTAGTTATCGGCACTGTGGCACTCGGTGTTTCATCGCTCATACTTATGGATACACGCAGGGAAAGCGCATGGCGCACTGCGCTTCAATCTACAGGAACCGATGCAGTTTTAGAATTCGAGTCTTCTTTGCTCGAAGAACATCCAGACTGGGCGCTTAATCCAGATGTCAATGGGTATGGCACAATGATGCGATATAAGATCAATCAACGAATAAGCAATCGTTCACTTGTTTTGATTGGCTTTAATGCTGATAGAATCCATGACCTCCCCGAGATTAAAGGAGCATTCTCTTCCCTTCTCAATACGCCCTCTGCAGCACAATCAGGTCTTACACTACCGGACAATACAGATGCGCTGTTGCTAGATGTAGCCATCGTTCAAGATTCTGAATTATCACCCTTGCGACTGTCCGTCAATGCTCTCATCTTGAATGCAGACTATGTCTTAATTCAAGTGCCATTAACAAATACAGATGATGATGCCACAACAAATGAAGAATTCGCAACATACCAAACGACTTTAGACCCGCAGATGCTAGGACCTGCACCGTGGCATTTCACTGGCCTTCAAATGAACGGACGACGTAATGAGGGAGCACTATTCGAATACACAGTTTACGTAGACAATCTACGAATCGAGCGAGCTTCGGGCGAAACAAATACCATCGCTAATTTTGAGCAGAATCAGCTCACTAATAATTGGTCTCGAAGCGAGAGCGCAGAACGAACGCGATCAATCCTCACATTGGATAGCAACAGCAACTTCTCATCGGAAGGCAACCAAAGCCTTCGAATTCTCATCAACCAATCGCTTGCATCTACCATCGCACCAGAAATCTCTTTTCGATCAGCTCAACCTATCCCGATGCCAGTTATTTTAAGCCAGGCCGCTGTCGAAGAAATAAAAACTGGCGACACTCTAGAAACAGGCGACATTGAGCGCATAACTTTTGTTATTGAGTCTAACGCTTCACGATTACCTGTGTCGTCTCTGACATTGGACATTGAAGTCATCGGTGTTCTTGACAATGTTGTCGGCACAAATCCTAACGATATTGTCATCGCAACAACCGAATCCCATTTAAAAACATTGTTGAACCAGTACATGACCGTAGAAACAGCATTCAAAGCGAATACCGTATATCTTAATCTAAACACACGAGAACCGGACAGCACATTCGTTGAGTCAACTCGCAATTTGCCGGGATTCCAATCTGCTACCTACGCATGGCGCGAATTTAATGCTCTACAACGTGATCCGTTTGCGAATGCTATAACTGGAATACTTTATATGGGATTCTGGATATCGATCATCCTTATATTGATTGATTTTTCCTTCTATATTGCGATCACCACACAACGCCGCCGGCAAGAATACGCGGTTCTGCAAGCGCTGGGCTGGGAATACCGTAAGCTATGGCGATTAATATTGACGGAGCAAGCGATATTCCTGTTTCCCGCACTATTCATAGGGGCAATTCTAGGGATGCTGATTGCAATACTCGTTTCCCCATTCATGTCGCTAACTACAAATCAAGCTTTGCAGGTGCCGATTACGCAGTTTGTGCTTCTTTGCACTGCGCTCGTTACAGCATTCGCGGGCATTTTACGCCTAATCGCAAACTACGTACATCGTATTAAACCGGCAGATGCTCTGCGTACTGTTAACTAACCATTATTTCAATTCATCGACAGAGAAGGTGACATGGCTAAACCATTTATTGAATGCGAAAATCTTGTGAAAATCTATAAGGTTGCCGACCTTGAGGTCATTGCTCTTCAAGGTTTATATCTCACGGTTGAATCAGGCGAATTGCTCGCACTGGTCGGACCATCAGGTTCAGGCAAATCCACACTCATGAATGTGCTGGGAGGTCTTGATATTCCCTCAGCAGGACGAGTTCGCGTTGGCGAACAACTACTTACAGAAATGAGCGAGCGCGACCAATTGCTATACAGACGTAACTCTGTTGGCTTCATATGGCAGCAAACCGGGTACAATTTGCTTTCATATTTGACGATCCGCCAGAATATCGAGATGCCAATGGCCTTTGCGGGCGTCAAAGGTCGCGAACGTCACCATCGTGCAAACGAACTTATCGAAACTGTGGGGTTATCTCATAGAGCAGACCATCGACCCGGCTTAATTAGTGGTGGCGAACAGCAACGAGCAGCGCTAGCTGTTGCGATGTCAAATAATCCAGATTTGTTGCTCGCGGACGAACCAACCGGTGAGGTAGATCGTGAAGGTGCAAATGCAATATTCGAGGTTATGGCAAACCTCACACAACAGTTTGGCGTCACGATCATTATCGTGACCCACGATTATAATGTTGCCAGCCGCGTGGATCGCGTAATCGGGATGCGTGACGGTGTAGCAAGCACTGAAGTACTTCGTCAACGGGATGCCGACGGCTTTGCACTTAGTGAGGAAGAATTCGCAGTGCTTGACCGAACCGGACGCTTACAACTACCACAGGCTTACCTCGACGCTTTACAAATGCAAGACTTAGTCCGCCTTCGCTTGAGTGAGGACCATATTCAAGTTTTCCCAGAGAATTCTGAATTGGAATAACTACCATGAGCCAGCACATTATCAAAACAGAGAATCTTCACCGTATCTATCATCTACGAGGCGAGGATATTCAAGCTGTCAACGAGGTTAACCTGAGCATCAATGAAGGGCTTTTCGCAGTAATCATCGGGCATGCAGGTGCAGGTAAAACAACACTTCTCAATCTGCTATCTGGTCTCGATACCCCAACCAGTGGTCATGTATGGGTCAACGGTCAGAATCTATATGAGCTGAGTGAGCGGTTTCGTGTCACATTACGTCGCGAAACCTTTGGGTTTGTATTTCAAAATTTCGGCCTACTGCCCTTATTGAGTGCAGCAGAAAACGTCAGCATTCCGTTACGAATGCGTGGATATGCACCGCGAAAGATCACACCAGCCGTAAATGAAGCACTCGACTGGGTAGGATTGCTGAATCGAGCCGGACATCGTCCGTATGAGTTAAGTGGTGGCGAACAACAACGAGTCGCCATTGCACGAGCACTGGTATCCAAACCGCGTATTGTCCTTGCAGACGAACCAACGGGCCAACTGGACAGTCAAACAGGTAAACGTGTACTCTCTATTATGCGCAGACTGGTTGACGAATACGGTATTACTCTTATCGCAGTAACACATGATCCGCAGATAATGCAAGAAGCGGACATCGTTTTCCGTATGGATGACGGTCAACTAACACGCGAGGAAACGCAATAGACTTGAATAGCGCGTGCAACCCATATAAGTTATACGAATAGTATTGTGCATCCTGCCGATTGTGTAATCGAATGCCTTGCGATATTGTACTTAAGAAAATCATGGGACAGAAATCAATCAAATGCCTAACCAAGGACTGTTGAAGAAGGTCAAAAATCACGTCAGAATGCATTAGGGCGGTTCTTTGCGTTTAACAGTTCACGTAAGCCGCCACTAGCGGCATTTTTGTTTTTGAGAGGGAAATCTCATGCTGGTCGTATTCATAGTTGAAACCAAGAAGCAGAACGAAAAGAAGCCGGACGAATCGTCTGGATAGTTGTGCTGCAATAAACACTCGTTTTTGCACCGCCGTCCAGAGTACTCTGGACGGCGGTTTTTATTTTCCACCTGAAATCCTATGCATTCCATTCAAGGAGAATCCACAATGTCTACGAATACACCGAACTGCCCGTATTGCGATGCAACCGTCGAACTACCAGAGGACGTGATGGCGAATGAGTTGGTTTCCTGCGCTGATTGTGGCACAGAACTCGAAGTCATCTCTTTGAATCCGCTGGAACTTGATGCTGCACCAGAAGTTGAAGAGGATTGGGGAGAATGACACGAATCGGCTTGCTAGTAACACATATTCGTGCCGAGGAAAAGCTACTGATCCAGGCTTTTAACGAACGCGGGATTGCAATTGACGTAATACTCGATCGCAACTTGAACTTTGATCTTGTCGCCGGCATGGATCAACGCACGCCCTCAGGCCGACGTTGGGATGAGTACGCGTTGATTATTGAGCGCTGTATAAGCACTTCACGCGGTCTGTATGCACTCGCAATTCTAAATCGCTGGGGAATTCCAACACTTAACACATATCAAACGGCAGCAATTTGTAGCGATAAAGTACAAACGACGATTGCCTTAGCAGAAGCAGATATCCCCCAACCCGCGACTCGCCTAACATTCACCGAATCGAGCACGATGAGCGCCCTGGAACAAACCGGATATCCTGCGGTAATGAAGCCCGTTGTCGGTTCATGGGGACGATTATTGTCACGAATTGACTCGCCGTCTGTCGCCGAAACTATCATCGAACACAAACAAGCTCTCGGTGATTATCAGCATCATCTCTACTACATACAGGAATATGTAGAAAAACCAGACCGTGACATTCGTGCATTTGTTATTGGGGATCAGACCCTCTGTGCCATCTACCGCGAATCAGCGCACTGGATCACAAATACCGCAAGGGGTGGTAACGCCTCAAATTGTCCAGTCACTGAAGAGCTTGATCGAATTTGCCGAAGCGCGGCACATGCGGTAGGTGGAGGCATTCTCGCAATCGACCTATTGGAAACACCTGAAGGGAGCCTCTTGGTCAATGAAGTAAACCATACCATGGAGTTCCGCAACAGTAGTGAACCTACCGGTGTAGATATTGCAGCCGCGGCCATCGACTATATGCTACAAGAGGCCGGAGTGCCCGCATGACAACATATCGCGCTAGCATTGTAGGTGGCAGTGGCTACACAGGTGGAGAATTATTGCGCCTGCTACACTTTCACCCGAACGTTGAAATTGCTCAGATAACCAGCCGTGAGAGTGCCGGTCGTTATGTTCACAGTGTTCACCCCAATATGCGCAATGTATGCCAACTCAAATTCGTGCATCCCGATGCATTAGCTGCATGTGACATTCTTTTTCTAGCACTCCCTCATGGCGTATCTGCACAAAGCATCGAGAGGTATTCAAACCTTGCCACTCACATCATTGATTTATCGGCAGATTTCCGTTTGCGCGATCCAGACACATATGCTCGGTGGTACGGAGGAAAGCATCCCGCCCCTAACTGGCTACAAAGGTTTGTCTATGGCTTGCCTGAAGTCCATCGAGAACAACTGCGCGGTCAACATTATGCGAGTGGCGTCGGCTGCAATGCAACGGTGATCAACCTGGCACTACGACCTCTGGCAGAAGCGGGTTGGTTAACACACGTTAGTGCAGAGATCAAAGTCGGTTCGTCGGAAGGCGGCAATCAGCCGAATAGTGGCTCTCACCATCCTGTACGAAGTGGCGCAGTCCGAACGTACAAGGCGACAGGTCACCGTCACATGGCAGAAGTAGAGGCCATCCTCGGTAATGAATTTCCGCTCCGATTCGCAGTAACCGCAATTGAGATGGTTCGCGGCGTCCATCTACTCGCTCACTGCGAACTGAATGAAACACGGCAAGAGAAGGATTTATGGAAGGTGTACCGACAAGCATACTCGTCGGAACCATTTATCCGTTTGGTGAATAGCAAAACAGGTTTACATCGCTTGCCAGAACCTCGCATCGTTGCAGGTACAAATTATTGCGATATCGGGTTCGAGTTAGACGATGATGGACGCCATCTAGTTGTAGTCGCAGCCCTGGACAATCTGGGCAAAGGTGCAGCAGGATCGGCTGTGCAATGCATGAACCTCATGCTGAATATCGATGAATGTATAGGGCTAGCATTTCCGGGAGTCTATCCATAATGAACAATCTTCTTGTTATCAAAATTGGCGGCGGGAGCGGGCTTAACCTGAAAGCGTGTATCGATGATATCGCCCGCATTGCTCGACATCGCCCGGTCGTAATTGTCCATGGAGTAAGCGCTCGTATGAACGCGCTGTGTAAGGAACTTGGTCACCCTATCCGAACACTTACCTCCCCTAGTGGTCACGAATCCCGCTATACTGATGCGTCAACTCGCGACCTTTTTGTACAGGCAGCATCCGAAGTGAACAAGCAAATCGTTGACCTGCTACAACAACAAGGTGTCATATCGTATGGATTGGCAGAACGGACCCCTATTGTTGGCGAGCGTAAGCGTGCGATCCGGGCAATGGTGGATGGCAGGATACGCGTCGTACGAGATGATTTCAGTGGACAAATCACCTCTGTTCGAACAGAGAACCTCCAACAATCGTTAAACAGAGGCGCAGTGGCAGTCGCACCACCCTTCGCCGATAGCCATGACGGTTACTTAAATGTGGACGGAGATCGAGCAGCGGCAGCAATTGCGGGCGCACTCTATGCCAGTGAATTGATGATCTTTACCAATGTTCGCGGACTATATCGTCAATTTCCCGACGAGGATACGTTCGCCAGCCGGGTCACCATGGATCGAATCGAAAACGCGATTGACTGGGCACATGGGCGAATGAAACGCAAAGTTATCGCGGCGCGTGATGCTCTCGACACTGGCGTTTCACGGGTAATCATTGGCGACGGACGCATCGAAAACCCAGTGCAATATGCACTAAATGGAAACGGCACGGAGTTCTTACGATGAATCTGGAAATGGAGAGAGTTGCAGACATCGAAGCCCGTCACACATCGGGCGCGTATAGCAAACGTCCGCTGACACTAGTCCGAGGTGACGGTTGCTATGTTTGGGATGACGAAGATCGTCGCTATCTGGATATGGCGAGTGGTATTGGGGTGGCGTCTATCGGACACAACCACCCTACCCTCGTGCAAGCCATAAGCGATCAGTCCCAGCGACTCATTACAGCACCGGAGTTTGTTTACAATGATCGTAGAGCAGAACTCTATCACATGCTCGCAAGTCTAACACCAGATGACTTAAACCGCTTCTTCCTTTGCAATAGTGGCACAGAAGCCGTTGAAGGTGCGTTGAAAGCTGCGAGACACTTCACAGGTCGCAGTCATATCGTCGCGACAAAGCGCGGATTTCATGGGCGCACGCTTGGAGCATTGGGCACCACCTGGGAACCCAAATACCGCCAGCCATTCGACAAATGGACGATTGGTGACATCACGCATATCGCATTTAACAACGTGGAAGCCGCAGCGTCAGCAATTACTCATGAAACTGCTGCCGTAATCGTAGAAGCGATACAGGGTGAAGGCGGCGTCCATCCAGCAGACAAAAGCTACCTGCACGCGTTGAGATGTCTTTGCGATGAGCATGGAGTGTTGCTCATCATCGATGAAATACAATCAGGCATAGGCCGCACAGGTAAATGGTTTGCGTTCGAGCACGCTGAAATTACCCCGGACATTATCACACTGGGCAAGGGAGTTGCCGGTGGTATTCCAATGGGCGTCGTATGCTGGAAATCATCTCTCGGTCAACTCAAGACCGGCTTACATGGTAGCACCTTCGGTGGAAATCCTTTGGCTTGCGTAGCAGGCACTGCGACACTTAACACCCTTATCACAATGGATGCACCGCAACATGCCAGTCTAGTGGGAAGCAACTTTATGCGGCGAATTCAGCAGATCGGACATCCGTTTATCCGCGAAGTGAGGGGGCGAGGTCTGATGATCGGAATCGAATTACGTGGCCGGGTAACACCACTACTTAAAGGTCTGCAAGGGCGAGGTGTAATTGCTCTGTCGGCAGGAAAAACGGTTTTAAGGCTGCTACCCCCGCTGGTTGTGACGCAAACGCAATTAGAGACAGTAGCTAATTTGATTGAGGAAACGTTACATGAGATTGTCTGAATCGAATCCAGTAAATCGCCAACGACGTGTTAAGGCGGCGGAAGCAGAGCAACTTCTGCGTGATCTCGTGAATATTCCCAGCATATCTTGCGATGAGGGTGTCGCTGTTCGCCATCTGGTGGATTGGATGAAACATCATGGATATAACGATACATACGTCGATGAGGCAGGTAACGCCATAGGAATAATCGGTTCAGGCA